>AGIF02000001.1:0-304109 GCA_000227505.4 gamma proteobacterium HIMB55 | reverse complement strand
GATTCGGTCTGCAGCCCACCCACATCATCTTGAAGGAGCAGCGTCACCGCGCCGGGATCAGTGTGCTCACCAAGCGCAACGGAGGCGAGCTCAATAGTGGGGTCGCGCTCTTCTTCCGGGAGAGGATCTTCCGTGGGGTAATTGTTGAGACGCGCCGTGCTGGTGTGGCGCTCACCGAAGAGATCATCTAGGGCTCCCTCAGATGCACCCATGGCTCGGCAGACCAGCTGCATAACCTCATGGGCCAGCACGTTTTGCTTCTTATAAAAGTCGAGAAGTACCTCTTGAAACCGCTCTGCACCGTGTTCAGTCAACTGCCCCTGAGAATTATCAGGCCAGTAGCTCGACCCACCCGAGTCAAACATCGGCTCTGGTTTCGCTGAGTAATCGAACACTTCTTTTTTATCGCGTTTCTGTTTAGTGAGCTCTCGATCAAAGTAGCCAAACGCCCGATCAGGCTGACGCATCACTGACTGCTTGATGTCTCTGGGCAGCGCAAAGAAGCGTCTGGCTTCGCGCCACATCTCATCAATAGCGTCATTTAGACCATGGCCTTTTAGCTTGAAAAATCCATGGTCAAGGCAGGCTTGATCAATGGCAGCTAGCGCCGCAGCGTCAATGTTAGATAAGTCGATAGTCGGCACAGTAGGCATTGTTATCGTTCTCCGGTGCTGGGCCTTTCAAAGTATCAATTTGGGTGGTCAGCTCTCGTATGTAAATGTTTGATCGTCCTTTCTTCTACTCTGCCTCATCTCCACGCTTCAGTCACTGACCTACTGCCTCGAGCTACCAGGGTTGACCTGTGACACTCTTTTTAACTAGTTTGGTAGATCTAGGTTCTTCTGCGAGACACCGATGCCCCACCAAGTCAGTGAAATAATCCCCTCCGCACTCAGCGAACGTGTTGATGCAGCGGTGGCGTTTTTCAATGATTCAGACCTTGCTGCGGGTGATACGTTTAGCGCAACGGGCATCATCGACGCCGATAGCACTCTCGATCAATCCGGTGATTTAAAGCTCATTTTGTGTGGTGGCGATCGCTGTGAACAGCACTCGTTTCGGATTAGCGGTGCGAGCAGCCCTTGGTCGATTGAGATTGTGAATGGCCAGCCAGCAGTAGAAGGCAAGCCGCAGGCTGAGCTCGACCCACCTCCGGGTGCCCGCTTACCTTGGCTTGACGCCGCAATTGCCCAGCACGCGTTCGTCGTCCTACTGTTTTACCGAGGGTTTTGGTGACCGCCCTGTCGCTCCGAGTTGCGGAGCTATATTGACGACGGTGTGGTCGACAAGATTCGTGCGGCAGGTGGTGAGGTCTTTGCCATAACCAGTGAGCCACAATATCTTGCGGATCAGGCACATACCCACTGGGATCTTAATTTTAAAAACATCGGAGACCCGCACCAGGAAATCCCGCGCGTTTGTAACGAGCGAGATTGGCTGACCCTCTACGCCAGCCGCGGAAAAACCGAGTTTCTGCAGCGCGGTGCAAACTGGAAGGTCGAACATCCGAAAGGATTTTTTCAGCCCGGTGTGCTGGTGGTTAATCAATCGAGTGAGATTCTCTACCGCTGGCGATCCGTGCCGTCTGAGAAAAATCTCAATGGCACTGTGGCAAGACCCACGCCGATGCACGTTTGGAACGCCATTGAGCACGCGCTTACTAAGAGAAGCCAGGGCGTACACGCACCACTCGACGAGAACCCAGAAATCGATGCGCCGCCGCCACCAAAACTTGTATTTATCGCGGCGCTTGTCGCGAATGCATGGTTCTTGGGTGTGAAGTCCTTCGCCTACTCTCCGGGGGCAGAATCAACACCAAAACGCTTTGCAAAAGCGTTCAAGCGCTGGCCATTTTTTATCGCGCTTTGGGTACTCGCGTTTGTATTTTTCCCCGCAGTTTGGGTTTCAGCCGCTGCTGTCCTCTGGGTTGCCTGGATTGCGTATGACGTGAGAGCCACTTTGGATGCAATGGACGTGCAGGTGGAAATCAAAGCGGTCAGTGCCACTTCTGAGTAACAGTTACAACCGTTCCTCTCCTGATGAACACACCCATTTTCTCAGGGCCTACCAATCGTGGGGAATCGCCGCGCTATCGCGTCAAGAGCGAGCGAAGGACCCTTTTGTACTGAGCCCTAGAGTGTGCTGGCTATCTGCTCTTCTGGCGGCTCAATGAAAACAAGGGCACGCGCCACAAGATCACGCGCCGTGGTGATACCACTGAGATCTGCATAGATCTCACCGTCCTTTCCCGAGTGATGGCCGCGTCCGACTAGACTCATTTTTAAAATGTTGGCCTCGCGCCGGTTAATAAAAGGCGTCGCAAATAACAGTGCGGGCTGTCCTACGGACCCAGAACCTGAGTAAACAGGATCATCAGGATAGGCATTTTCGTGGTAAGTCTCGTTCCAGTCGAACGAAGCGTTAACCTCAAGCATGACTCTGATGCGCGAATCGCCCGACGCGTGGAAACCTGAACTTAAAATAAAGTTGGTGTTGGGTGTTGCCGCGGTTACTCCATCAGCAAGTTTTGTGTCATCGTCGGGAGCGTAAAGGCCATCTGCAGCTTTTACTCCCCGCCGATGTGACCATATGGGCAGGGCCTCGGGTCTTCGTGGCGTACTGCCATCAATGGCAAAGAAGTTATTCGTTGCCAGCGCGCTCGATACATACAGTGTACTTAGAAGCGTGCCCGACTCGTCCTCGATCCAGATAGCCACCTGAGGGTCGGTTGCTTCAGCACCGCGCAACACCTCTACGGTGATGGGTTGCTGACCACTCCCGGCCTTGGTGGACATTTGCTTGTAAAACACGTCGGTTGTACCGCGCTGAGCTTTGCCAAAGTCATAAACCGTTGTAATCGGGGGCAAGTCAAACTCGTAGACGGGAATGAGTAGAACGCCTGCAACGATGATCGCATAGGCCTGCGTCGTGAGCATCTTACTCTGGCTATTGTTGCTAGCCTCACTCGACTGGCTTTTTAGGCTCCGGCCTTCGATCGACAGCAAATAGCGCTTCAGCGACTGGAAGTTATTCGTTAGGTGGAGGGCGATAATCAGTAGGAAAATACTTCCCGCGAAGGTGTGCAGTGACGCCACCTTGTATTGGTAATCGAATAGGTACATCTCGATACCCGTCCAGCCCAATAGACCTAATATCAACAGCAAAAAGCTGCTTACTATCGCCCTGTTAGTCACCCCAAACTTCTCCAATCAATTTGTTACTTCGCGATCGTCGCTTTGCTTTTGTTTTTATTATCGGCTTTGACAAACCGAATCCTGTCTTCGCTCTGGAGGGTAGTTAAATCTATCGAAGTGGGCTAGCCTCCACCGAGTTGTTTTAGTACCACATTTAGATCGTATTTCTCGTCGCCTTCGAATCTCGGTGCTTGCGCGGCAAACGCCGACTCAATTTCATCCCACCGTGACTTTCCAAACTCGACTGCATGGGGGTGCGTGACAATGAAGAAGGTCTCTTCTTGAAGGCCGCGGATCGTCGCTTCTGCTACGCACTCAGCGGGCATGCCAATATGTTGCATCGCTGCACCAGCCTGCTCTGAGCCGGCCTCTACCCCACCGTAACGATCTTGGCGGCGCTCACTCGCTTTCCACAACGTGGTGCCGACGATACCCGGGCAAAGCACGCTGACACCGATGTGGTCGGGCAGTTCGCGCCTAAGCACATCAGACAAACCCAGCACTGCGTGTTTTGAGGCCGTGTATAAACCGCCACCCAAGTGAGGGACACCCAAGCTGTGCTCAGAGGCTGTATTGAGGATCCACGCGGGTGTACCCTGCTCAATAAAAAGGGGCACGAAGCTACGAATACCGTTCATTACCCCACCGACATTAACCGACATCACCCACTCGAGATCGGCAGTTGTGGTAGCAAAGAGCGGCTTGGTGGCGTGCATAACACCTGCGTTGTTGACCAAAATATCCACACTGCCAAACGTCTCGACCGCTGCGTCTCGCAGAGCAATCACGCTCGACTCATCACTCACGTCGACCTGTAAACCCATCGATTGATGGCCGTTGGTAGTAAGCTCAGCATTCACAGCGGTGGCAGCTTCCAGTTCAATATCAGCGACAACCACCTTGGCGCCTGCCTCCGCGAGAGCCACGCAAAGCGATTTGCCAATACCGTTTCCACCACCCGTTACAACGGCCGTTTTATTATTCAAATCCATAGGCAACCTCAATCCAACATGTGGGTAGCAAACGGCCCCAAATTAGCGCCTGTCACAGTCTATCAATAATCCGATTTGATCTTGTTATTTTGAGGTAACTCGCAAATTCTCTGATATGGTTGAGACACCATAACGTTAATAACGAAAACTTTGTTCTGGGAAGTCAATCAATGAGCAATGCTGCCACGTCCGTGGAAAACGAAGCGCACACCGAGAACACGGGGTACGGCTCAAAGCCCTACCGCACTTATGTTCTCAGCGCTCTGACACTTATCTATGTGTTGAACTTCGTCGACCGCGGGCTTCTCTCCGTTGTAGGTCCTGACTTGGTGCCAGAACTCGGTATCTCCGATACACAGTTCGGCCTTCTGACCGGTTTTGGCTTTGCGCTGCTTTACACAATCGTTGGCATTCCCTTGGCACGCATCGCAGACACGGGGCATCGTGTTTGGATCATGACGATCTGCATTGCGCTCTGGTCACTCATGACGGCGCTCTGTGGCTTAGCAACAGACGTTACGGTTGGCTCTGTCACCATCGGTGCGTTTTGGGTTTTGCTAATGTGCCGCGCAGGGGTTGGCATTGGTGAAGCAGGCTGCACACCGCCCGCGAATTCGCTCATCGCTGACTACTACGCACCACAGGATCGCGCTCAGGCACTCGGTGTGTACGCCATGGGCGTGACGCTTGGCGGTCTTTTTGCCAACTTAATCGGCGGCTGGGTCACGGATGCCTTTGATTGGCGAACCGCCTTCTTTGTATTGGGCTTACCCGGGCTTTTGATTGCGCTTGTTTTCAAATTGACCGTCACCGAACCTCCACGTGGCTATACCGACCCAGCGGGTACCAAACCTAAGGATGAGGTTCCACTTGGGGAGGCCCTGAAAGAGCTATCGACAAAACCCGCCTTCTGGCTAATGACGGCTGGCGCAACGATCGCAGCATTTTGCGGCTATGGCATTAGTTCTTTCCAATCGATTTTCTTCGTCCGATCTCACGGCATCACTGCGGGCGAGGCGGCGATTTGGATCAACACACCGGTGGCTCTAGCGGCGGCGTTCGGCACTTTCGGAACAGGCTGGATCGCCTCGAAACTCTACAAGACATACCCGGGCGCGATTGCCTGGGTTCCTGCCATCGGCTTGGGTATCTCAGTGCCCTTCTACTTGTTTGCCTTCACAACAGAGAGCTTGCTCTGGGCAGGCATTGGTCTGGCCATTGCCGGCTTCTCTAAGTATGGCTACTTAGCTGCGCAATACACCATCGGCCAAGGCGTAGTCACCATGCGTGCGCGCGCCATCGCCACGGCCATCCTGTTATTTGTGGTCAACCTTTTGGGATACGGATTTGGCCCCTTATTCATCGGCGCTGTTTCGGATGTGTTCTTTGTGAATGGCATCATCGAACTTGGTGTCGGTGTCGATGAACTCGCGCGCAATCAGTGCCACCCCAAAGTCATTGGACTATTGGAGACCAACCTGCAAGAAGCCTGCGGTGCGGTATACGCCCAGAGTCTTCAGTCAGCCATTCTGATAACAGCCAGCCTCTACGCGCTTTGCTCGCTCTTCTTCTTGCTGACTTGGCCACGGCTCAAAAAAGATATGGTGGACCGTAATCCTGGCTGATGCGGATGGCCAAACGTCACTCCCAAGGCGAAGGTGTCACGCATCCAGCGCAGTGAGCATTTGCTGAAGTCGCTCTCGACCCAAGTCCTCGAGTCTTCGGATGTTGCGCTCGGGTATTTGCTCTGGGTTTGGGTAGGTCTCCAAAGCGCGAGTCACCATATCCTCACGAAGCAGATGGATCATCGGAAACGGCGCGCGATTGGTGAAGTGGCTCGCAGCCTCGATCGGCTCCCCGGCAAATTGATAATCAGGATGAAAACTCGCTAGCTGCAGCACACCTATAAGATCCATCTCTTCAATGAGTTGCTGCGCGCCATCCAGAAACGCCAAGTAAGCATCAAAACGTTGCAAGGCATTCGGAAACACAACCAGCGTCGTTGCGATCTCTGCCTCCGACGCTTTTTGGATACGCTCGATTTCATCTAATAGTGCGCCAGCAATACCCTTATCCTCGGCCGCTTCACAGATTGTCACGCGCAATGCGTTGGCGGCTAATAGCGGTCTCGCAAAGGGACATAGATTTAGCCCGACCACAAAATCTTTGACCCACCCGAGCGTTTTACGCTCAACATCAGCTTGAGAAGGCGTCAGTTCGGTCGTCGGCATGGTCTCCTGCTCAGCTGGCATCCTCGAGGGCCTCTTGCTGCTCCATCCAGAGCTCCTCGGCGGTCTCTAGCTCTACTTTAATTGACCCCTCCTGTTTGACCACCTCAGCCAATCGGTCGCGCCGCTCTGCCTCGTACATCGCGGGGTCGGAAAGTTCAATCTGCAAGGCTTCCAGTTTGCTTTGAAGGCTTTCTAGCTGCTTCTCTGTTTTCTGTAGTGCCTGGCGAAGAGGTTTGAGTCGCTGGCGTTGCTCTACGTTACTTTGCCGCTGAGCCTTTCCACGGAGCGCTGGTTTATGAGGACTTCCAGACGTCACGGCGTGAGCGCCAGAGCTATTATCCATACCATTAGGCAGTCCAGAATTGTTCTGATCACGCCCCGAGCCATGATCAGCACGTCCCACAGATCCGGAGGTATCACCTTTGGATCCCTCGGGCCGATTTTCAGGGGCTTTATCCCCCGCTAGTACCCACTTCTCATACGTAGAGAGATCATCGGGGTATTCTGCCACTGAGCCACCCTCGACCAGCCATAGAGACTCAACAACGTGGCGAAGCAAATGGCGATCGTGACTCACCAATACGATGGCACCGGTATAGCCTTGCAACGCCATAGCGAGCGCGTGACGCATTTCTAAATCGAGGTGGTTTGTTGGTTCGTCTAAAATGAGAACATTGGGGTCCTGCCAGACCACCATTGCCAGCGCCAAACGTGCCTTTTCACCGCCGGAGAATGGCCGAATTGCTTCTTTGGCACGATCTCCTTTGAAATTAAAACCGCCCAAGAAATCAAGAATACTTTGCTCACGGGCTGCGGGTGTTAAACGCTGCAGATGAAGAAGTGGGCTGGCGTCGAGATCGAGCACATCTAACTGCTGCTGATCAAAGTAGCCGATTCGCAGGTGGGCACCCGTTACTCGCCTGCCGCTCTGAGCTTTCAAGGCACCCGTCAATCCTTTGAGCAATGTCGATTTCCCCGCCCCGTTCTTACCTAAGAGCCCAATACGATCGCCGGGATGAAGCGAGAATGAAACATTGTTCAGAATAGTTTCGTCGCCATAACCCAATGACAAATCATCGATCGACAGCAGTGGATCGCTGGTTTTACCAGGCTCGGGAAATTGAAAATAAAACGGTGAGTCGGCGTGCGCAGGTGCAACTGTCTCCATGCGCTCGAGTGCTTTCAAGCGACTTTGCGCCTGTTTCGCTTTGGTCGCTTTGGCACGGAACCGACGCACAAAGTCTTCGATGTGAGCGATCTCTCTTTGCTGACGCGCGTACTCGGCGCGTTGCTGTGCCATGCGCTCCGCACGCTGTTTCTCAAAGGCAGAGTAACCACCACGATAGGTAACGAGCTGTTGGCCTTCCAAGCTCAAGGTACGATCGCAAATCGCGTCAATGAAATCGCGGTCATGCGAAATCATGAGCAACGTACCTTCGTATCTTAGCAGCCAGGATTGAAGCCAAAGCATCGTATCGAGATCTAAGTGGTTGGTGGGCTCATCAAGCAGAAGAACGTCTGAGGGCGTCATCAACGCGCGCGCCAGATTCAAGCGCACGCGCCAGCCACCGGAGAAATCTGTCACGGTCTGATGCAGCTCGGACCGATTAAAGCCGAGACCGAGCAGGAGTTGCTCAGCGCGTCGCTCTGCATCGTAACCATCTAGCGTATCGAGTTCTTGATAGTAGGACGCGGCCTCTTCGAAGTTCTCTGCGCGCTCGGCCTCAGCGATTTTTTGAAGAAGAGTAAAGACCGCTAAGTCTCCCGCCATGACAAAGCTAAGCGCCGTCTCAGAACTCGCCTCCAGCTCCTGCGCCATATGCGCCAGCCGCAACCCGGACATACCACGTATGTTCCCGCTGTCTGCACCTAACGACCCTAGCAGCATGGCAAAGAAGCTCGATTTGCCCGTGCCATTTGCGCCGATGAGCGCAAGTTTTTGTCCTGGCTGCAAGGTAGCCGATGCGTTCTGCATCAAGAGCTTGGGACCGCGGCTGAGGCTGATGTCTTCTAAAATAATCACTTATAAAAATACTGTTTTTCGCTTACCTGCGAAGTGCACAAAGTGCACCTACCGCTCGAAAAGACCCCTTCCCATAATCGACAGCCACTAAGGGTTGGAAAAACCCGGGATGCACTGCGACAGGGTAAGGCGGCTGCGACAGGAGTATCTCACAACGAACGCGCGCAACGATGCTGAGGCGACATTCATTTGCGCGCGAGTCTCACGCTCCAGCCAAACATCGTTCAAAAAAATGTCAGTAGTACTTTTAGACGCTGGTGGTGCGGCCTACCGATCGGAAACACCGCGCATTTTGGCTCAGAACTCAGGACTCAGGACTCAGGACTCAGGACTCAGGACTCAGGACTCAGGACTCAGGACAATCAGGTTAAGCGCTCGGGACTGAGACCTAAGTTGCCACCCTGGTAAATTTCTCGGCATCCCAAGAACGCCGCAATGCATCGGCGATGATCAGGCCCAGTGGTGCAGAGGCCCAAATAGAGATCAAGACTGAGGCACTTTGCCACTCCCGCAATAAAGGCCCAGTGACAAGAAGCAGGACGCGGAACAGCCAAAACGCACCGTACATGGCACCGACAAAGCGAACCATCCAGATACGGTGTTGCTCCCAATCCTTTTGAACAGCGGTACGCCAGCCCATAACCGCAGCACCGTAGACGCAAAGCGACATCGAATAGAAACCCCACTCAGACCAAATGCCACCGTAAGGTGAGACCGCGTCATGCTCGCTTGCGAGATAGAGCGCAGCGACCGTACCGATGGTGAGGAACGTCATGGTAAGCCGTCCCAACCAAGCATGGTTAGAACCTGATGCGGTATGACCGGGTCTGAACAGCTGAATATGCATTAAAACAAAGACGATCGAGTTGCAGGCTAAGTGAAGGTATAGCGCATTTGTTCTCAACGCGGGTGCCTCAACAAACCGGTCAAAAAACGCCACTCCCCAGGTCTGATGAAGCTCAAAAGTAGCACCCCATAACGAACAAGCGTTATCGACGCACGTAGTCATCGCCAGAGGCATATCGCCATTAGCGAGGCCGAGGTTGTCAAAAAAATCATAGAGACTGATAAAAAAGGCGATCCCCGCAGGCGCGCCCTCGATCAGGTAGCGAATATTTAGAAACAGCAATAGCACGAGTCCGAAGCCTGCAATCACTGGCCAGTATCTAGGGCGAGAGAATCCTCTGGCGATGAGTACCGCCCACACCAACACAGCTCCGTAAAAACCAAGCACACCTACGGGCATCGTTATTTGCCTCCCTATTATTATTTAATCAGCTATCATTTGATCAGCGACAACTCAGGTGGAGCTGGCTCAGAGACTTAAGGGTGACACGGCCAGCCTTCAAAAGAAAGCAATGATCTGCACGCCGACATTCAGTTCTATTCACCCGCACAAAACCGGCAGTCAATCAATGAGTTGCTGTTGAGCCATACGCTCGGGGAACTCAAGATTGGTTGCCACCAACAAGTGACGCGCCTGATGGGCAAGGTGAGATTACCCCAATGCGTGTCAGTCTATGCCTGCGTACTGGCCATACACCTCGGGCAAAAACGACGCCAACTGGCGGTACTCGTTCGCGCAGTGGAGCGCCAACTCCTGCGGTAAGTTTTCAGGCACAACTACTCGTTTCACGAGGGCGTTATCGGCAAGCGCGGCTGCGACTCCCAAACCACCCGCCATGGCCTCAAACTCGCGCGCAATCCAGAAGCGGCTGCGCATCTCGACGCCACCATCGACTGGCCTCACGTAGTGAATCATGTCGGTTGTTTTAAGGAGCCCGCTCGGCAGGCCCACTCTCACCGCAAGCATTGTCGAACCCTCGGGTAGTTCGTCGAAGCCAAATTCTGAGGGAGCTACAAAATCGAGCCGCAGCCTTGCAACACCCACACCCACGTCTTCAACAGGGAAGCGACTCTTGCCCCAATAAGCCTTGGATTGCTCGTAGTTAGGTGCATTAGGCGTGGATGCCTGAGACATAGCGTAATGAGCGCCGGGGTACCAGATTTTGTAGCGAATATCCTCTGCTTGCTGAGCCCACTCGAACCACCAGTCGATCATCTCTGCCGTTGCATCCGGAAAGAAGGTCTTTACTGCAACGTAGGCCGACCCATCTTCGAGTCGCGCCCAACCGTTCTCGCCTGGCAGGTATCCCGACTCCGCAAGCTTGTGCCGGTCATCCCACAAGAGCACCTCGTCCTTTCGGAGCGGTCCTGCATTTAGCGCCTCTAAAACGCCTGAATCTGGCTCGGCTCGGTCAAACCAATACTTGGCTAATGGGTGCTGAAGTTCGTCCTCAGTAACGTAGGCATGCCATGAGGATGGCTTACTTGGCGGCGATGACTGCAAGTCAAAGATCGCAATAAGCAGAGAGCCTATAAGAACTAGGGTCACAAACCCCTTTGAAAAGATACTAAGTGCTCTCCCCATTACCTTATCCATCAATTACGCAGCTTTTTCTTTTCTCTTTACTGCTTGTTATTGCTTGTTTTGATTGCTCGAGCAACGCATGCCATTTTTGCGTTTTTACAGTCTTAGCAAGTAGTGAGTTATTGTCCTAACTAGCGATCGAGCGTCTCTAAAACGCCTGCCATCGCTGGCTTATTTGACACTATTTCTGCTCGACTCAAACCTTGCAGCTCATAAGGAAGGACCAACCATTCATCGACTTCGTGGACGTAGTAATCGGGTGACCGACCCGTCTTGTTTCTGGCAGGTTTGTAATAGGGTGTTGCGACTCGGACGTCGGCCGGCATATTCAGCCTGAGCTTTTGCTGAAGCTCTGTGATCACTGCCTCGATGCTGTATCCCGAGTTGAAGACATCGTCTACCAATAGCAGACGATCATCCGCATTCAGATTCTCTAGCAAGTACTGCAATCCGTGCACGCGAATACTCGAGGGGTCATCAACCGACTTCTGGTAGTCGGGTAATCCTGCATAGGACGTGCGGATAGAGATGTGGTCGCTCTCAACGCCCAAGAATTGCAAACACTCCTGTACGTAAATGCCGACCGAAGAACCGCCCCGCCAAATGCCCACAATAAACGTGGGCGCGAAACCACTTTCATAAACAGAAACGGCCATGCGGAAAGAGTCGTTGAGGAGCGCCTCTTCTTCGACAAAGGTTTTTTTAATCATTTGATCCAAGAGCTGATTTCCTGAAAGTTGCTTGCTGATATCATAGGGTTTTAGCGGTTACCAAGATCACCTTCATGAGCACCACAAAAACATATCTATCCGCTAACCAATTATTGAACGATTCGTTTCAATTGGGTACCCAAATCATCAATAGCGGCTTCAAACCGACCTTCATCGTGGGTATTTGGCGTGGTGGTGCGCCTGTCGGCATCGCTGTGCAAGAAATACTTGCCTACGCCGGCATTGAAACCGACAACATCGCGATAAGAACATCCTCGTACAAGCAAGGCATCGACCAGCAGAAAGGGCACGTCGAGGTCTACGGTTTGAGTTATCTCGTGAAGCGACTGACCCATGAAGACAGGCTGCTCATTGTCGATGATGTCTTTGACACAGGACGCACCATCGACGCGGTAATTAATCGGCTGCACAAACTGCTGAGACAGAACATTCCGCGAGACATCCGAGTTGCGACGCCTTATTACAAGCCAAGCCGGCGCAAAGTGGATCTAACGCCCGATTACTTCCTCTATGAGAACGAGGATTGGTTGGTCTACCCCTACGAAATACACGGATTGACCACGGAGGAGCTAAGGAAAAATAAGCCAGCGCTCTTCGAGATCCTGAAAGATCACATCGAGACCTAGACCTGCCTCTATCCGGATAATTCGGCCGCTTTGCTCTCGCTTCGGCAGCCTAAAGCAGTGCGAACTTGATCACGAATAATCCCGCGATTACCAAAGCACCCCAACTCACTTTGCGCTCCTCAGATGCAAGCAAGCTCAGTGCAACATAGCTAATGAATCCAATACCAATACCGTCTGCAATCGAAAACGTCAGCGGGATCATAATCATGATCAGTAAGGCTGGGATGAGCACGACTGGGTTATCCCAACTTAACCTGCCAAGCCCCGAGCACATAAGCAGTGCCACATAAACCAGAGCGCCCGAAACAGCGAAGCTGGGAATCATCATTGCTAAAGGCGCAAAGAAAATCGCCAGTAGGAAAAACACACCGACCGCACAAGCGGTGAGACCCGTTCGACCACCGGCGGCAACGCCTGCCGCGCTCTCGACGTAAGAGGTGACAGGTGAGTTGCCCAATAATGCACCCAGAACACTCGAGGTACTGTCGGCTTTTAGTGCTTTACTGAAATTTTTGTAGTCACCCTTTTCGTCGACCAGACCCGCGTTCGATGCGACACCAACCAACGTGCCGGTCGTGTCGAATAAATTAACGATCAAAATCGAAAAGATAACGCTGACTAGCGAGACATTGAGCGCGGCCATGATATCGATTTGACCAACCAGCGGTGCAATCGAAGGTGGCGCAGAGACAACGCCCTGATAGGTAACCTCACCCAATAGGATGCCGAGTACAGTGACAATGAGGATGCCGAGAATCAGTCCGCCCGCCGCCAAGCGTGCGGATAAAATGGCAACGAGAAGAAAACTGAGTGCTGCAAGCGCCGTGGGTATCTGACTGAAATCGCCCATGGTAACGAGCGTAGCCGGATGATCCGCAATGATTCCGCCGTTTTGCAGACCAATAATACCGATAAATAAACCAACACCCGCTGTCATACCAATCTTGAGATCATCGGGGATGCTCATGATGATCCAAGCGCGAATTCGAGTCGTGCTGATAATCACAAACAGCACGCCAGCGATAAAAACAGCACCCAGCGCGGTTTGCCAGGGATAACCCATGTCGCCAACGATGGTGTAGGCAAACAGTGCGTTTAAACCCATACCGGGGGCCAAGCCGACGGGCCAGTTTGCATATAGCCCCATCAACAAACAGCTTAGTGCCGCAGCTAGGCACGTTGCAACAAAGCTCGCGCCCTGATCGATCCCGGCGATTGCCATGATCTGAGGATTTACAACAAGAATATAAGCCATTGCAGCGAATGTTGTGGCACCCGCCATAATCTCGCGCCCAATTGTCGTATCGTGCTCTCGCAGTTTAAAAAAATCGCTCATGCGCCCGGCCCTAGTAAAAAATTTTCGCGGCCCAGTCTGCCGCTGAGTGACACCGATTGCCAGCAATGTATCTGGCTCAACATGCCAAAACGAAAAATGGCAGCTCGAGGCTGCCATTTTCAATCAATCATGTATCCCTCGGGAAAGCTACACAGAGCAAACCCCAAGGCAAGCCCAGCATCACGTCTTAAAAGTCGACGCCTGCACGAACCATAATCTGGCGTGGCTGAATAAACTGATCACCCGTTGCGCCAACACCGAATACGTCAGTGAATCGCGCATTAATACCGTCTTCATCGGTGACGTTTTTACCGATGAGCTCAACGCGCCAAGAAGCATTGTCTGGAGACAACTTCACCATGACATCGAGTGTGTGGTACGAACCAACACTGTCCGTTGTTGGGTTGTTAAACACACGGTGCTTGAAGTCACCACGGTAGGTGTAGCTCAAGCTCGACTTCACATCACCCCATCCGTCGATTGACGTGGTATGCGTCAGTGCGACATTAGCGGTTACCTTTGGTGTCTTTGGAAGAACGTTACCGCGCACATCCGAAATCTGCGCTGCACGCGCTACTTCCACCTCTGGACTGAACAGGTTTACGCCCTGTGCGAGAAGAGCATTGGTCGCTGCTTCTGACGCGACGTTATCAAGTGCAAGGTGACTTTCAGTGATCTCAGTACTCAACCAAGCAAGGCGCGCATCGAACAAAAGAGAATCGCTGAGGAAAGCGCCCAGCTCGAGTTCTGCACCGTAGATTTCGGATTCAGGGATATTACCTACGCCGCCCTGGAAAACCTCTGGGTCAGTCGCTTGATACTGCAAGTTCTCGTAATTGTAGAGGAAGGCCGCCGCGTTCATACGGACACGACCACCATCGAGGTCAGTCTTCAGACCCACTTCGTAGGCATCAACGGTCTCCTGCTCGAACGTTGGCAACACAACAATAGGAGATACAACGCTCTCACGCCCGTAAGTGAGGTTTGAACCACCGGGCTTGAAGCCTCGGGTATATGAGACGTAGCCGAGCGTCACGTCGTCAAAGTCTTTCTCGTATGCAAGACGACCTGTCACTTCGTTACTGTCGATTTCAAGAATGTCTGTACCGCCACGACCGTAGAAGTTCGTTACCTCGCTGTAAACTTCGTCGCTTGTGTAACGAAGGCCACCGATGAGGCGTGTTGTATCGGTGAGCGCCCAAGTGCCCTGACCATAGACTGACATGGATTCACGCTCTGGCTTCGAGTTAGAGATGAAGCCCGCATCCGCAGGAGCGAACGTGACGATATCTTGCACGGTGAAGGGGTCAAACGTGCCATCAAATCCGAAGTCGAGACGCTCGGTGATCGCAATATCCACCTCAGTGTCGAGGTAGAAAACACCTGCCACCCAGTCAAGCTTGCCAAAAGCGGGCTCCGACGAGATCAAGTTGAATTCCTGAGTCGTCGTTGTCTGATCGTTGGTTTCAGGTTCAAAGTAGCTCTGCAGCAGGAAGAACGGCGGCAACGTTGTTGGATCATGACGGTCATTGTCACGCAGTACCATGATGTCGTCGCTCTGATAGCTCGTAATCGACTTAACGGTGAACGCGGGTAAATCCCACTCAACGGTTGCACTGTACATTTCCGATGTCAGCTCGTAAGCAGATCGAGAGTCCTGCGCCAAGCGGCGTGAACCCGGTGTGGGATCATAGATACCTTTTTGTGCCTGACCATTCACACTCTCATCGAAACGCTGCGCACCCAGCGTTACGCGAACGTTATCGCTTGCTTGCCAGAGCAGCTTGACGCGCGCAGACAAACTGTCCGCGTCATCAAGATCCTGACCATTAGAAACGTTCTCACTGAATCCTTCGTGGTTGTTACGAAGCAATGAGACTCGAGCAGCAAGGTTGTCTGACAGCGGAATGTTCATGCTTGCGCGTGCACGCACGCTCTTGTACTGACCCAAGCTCAGGTCAGCAGAACCACTGAACTCATCAAAGTCGGGGTCCATCGTAATGACATTGATCGCGCCGCCAGTTGAGTTCTGACCAAACAACGTACCCTGAGGACCACGAAGAACTTCAATTTGCTCTAGGTCGAGAAAATCAGTCTGTAGAGCGAAAGGTGACGCGATATAAACACCGTCTAGGTGATAAGAAACTGAAGGGTTGGCAATCGCATTCTGGTTCGCCTCGTTACCGATACCACGGATGGTAATCACGGTTTTGAAGCCTTCGTTCTTCGCCACGTTTACACCGGGAGCGATAGCGCTTAGGTCGACAAAGGACGTCAACTGGCGCTCTTCAACTTCAATTGCCGTCAATGCCGTAACCGCTTGGGACATATCTTGCAGGCTTTCTGAACGTTTTTCAGCCGTGACTATCACCTCTTCAAAAACAGGGGTGCTTTGGCTGAATGCGAAGGGAGCGGCCGCCAGGGAAATAGCGTTTACCGCGATAAATCGTCGAAGATGGAGGTTCATTGCAGAGCCTTACTTTGGTTTTAGGGTCGGGTTTAGAGTGGGTTTAAACTGCCTCGATTCAAAGAACGTATGCACGATGGATGCCAACTCCGTAATCGTGTTGGTGGCGTAGTAAGCGCGCGATTCTACCTGCTCAAAAGGTTCGTTGCGCGAGTTTATGTAGGCAAAATTGCACTCTTCTGATGCAATAAATCGTTTAAACGCACTGTTTGGACGCACGTGGCTGCGCGTCGAGGACTTAAGTTCTTTAAATTCGAGTCCAGTGGCTTGGCAGGCTGCACGAGGCATACGAGCATCCAGAGGAGAACACTACTTTTGGTTTCGCAATGAGAGCAGTAAACTCGTGGCGAGATCAGACCTAATTTAAGCCTTCCATGCAGACATCGAGTCGTTTTAATCGCACCCACAACACATCTCTAAAGATGGTGGGACTTCTAGCCAGTTTCTTTGTACTGCAGGGCTGTGCCAGCATCGAAGAGGTCCCTGCGTGGGAGCGAGGGTATCTAGCGAAAACGGGCATGCAATGGGAAGCGTTTGCGCGAGAAGGTCGACTGGCGGGCCATGTTTATACCAGTAAGGAAGCATCTTCGGGCGGTTCCAAAGCTGCAGGAGGCGGCTGTGGCTGCAACTGATCCGTCTCGCGGTAAAACTGAGAGCGCTAACCCACCTGCGACCGGGAAGAACGTGCAGCACAAAATCAACACGCGCAGCCCGCTCATCCAAGCGCTCGGTACCGCGTTGGCGGCAATCCCTGCCTACCAATCAGCCCATGCTGATGCGCCCCCAGCGTTTTCGGAGATGGGTATTCGCTATACCCACTACGACGAAGACAAGCTAGCCGACTCCACTTTCATTTTTGGCAGCAGGGATCGCTACGATATCGACGTGACGCAGTTCTGGTTCGAAGCGCCGGTCGGGGGTTCCTGGTCGGTTGCACTCGACGTGCAAAATGACGTCATGAGTGGTGCCTCCCCGTGGTTCATCGGTACGAATATCGACGGAAATCCGGGCGTCATCACCAGCGGCGCTAGTATTTCAGATCAACGCGTAGAGGTGGGTGTCACAACCCGTTATTTCTGGGCCGATGGGAACGCCGGCTTTAACGTGGCGCAGTCCAAAGAAGACGATTACGAAGCCACGTCTTGGGCCTTCGACGCTTCGTGGAATAGCGACGACAACGCTCGGACCTGGACGACCTCACTTAGCAGCTCTAACGACACTGTCGAGCCCGAACAAGGCAACATCCCCGTGTCGGTTGAGCGAGATTCTCTTGATACGCAATCGCTCTACTTTGGCATGAGCCAAATTCTTTCAAGCACGGCTCTCATGCGGGTGGGACTGAGCTATACGGTTAGCGAAGGGTATTTATCGGATCCCTACAAACTATTCGATCAGCGGCCTGGCCGACACGAGCGCTACGCCTTTAGCACCGGTTACCGTCGACATTTCATCGAAGCTCAAGGGTCACTGCATCTCGACTATCGTTACTACGACGACAGCTGGGGCACCAACTCACACACCGCTGAAATTGCCTGGCACCAAGAGATACGCAAACACAGTCTCAAGCCTTACATTCGGTATTACAGCCAAGAGCAAGCGGATTTCTTTGCGCCGAGAGCACAGCTTGACCAACGCTACTACGCGGATGACTTCAGGCTCTCATCTTACGGGGCGTTCACCCTAGGTCTGAGAGGCGTCGTGACAGTTGGCGACTGGCAGTTTGAAGGTCAAGTCGAGCGCTACCTAAGCGACCACGACTGGGGCTTATCAGGTGGCGGCGAATCCCCTGCCCTTGTCGACTTCTGGCGAATGACCGTTGGAGTCTCTTGGCGCTTTGACTGAGCCAAACAACTTCACCCAACAAACCTTTCGCGTCATGGGTGGCCCCGCCTCAATCACGATCCGACATGACCGATCAGACCGGCAGGCAGCAGAAGTCGCGTGTAATAACGTGCGCGGTGAACTCGATAAGCTAGAGGCTAAGTACAGTCGCTATAACGCCAAAAGCCTCGTGAGTCAGATCAATCTAAACGCAGGATCCGGCACTCCCGTTGAGATCGACCAAGAGACGCGAGGGCTTCTGGAGTTTTGCCAGCAACTCCATGTGCAAAGCGATGGTTTATTTGACCCTACCGCAGGCGCGCTCAATAAGATCTGGAATTTGCAGGAGGGTCGAATTGATTCGCCCCAGCGACTTCCGGAAACTCTCGACGCGGTAGGTTGGCAATATGTGCAACTCTGCGAGACAGGCGTCTATCTCTCCCACGCAAATACGAGGCTTGACCTTGGCGGCATCGTCAAAGAATTTGCAGTTGATATGAGCGTTCAGACGCTGCGAGCGGCTGGATTTCCAAACCACATCGTGGAACTAGCCGGTGATGTATACGCCAGTGGCACCAGTAACAACGAACAGCCCTGGCGAATTGGCATCTCGGACCCAAATGATCCCAAGACCGCGATTAAAACGCTCGAACTAAAGGATGCAGCGCTCGCATCGAGTGGTTCTTATCAGCGATTCTTCACTCATGAAGACAAAACATACAGCCATTTCCTGAACCCTAAAACCGGCAGACCGGTTGAAGGCGCAATTAGTGTAAGTGTCGTGGCCGAAAACACATTGATTGCCGGCGCGATCGCCACCGCTGCATGTCTTCATGGTGCAGACGGCGCAGAGACGTGGCTGACGAAGTCGGGACTGCCGTGGTTGCTTATCGATGAATCAGGCCACTTACATGGGCCGCTTGCTAACTAATGGCGCATCTGGGCTGGAGAGGAAACTCATCCGATTATTTGGCTGTGCTCACAACGCCAGCAATCTACCGTGCATCAACCGCCTCTGCCCACGTCTTGATGACTTGATAGCCTGCGGTCCCGGTGCCGTAACGCACGCCGCCACCGTGGCCAAGTGTGCCCGACAGTTTGCCAAGTAAGCGCGTAACGCTACTTCGATCGATATACGACACCAGAGAATCGTAATTTAGCTGGTCACTGCCCGCGACATTGCTGCCGTAGAGGCTCAATCCACCCGGTGCGTTGCCCCTACCGTGACAGCCCGAGCTGGTGCAGCCTTTCTGAAAGTCGGTAATCAGCGGATTCACGTTTTGAATGTAATCGTCTTTTAGTGACCCACTGGTGTCCTCACAGCCCTGATCATCAACAGCCACACCGGGAGACGTATTTGGACATTGATCAAGGTCATCGGTGATGCCATCGTTATCGGTGTCGAGCTGCGAAGGCGAGCAGCCCGTCGCATCGGCCGTCTCATCTGTTGGGGTCGCTGGGCACTGATCGACATCATTACTGACCGTGTCACTGTCATCATCCAACTGTGAATCCGCGCAGCCGTTGGCGTCTACGCTAGCACCGGCAGGTGTATTGGCACATTGGTCCGAAGTGTCGGCTACTCCGTCCCCATCTGTATCTGTCGGCTGCTCGGTCTCATCCTCGCTGGCACCATCGCCTTTCAGGATGAAAAAGAGAATCTCTGGAGCGATCGGCGCTGCTGCCTGCGTCGATGTGCTTGACGCTGACTCGAGTTCAGTAGAGACAGGTGCGGCCAGAGCGCCACTTACTATAGCCAGTGCGCAGCAGCAGATCAGAAACCAGTGTTTTTTCATCGTTATCGAAGTCATCGTCACAAGTGTATGCAAACCTTATACGAGAGCCTCCCCGTTAAGGTGCTTCTCTGAAGACAAAATATTGACGGGGCGGGCTTATCAATACATCAGGGCGTTTACAGTAATCTTATCTAGCCTTGATCTGAACGAGCCTTGATCTTACCGAGCGCCTGAGCAACGCGTTCAAGCAAAGACTGCCCCACCGCTCGTCTTAAGGCTGGCACCAACGCGAATAGTGGGGGCACTAATGCGACATAAGTGGCGCCCGGTGGCGCCACAACAAGAGGGATAGCTGCTGCGAAATCACTCGCCCGCTGTCTTTTTGACCGCTAGCAGCTCTTCGTATTGAGGTTTCTCGCCCTTCGCTTGTGCCATGAACGTGTTGCGGATGGCTTCGCCATCGAGCATAGACGCGTTCCAGGTAGCAATGTAATCAAGGCCATCAGCTGTACTGTGATCACGCGCATAGTTCACCATACGCTTAGCACCGGAAACAGCCAACGGCGCATGAGCAGCAATTTGTTGCGCGATGTTCATAACAGCATCCAGCATTTGCTCAGCCGAGTCATAAACCTCGTTGACTAAACCTATATCGCGGGCCTTTTCGGCACTCACGCGCTCTGCGGTGTAGGACATCTGACGTGCCCATCCCTCGGGTATTAATTTCACCAGGCGCGGGTAGGTACCAACGTCCGCCGTCATCCCGATAGCGGTCTCGTGCACCGAAAAGAAAGCGTCACGGGTTGCATAGCGACAATCGCAAGCAGTGATCAGATCCATTGCTCCGCCGACGGCAGCGCCTTGAATCGCTACAAGCACGGGCATTCGGGCTTCCTCTAAACAGGTAAATGCATCCTGAAGTGCCATACAGTGGTGCCGGAAGGCCTCGGCGCGGACAAATCGGCTGCCACTCTCGGGGCCGTCTAAGCCACCCTCCGTGAAGACCGAGATATCCATGCCAGAGGAAAAGTGTCGACCTTCTGCAGATAGAACAATGACTCGGCAGGCTGCGTCGCGAGACAACTCATTAACCACTGCGGGCAATTCGGTCCAAAAAGACGGAATCATTGAGTTTGCTTTTTCGGGACGATTGAAGCGGATATGGGCAATTCCCTCGGAAACGCTCAGATCAAAACATTCATAGGCCATTGGGTGATCTCCTGTTTGATGCCAGACAACTTTTGCGCTGTCTTTTGTCGGTGTTGGTGTATTTGTGCCAGCACCATTTTCTATTTCCAACACGGTAGCGCTCGGAGCCTCTCAGTGCAAAATAAAGTGAATGTCCGTACCTTTTTGATTCTCGTGCAAAATCCCGCATCCGAGTCAACCAGCGCAAATATGGCTACGTCAGCAGATAATCGCGGGCTCTGCTATCCGCAGGCTGGCTTAAATTTTGTAGCTAGCGCTTTTCAGTAACTTAACCAAAACATGCGACTTAGCTAAAAAAAAGCCGCGATGATCGCGGCTTGGCTACGGTCTTAAAAAATTAGTCACCGGGGCGACTCAAGACTTCCTCCATCATCAATGCCTCTCCCGTGCAATCTGCCAACTTGTAGTACTCCATGCGATCTCTCCAACCACCGTTGGCAAATTGATCCATTCGGGTCATCACACCCGCCATATCTGGATATACCACGACGTGAGCAAACTCACCCGACGCGGACGCGCCGCCAATAAGTGGATACATAGTAAACCAGCCTATGTTGCCCAGTCCGTCAGGATTGTTCTCCACGACCCTCGCATGCATTGCATTTAGGTCGTCATGGCTAACACCCTCACGACGCGTGCACCAATTCCAGGTGACCATTCGAGAATCATCCGTATTTATAGCTTCGACGTCTGCCCAGTTAGTAAACATCGCGGCAAACTTCACACTGCAGGTGGCTATATCTTGCCACTCAGCATTAAGCTTTTGCCCCTCTTTGGTCGACATCCACTTGTCCCAACCCGAGCCTGAATTCTCAAAATCTGTGACTAAAAATTCGACGAAATCTGCCGGGTATGGATTGTTAGGCATATTGTGCGTAGCGAAGGGATATTGACGGATGAGTGCAACCTCGGCGTCATTCTTCTTCGCCCACTTCCTGTAACGAGCGGACATAGCATCGTAATCACGCATGCTTTTGCCGTCGTTGAGTGTGCACAATTGAATTTGAACAGACATCGGCTCGGCGGGATCAATTCCCCCCGCAAATGTCTCGTGATCATCCGCCGCCAAAAATGGCGCCGCACAGGTTAGTACTGAACCTAATACAACTTGCTTTAATGCTTTCATTGTCTTGCCCCAGTTAATTATCACAGGAGCTCCAAACGTCCGCGAGGTGGAACCGCAAACGCCGCCCCCACGCCAAACACTACAGGGTGGGGGTGCTAAGTCTATTTTTTTAACTCTCAGCCGTCTGTTTTGCCCCCTTTGGACTTGTGTCACATTTTTTGCGGAGAGATACGGCAGAAAACGCACCCTTTAGGTGCAAAACGGATGCCATTGAGGCAGTGTTGTGAAAATGACTTCTAGATCAAGCCAATAGACCAGCGACGATTCCGGTTCAGTTGGAGCGTCGAACACGCTTCAGAGCGTCGCGCACTCTAATGGACCAATACACCACTTCTTTCACGTTTTAGCTGCACCAGCAGTGCTCTGTAGCCGGACCACGACAGCGTCTCAATTTTGTCAAGAAAGAGCCAAGGAGTGTCATTTTCCTGAAAAACCGACCTTGTTATTTTTGCAACCATTCAAGTATTACCCAAATAAGGGTTTAGGGAAGATCGATGTACCCAAGGCTTACCACTCAAGCACTCACACTGTTCGCACTTTTAATACTCGCCGCTTGCGGCGGGGGCGGTGGCTCGAACAACAGCGCCGGAACGATAGAGGCGGTCGCACCACCACCCGAGCCTGTGTTTACGATTGTAGGTTATGTCGATGCATCACTTGATGCGGGCGCCAATGTGTTTGTTGATCTCGCGGGTCAGCGCTTTTCTACAACAACAGACTCACAAGGGCGATACGAATTGGAGGTCGACTCCAGTGCGTCGGACAGCCTTGTTAGCCTCAATGCCCAAGGTAAAGACGCTCAAGACATGCTAATACTTGCAAGTGCTTTGGGTGATCTAAAAAGCCTAAAGTCACTGGCAGGCAATGACGCGCGCCTCACCACCGATGAGTTGGCCGCTGTGGAGATCACACCCATCACAACAGCCGCTGTGGGCCTCGTCATGATAGAAAATAATGGCGGCCTCCCCTTGAGTTTTGATGAATTGCGTTCACACAGTCTCAACGTCAATTCGGAAGAAATGTTGATCGCATCCGCTGCGCTCGAGCTGGCAGTAAATGACCCGAACATGAAATCAATGATGCTGAGCGGCGACGCATCAACCATGGACCTCGTGACCTCTGTAGACCGGCTTTACGACGCGGTGTCGTCCATTCAATCTGAGGACGCGAGCAAGCTATCTAATGCCAAGATGGACACCATATCTAAAGCCTCCACGAATCTGGCAAGCCGACAGTCGGGGCTTGACCAACTCTTCATCTATGAGCCGGGCTACCGTTCATCCGCCCTTGAATTCTACGAAGACGGTACGGGTATCGAGTTCACCAATGCGCGCCTCGGAGAAGAGTTCTTTACCTGGACGCAATTGGGCGACGAAGTCGTGATGACCTATGAAGACTGGGTTGTGGACGGACGAATTGTTCTGATCGACACCGATGACGATGGTGTCGAGGAGGAGGTATACGAAGAGACGGTACGCAAAAGCACGACGCTCACCTTTGTGGCTGAGGGAGAAGGCTATGACGTCGTAAACATCCAAACCAAGCACATCAAGCGATATCCCGAGGTTTCAGGAATACTGCCTGAGGTGGAAGTTGATCATGACGGTACACAAGGCGCGGGGAGGGGTGCAAAAGCGTTTTATACGGCCAACGGAGACACCTTTAGCTCACCCTCTGACATAGAGGATTGGATCTTGCCTATACCGGGTCGCTTCTTTGAAGACTATCCCGATGGTTTGTTCTTCCGGAGCGACATTACATTTGACTTCGTCATGTTCGACCCAGCAAATGTAGGTGCGGGCGCAGAGCTTGGAAGCTTTGATTGGCAGACCAACGCGGAGGGGCATTTGCTCATCACCACTGAGACCTCACGGTCATTGGAGTTCATTCCCTTCGGTCCCCTTTTGATGGGCGTTGTTGAGAGAGATGAAGCTGGCTACACCATAGGGATGAGTGTCGGTAGGGGTGGCAAGCGTATTGCCAATGCCAATGACATCACACCCGGCATTTACAGCCTAGAGTGGAGTTGGCTCAGTGATGCGAACTCGCGCTTCTGGATTAACATCAATCAAGATGGCACAGCGAAGAGCACGTGGACCTTTGATGACAATGGCGACGGAGTCGTGACTACCAGCGAGGCCATCATGTATACCGGCAATTGGGACAACCAATTCGAGCAAATGATCATCAATTTGTATCGCCGCAGTGATCGAAACGATAAGTCATTGTGCCCCCCAGACGAAGCCGAGGGATGTGTGCTCTACAACAAGCGCTATTGGGACATGATCGACATCGACGGAGGCCGTTTTGTGATGGGTCATACTCACAACTTCTTCGACTACTTAGACGACTATCAAACACGCTATTTGTTGGACACACGCCATTGGGTCAAGCTCGACGCCGAGCCCCTGGAAGTGGTCGAGGAGTAATCTAGCGGCGCAGGCTCTAGCGGCTTACCGTTAGAGCTTGCATATCATCCACAGTGACTGTGGGTTTGTAGCTTGGGCGAGGAGAACCAGGGCCCGCCTGCTCAAACGCTAAACCAACTGAAAGCAACAGTGAATCTTGGTCCCGACCACTCATGAACGAGACACCCACTGGCACCCCGGCGATCGTGCCCATAGGCACGGTGAGATTTGGATAGCCACTCACCGCCGCCATAGACCCGGCGCCCGCCCAAGCGGGCCAAACATCACCGTTGACCACATCGGCTCTCGGTGAGACAGGCCCGCTCGGCCCCATCAGCACTTGCACATTGTGCTTTTCAAGCAGTGCATCAATTCCGTTTTCACGGGTTGCCGCACGGATTAAGACTAGCGCATCGCGATATGCATCGCTCTCGAGTGACGGGGCTTCGAGTGAAGACTCGAGAATGTCTTGCCCAAAAATAGCTTGTTCGACAGCCGCATTCTCTTCGTTAAACGCCACCACATCTTGCAGACTACGCACAGGAATATCCGCAGGCGAACCGGCCAAATACGCGTCGAGGTATTGTTTAAACTCCGCCCCAAGAACTAAGCGAGCTGCGCCCCAAAACTCTGGAGGGGTGTCGTGCTCGTCGATACGAATGACCTCGGCGCCTATTTTGGACATCCTCGTAATCGCTGCGTCGAGCTCAGCGTTGAGCCTCGGGTTGTCATTGCGCGCAAACTCCAATACGCCGATGCGTATCCCGGAAACCACGGAGGGATTGAGCGACGTAAAATAGTGATTCTCCCAACCCGTCATACCGTCGAGCATCAAGGCAGCACCACTCACGGATTTAGTAATGGGTCCCGCTGTGTCCTGCGTGGCAGCAATTGGAACAATGTGATCGATCGGCAAGAGACCGTGCGTTGGTTTCAACCCCACAACACCATTTACCTGTGATGGACAAATAATCGAGCCGTTGGTTTCTGTCCCGACAGTTGCCGCTGCCAAGCTTGCGGCTGCAGCAGCCGCAGAGCCCGAACTTGAACCGCAGGCTTGGCGATCTAATACGTGCGGGTTTTTCACTAAGCCGCCCACTGCCGACCAACCGGAAACCGAGTGATTAGAGCGGAAATTTGCCCATTGGCTCAAATTGGTCTTGCCCAGAATAATGGCTCCGGATTCACGCAGGGCCGCAACAAGAGGACTGTCTCGACCCGTCACGTTATTAATCAGCGCAGTCGAACCAGCCGTGGTTGCAAGATCATCTTTAGACTCAATATTGTCCTTTAAAAGAACGGGTACACCGTCGATCGGACTGAGTGCTTGTCCCAATTTACGACGTAAGTCGCTCTTTTCAGCCAGCCCCAAAGCGCTCGGATTCACCGAGATCACAGCATTGAGGGTGGGTCCCGTCTTATCGATTGCCTCAATACGTGCTAGGTAAGCCTGCACGAGCTCGACCGATGAAAATGCACCTTCCTCAAGCTGATAGCTAATCTCGGATAGTGTCATATTGACGACATCGGGAGCTGAGCTGGCGGCAGACGTTGAGCCTACCTCTGACTCTTCAGGTGACCCACAACCGATCAAAGCAAGTGCCATCGATGCGGTTAAAAGTAGCTTTTTCATAAATTTAGCCTCATTAGTCAGAGTCATCGCCGTGACAGTAACACTGGAGCACCGCAAAACCGGAACGCAAAACCGAA
This sequence comes from gamma proteobacterium HIMB55, assembly GCA_000227505.4. Taxonomy (NCBI): domain Bacteria; kingdom Pseudomonadati; phylum Pseudomonadota; class Gammaproteobacteria; order Cellvibrionales; family Halieaceae; species gamma proteobacterium HIMB55. The sequence continues at coordinate 278,068 of AGIF02000001.1, read as the reverse complement.
ACATAAAACTGAAGTGCGAAACCGAAACGCAAAGCCGAGGTGCAAAAATAGAACTCTACTCAGCGAACCCGAGAGTCACTCAGCACCGCTAAAAATTGACATGATGGTGTTTCGAACACCTCCCACTGTTGTTGGTGTCGTATTAATAACGCGAGTGTGAAGGTCTTCGGTATTGAATGCCTGCCAATCCGATGAACCTACGACATTGGGGTTTCCTGTCTTCGCAAATTGCGTCCAGTGATCCACGATCTGGGCGGATACCTTGCGGTCAGCCTCATTCCAGTCATATCCCACCTTGTCTACGGTGCCAAACACATAGGCCAAATCCCCTGAGTGATAGGCGCCACCGCTTCGCGGTCCGCCCTCGAGTTCTAAGAACGGTTGGTCGGGCATGTAGATGTGAAACGACGGTGGTACATGGTCCATAAAATAGAGGAAGGTCTCCTGGCCCGCGTCCGCGTGATACGACGCCCACTGCCGTTTACCAAAGGCCATAAATAGATCCGTAGAAATGGCATGCTGCAGCTCGCCCGGACTCATGTTCTCGGCGTCATACTCCCCAACAAGTTCATCGGCTCGATCACCACCCACATAGGCCAGAAACCCTTCCAACTCAGCCTCAGTAAGCGCGTTGTTAACCGGGAACAGCTCATACCCTTCATTGGCAAGAAAACCGAGCATCAGCGGTATTTTGCTCTGCTCGCCTGCCGCGTAGGCCTCATCGGGCCATCGGGGCAATACAACACCGTCTATCACAATGCGACTGCCAGACTCCCAATCTGAGGCTGCCATGGCCTCAAGCAGCGCATCAGGATCTGCGTCTCTTAGACCATCGATGGACGTAGCACCCAGAGCCTCAACCAGCGCCTGACCGCGCTCGTAGCCCTTAGCATCGGCTTTGGTTAGCTGGTTTACACAGGCCGCCGACTGACCAATGGCTTTGTGAAAGAGTCCTTGAGCCGCAGGTGCAGTCATCAGCGAGCACACGCTCTGGGAACCTGCAGACTGCCCGAAGATAGTCACGTTGTTAGGGTCACCGCCGAGTGATGCAATGTTGCGATTCACCCACTGAAGCGCGGCAATTTTATCCATCAATCCGTAGTTTCCAGACGTGCTCTCTTCGGTGGCCGTGGAAGCTTCATCAGATAGCCACGGATGCGCCAGGAAGCCCAGTGGGCCCAAGCGATAATTAATGGTGACCACCACGACGTCATGCTGAGCGAGCGTAGTGCCGTCAAAAATCAACGAGTGCCCCTGCCCACTTACGTGCGAACCGCCGTGAAACCAAACCATAACGGGCTTTTTATCCTCAGTCGCGGACGTCCAAACATTGAGGTAGAGACAGTCCTCGGAGACGGGGAAGTCCTCGCGGCGCCATACAAAGGTCGACGAATGACGCGGCTGGTAACAGCTATCAGCGAAAGTATCAGCCGATATGACCCCCGGCCAATCAGCCGGCGCCTGAGGTGCACGCCAGCGCAAATCACCAACCGGTGGTGCTGCGTAAGGGAGTCCGCGGTAAACCGTAATCGACTCATCGTAAGGCGATGGGATCCCCGTTACTTGTCCCTCGGTGAGTTGCTTTACGCCGAGTTCTACAACAGACGGATCATCGGGAGTGCCCCCGCAGGCGGCTAGCTGAGAGACCAGAGCAAAAAGTATCGACGCACCGAGTAACTTCGCTGGGGTTTTTGCATTTTTATGTCTCACCGTTCTGCTCCCTTCATTCTTATTCTTTGGAGTAACTTCGCCGATCATTTTGATGACCCCGTGGATATGCGTTTTATTGCCTCGAGGTTGGACACTGGAAGCAGAGGCCAACCTAAGCCTCGCAGAGCCCTTGAAGCACTGCCACCTCATGGCGAACCGCCTCGGGTGAACCCAAAAGCTGTCGATTGAAACCAATCCGCTTAAACCAATAGTGCAGGCCCACTAAGTCAGTAAAGCCCATGCCGCCGTGAACTTCAGTGCTTGTTTTCGCGACAAACTGACCGACCTCTGAAAGGTGCGCCTTGGCATGACAGGCGGTCTCCGCCGCATCTTCCGTTGACTCGTCAAACGCATGTCCCGCATACCAGGAAAAGGCACGACAGGGCTCCAACTGCGAGGCCATCTCTGCACACATATGCTTCACCGCCTGAAATGAACCAATCGCGCGATTGAACTGCTTTCGATCCAGTGAATACGCCACCGCTTGATCAAGCATGTACTGCGCAGCTCCCAACGTGTCGGCTGCCTGAATAGCACGCCCGCGATAAAGCGTGTCTCGCACCAACTGCGCATCGTCTGTAACAAGACAAGCCGGGGTCTGATCGAAATTTAGTTCACAAACGCTGCGAGTGCTATCAATGGAAGTGAGCAACTTTCGGCCAAGATGCTCGCTCTCAACCATGTAGATCCGACCGTCCGCTAGAGCCACTAAATAGGCATCTGCAGTGGCGTCGAGGGCATACAAACTCCGACCACTGAGTTTGGCGTCCGACTCTGTAACCGCGCCTTTTCTGCTACCAACAAAGTCACTGAAGGCAATACCCACTCGGTAGTCGCCACTTGCCATCCCCGCGAGCGGATCAGTGGCACCCGCCTGGTTGAGCAGATGTGCGGACATGATAGCGGTACTTAAGAACGGCCCGGGACAAGCGGCGTAACCCAGCGCCTCTGCAATCGCCATCGCGTCCAGCATACCTAGCTCTGCACCGCCATGGGCTTCTGGAATGATGATGCCAGCCAAACCCATTTCCGCGAGACCACGCCAAATGTCGCTATCAGATTGTTCGCCCGAGGCAATCTTTCTCACGACGTCGATGGACACCTCGGAGGATAAATACTTTCTAACGCTGTCATCGAGGAGCAGTTGATCTTGTGATAATCCAAATTCCATTTGTTACCCCCTCCTCCTACTTGGCGCCCGCGGCCGGAATCTTTGGCTCTTTCGGCATGCCCAATCCCCGCTCGCTAATAATATTTTTCTGAATTTGCGAGGTGCCACCGCCAATGATCAGCCCAAGATAGAACATGTATTGGTACTGCCATGAACCGCGACCACGCACGTGTGGATTGTCGCCGTAGCTAAGACCGATCTCACCCATGACGTCGATGCCCAGGCATTCGATCTCATGACGCAGCTCGGTGCCAATCAGCTTCACGATCATGCTGGCAAGGCGAACATCCTGGTTGCGATTGATTTTGGCCGAGAGCAAGCGCATGTCGTTGTACTGCATGGCGAGTACGCGTCCCTCAAGTTTCAGGAGACGATCGCGAAAGACAGGGTTATCAATAATCGCTTCCCCGTTAATGCTCTCTTCCCGCATCAGGCGCTTTACCCCGTTCAAGCGATTCATTGCCGCATCTGGCGTCGCCAGCGATCCGCGCTCGTGCCCCAATATAGCGTTTGCCACTTGCCAGCCCTGACCGCGTTCCCCAACGATTTGATGCTTCGGCACCCGCACGTCTGTAAAAAAAACTTCGTTGAAATTGGCGTCACCGGTCATATCAACGAGCGGTCTGATTTCAATGCCCGGTGTGTCCATGCGGAATAGTAAGAACGAAATGCCTAAATGCTTAGGCGCATCGGGTTCGGTGCGAACCAGGCAAAAGATCCAGTCGGCATGATGAGCTGTACTGGTCCAGATTTTCTGTCCGTTGATGACCCATTCATCACCATCAAGCTCGGCTTTAGTAGTGAGACTCGCTAGGTCACTTCCGGCACCTGGCTCGGAATAACCCTGGCACCAGATCATCTCCGCACGAATTGTCGGTTCGACAAAAGCCTTCTTCTGCTCCTCCGTGCCCATCTCGAGTAGAACAGGCGTCAACATCGTCACACCCTGACCATTGAAGCCACGGTGCATGCGCTCCGCACCAAACTCTTCAGCAATGATTCGGGATTTGATGATGTCTGGCTCGGCGCCATAGCCACCGTATTCGCTTGGGATCGTGCGGCTGTGATAGCCATTTTTAATAAGGACTGCCTGCCAATCGCGCATGGCTTGGCTTTTGATGCCATCTCCAGCTACGGGCTGCTTATCTTTGTTTTCCCGAATGAACGAACGCACTTCCTCCCGAAAAGCGTCGTACTCCGCACCGTACGATAAATCCATGAAATCTCCCTGAGCTGCTCAAGACAATTGACAGAGACTAACCTCTCGTTGCCGCAAGCTCTTATCTTCCGAGTCTTATTATTTGTTCCAAGATTACATGCAGAATTATCCCGAGTGCGACCCCTCAGCTGATATTCTTTGATCGGAGCTATACACAGCTACAGCGAAGTTCTGAAGTTGCGTTAATTCCACACCGCAGGCGGCGCCAAGCTTGCTGTCGTCAATGAGAGATTTTATGGACGTCTACCTCGCCCTCTGGGCCTTTATCTTCGCGATGGTTGCAACGCCCGGACCCGCCAATATGCTCCTGATGACAGCAGGAGCACAGCAAGGGTACGTGAGAACCCTTACCTTCATTGGAGGCCTCCTCGCAGGAAAGCTTGCATTGAATCTCGCTCTTGCTTTTGGACTGATGCAAGTTATCGACGCAAACCCAGACATCAAGAATGTCTTCGTCTTTGTCTCTGCGGCCTATATGGCCTACCTAGCACTTCGCAACTGGACACCACCATCCGCCTCATCATCACAGACTCGCTTTTCGTTCTGGGCAGGAGCGATTGTGCATCCACTTAGTCCAAAAACCTGGATGATGGCGACTCTCGCGCTGTCGCAATTTGGTGACGGCTTTGAAACCGATCTGGAACGTATGCTTGTCGTCCCGGTCAGTTTTCTGGCAGCTCAACTATGCTTTCACTCGTTGTGGTGTCTCGCAGGCGCCGCTCTTAGTCGTGCCCTCGATCAGAATCTCGTCGTCCATCGAGCATTGATTTTATTAACGCTCGGCGTCATCGTGTGGGCCGTCTTACAGTAAGTCGTCAGAGAACGATCACCATGAATTTGATTGGCCCTAACACCTCTCGCCGCTCGGCGCTTAAGCTGCTGGCGGCGACCGCGGTTGCACTACCCAATCTCGCTTGGAGTGCCATTCAGCCACTACTGCCAGCGGGTAAGCGTCGCGCGAACTTTATTGAACACAATGACTTGCCACTAGCGCTTGAAACTGCCCGAGACGCCTACGGGCAGGGACCCATTACACCCATCAGCCAGTTCTTCGTGCGCAATAACCTGCCGATGCCCGATTCCGAGATTGTTGCCGACCCCAATACATGGGCTGTCAGAGTGACAGGCTGTCAGTCCGGGGGTGAGCTGACACTTGCCGACCTAAAATTATTACCCACCAAAACAGTCGCCTCAGTCTTGCAATGCTCTGGAAACGGGCGCGCTTTCTTCGATCACAAACCGTCGGGCTCGCCGTGGGCTGTGGGTGCTGCCGGTTGTGCGCTCTGGACTGGAGTGAGCGTTGCTGATGTCTTCGCGCAGTTTGGTGGACCGATCGACGGTAGGACTTATCTGACCGGGACAGGCGGTGAGCCTCTGCCCGCAGGAATAGACCCGCAAACTGTTGCTGTAGAGCGATCAGTACCCTTAGCAAAAGGCCTTGAAGACTGTTTGCTCGTCTGGGAGATGAACGGTGAGCCACTACCGCTCGTTCACGGCGGTCCCGTTCGGCTTCTGGTGCCGGGTTATTTCGGTGTGAACAATGTGAAATGGTTGAGAACACTCGCTGCAGCCACCCATGAATCACCGAACAAAATCCAGCAATCGGGCTATCGAATGAGGCCCGTTGGGGAGAGTGGCAATGCGAGCCACCCTTCGATGTATCGCATGCCGGTAAAGTCATGGATAAACAGTCCCGCCGCAGACGGTCAGCCCATCGCTCCAGGACAACATCGGATCTTTGGTGTCGCTTTTTCAGGCGAGCGCGGCGTTGAGCGAGTGGAAGTTTCAACAGACGGCGGAAAACATTGGCAAGAGGCCAGTCTCTACGGGCCTGATTTAGGCGTAAACGGCTGGCGAACTTTCTCTTTGGATAGTGAACTGAATGATGGGCAACACCAACTGGTAAGTCGTGCCACCGATACCCGCGGCGATATACAGCCCGCTGACTTCCCGCCTAATCAACGGGGTTATGGACACAACGGTTGGCGGGACCATGGTTTATCGATAAGTGTCAGCGAAACAGCTAGCAGCTCTATGGCCCCCGAGAAATCGGCAGATGGAAAAGCCTTTGCGTTGGCAGCTGGGAGTGTGGCGGGGACCTCAACCACCTCCGCCAGTGCAGTAAGTCATATGGACTCGACAAATTTGCAGAAAGATCGTGCTTCAGAACCAAGCTTGGGCTACCAACTTTTTAATAACGCTGCTCAGCCACCATGCGCCGCTTGTCATAGCTTGAAAGCCGCGGGTGCTAAGGGTGTGGTTGGTCCTAATCTTGATGAGCTGAGACCCGATGCTCAACGCATAAGAACCGCACTCGCTCAAGGTGTTGGCGCGATGCCGGCCTATGCTGATCAGCTCAGCGATGCAGAGGTCACCGCGCTGGTGGCGTTCATTACCTCGACTCAGTGACGCGCACTTGCCGCTTGAGTTGCACTGAGAAAATCGCAGAGCTCAGCATCAGGGTGTGTCGCCGCAGTAACCTCATTTGAGACCACGAGCGACTGCTGGCTTGGACTCCAGGCCGGCCAAAATACGCTTACCGGTGCTTCACTTTCTGCAACACTCGCTTCGCTGCCTTCTACTCCCTCTCCTATTTCACGGTCTGCTTCACCTTTTACAGCAATTGGCGTTCCATTGCGCTTTATCGAGGACGCTAATTCACCAGGACGGCCGCTCGTCATGAAGGCTATCCAATAATCCACCAGCGCTTCTGTGATTTCGAGATCTACATCATTGGTAGGTAGCCAAGCGTCATGGGTATCAAACACGTAGGGAAGCTCAGCACCGTGATAAGCACCGATTGCGTCGAAACCCTCACGCATGCGATCGAAACGATAAACATAGGCTGACCCGCCTGCATCGTGTGCAGCGGACGCTACTGCCAGGCTTGGGCAGGTGTACTGGACGGCGGAGCGTAATCGATCCATCTGTGCTAACTCAGAAAGATCAGCGCCAAGCATTTGCTTGATGTCTTCCCACGACTCAACTGGGAAAAAACCTTCCAAATAATCCTCAAGCCTTGCGCTTTCAGGGAGATACATCAGCGACTCATTGCGATTTGAACCAATGATGAGATCTAGCTTGGGAAAGGTGCCCCCCTCCACCACATCTTCCAATGGAATTGGCAGGGTCTCAGCGTCAGGAATAGGACTGAAGTAGTGCTCGCTGAAGAGCTCGGTCTGAGATTCCAGCAAATCCTCAGCCGCTATGTTTTTCAACCCCTCAAATTGACCGTCGGGGCCAAGGTGGTGCGCAACTAGGGCCCTCCCTAACGTAAAACCTGTGTCTCGACTGAGCGTGCTCGTGGCCGACCAACCGGCGCTTTGATGAATCACCCCAGCCAACTTACCCGATATGGGTGGCGAGAGCGCAAGATGCAGCGCGTTATCCGCCCCCGCCGACTCGCCCGATACCACGATACGGCTGGGATCACCGCCGAAGGCAGCAATATTTTCGCCCACCCAATCGAGTGCGGCGATGAGATCATGTAACCCCGCGTTTTGGATATTCATATCGGGATGGCTCAGCCATCCAAAGACGCCGAGACGATAGGCAACTGTTACCACGATGATACCGCGGGCTGCCAGCGCCTCACCGCGGTAGTTCGGCTCGTAGCTCCAACCACCTTTATTCGAGCCACCGTGGATGAATACGAGTACGGGCTTGGGTGAGGAGACATCACCCTTCGTCCATACATTGAGGTAAAGACAGTCTTCCGAGTACCTCGGGCCCTTCATCAGGCTTGGATCAACACCCACACGCGACATCATCCCGTGATACCAAGCAAGGCCACTCCCCGTCTGCATACACGCAGGCTTGAAGCTAGTGGCATCGACCTGCCCTTGCGGACCATGGAGAGGCATAGGGCGCTCCCAACGCAGATCGCCAATCGGGGGCTTCGCAAAGGGGATACCTAAAAACGCCTGAACGCCTCCAGTCAATTCGAGCCCCGAGTACTGAGCATTTGCCGTTTCAACAACAGGCGACTTATTCGCGGGGTCACAACCGGCTAGCACGATCGTCAGCAACAGGGCCAGTCCAATGCCAGATGCACCGCCCATAACGATGGCAACTGGCTGATCGCTCACGCTACCACCTGAACCATAAAATGCTCTGCGGTGAGTTGGGAGTCCGCAACGTTAAGAGGCTGAGTTGTCCGTTGTATCACCATGATCTTCCTTAAGTGATTTAAGGAGGGAGATACCGGATAGCCAGAAGGTAAAGACCAGTGGCAGCGATACCACGAGGACGACCGTTTGAGCCGTTTTGAGACCACCGGCATACATCAATCCAATGGGCAAAATCGCAATCGCAACCGCCCAGAAAACACGATGCCACCGCGCCGGATCTTCAGAGGGCTTGAGCGATTTAGTCGCGCTTGCTGACAGAACGTAGGACGCACTATCGTAAGTCGTTGCCGTGAAAATACTGGTTAGGAAAATAAAGGCGATGATGAACAGCGATGCACCCGGCAAAACATCAAGACCCGCGATAATGGCTTGATTACCATCGGACGCAGCCATGATACCCAGAACATCCACCTCACCACTCACCTGCAGTCCGAGACTGTGGTTACCGATAATGAGGTAGAACAGCCACACGCCCATAGAACCCATTCCCAACATGCCGAGTACCACCTCGCGTATCGATCGGCCTTTCGATATACGGGTTACGAAAATACCAATGAAGGGACCGTAGGCAAGCCACCACGCCCAATAAAAGATCGTCCAATCTTCGATGAATCCCGTGTTGTTTATGGGGTCAGTCCAAAACATCATCGCTACGGTGTTTTGCAGCGTGTGACCGATCGAGTTGATCGCCATTCGCAATAGGAAGACGGTATCGCTGGCGAGGAGAATGCAGACCAAAATGACAAAGGCCAGGACCATATTAAAATCACTGAGGCGCTTAATACCGCGCTTAAGTCCAAGCCAAACGCTGGTGCCAAACATTGCAACACACACCGCAACCACCACTAACTCCATACCAAAACTGACGGGAATGCCCGTCAGCCTTGAGATCAACGCGGCAATCATGGGTGTCGAGAATCCAAGCGAGCTCCCAATCCCACCGACCAAAGCGATCATGAAGAAGCTATCCATTAACCTTGCGCCAATCGATCCCTCACCGCCCTTAATAAAATGCGGTGCTGAGATGCTGTACTTGAGCTTAGACACACCGCGCGCGTAAAAGGGGTAGGCAATGGCGAGCGTCGGCAGGCAATAAAACGACCAGGCAACCAGTCCCCAGTGATGCAGACCAAAGGACGACGCCCAAACGTAGGCTTCGGGCGACCGCGGCGCAGCCCCAAAGGGGGGGGTATCGACGTAGAACGCCCATTCAATGGATGCCCAATACATCATGCCGGCACCAATACCGGCGGCAAACAGCATCGCGATCCAGCTAGTTGTACTGAATTCAGGTTTATCGTCCCCTAGCCGCACGCGACCGTAAGGTCCAAAGGCAAGAAAAACAACGGCACCAAACGCCGATATCGCCGTGAGAATGTACAGCCAACCCAGCTCGGTAGCGAGGAAGTTGTAGGCCGTTTGGAGTGCGAGCGCACTGGCTTCTGGGAAGAGAAGCAGCGGTATGGCCATGGCCAACATGACCGAAAGGGTTAAAACGAAGTTAACGCGATCTACAGCCTGCGTCATAAAGAATCCCAGAGTTATTGTTTTGGTGTGGTAACAGGGTAGCCTATTTTCCCGTAAGGTTTCATGCCCCTACGTCAGGGGCGGCTGGAGCCATGGGCTAGTAGGCAACCCCTCTTTCATCCAGCACCGCTTTGAGCGGGTCTAAATGCGATTCATAGCGCTGCCAAAGTGACAAAGCGTCTCGGTAAATGGGCTGTCGTACCTGTTCCGAACTGGCGGTACGAACCGCCCGGTCTTTCTCATAATAACGAAGACACTGCTCCTCGAACGGCAACTTGCAGTGCTCTAGCAAGGCTCGAACCTGAGTGTCTAGATCTTCGACTACCGACTCGTACTGTACCGTCATCACATCATCTGGAAGCACCGCATGCCAGTGCGCCATGAGTCGCATGTAATCCGCGTAGTAATGGCCGATCTCTTCTAGTCCGTAGGTAAATTCCTGACCTCGCGCAAACAACTGTTTGAAATTGGCAAAGCACGCCGCCATTGGGTGCCGACGAGCGTCAATAATGGTCGCATTCGGCAAAATGGCCTTGATCAAACCAATGTGCATCCAGTTATTGGGCATCTTGTCGATAAAGTGCGCCTTATCAGTTCGGTATTTCGCCGCGCTGTCGAGGTATCTTTGCCCGAACGCCACTCTTTCTTCAGCCGTCAAATTGATCAGGTTTGACGGATACTGGGCTTGCTCATCTTTCTTGCGCGTGCCCCCAATTTCACTCGCAATCTGACTGATATAAGGCAACTCAGCCGTACCCTCGACCAATGAGTGGCTCGCAAGAATCTGCTCAAGCAGTGTCGACCCGGCTCTGGGCAAGCCCAGAATAAAAATCGGCTCAGCCGACGGATGCCCCTCACGCGTGAAGACCTCAGACGGACAATACTCAATCATCTCATCTGCCTGCCGGGTCGTTCGCTCAACAGTGTAAGAACTGAATTGCCGTTTTATCGAATTGCCATCCGCGTAGGCCGCAAACGACTCGTCATGTGCACCCCGATCTTCGAGTGCCTTACCAATAGCGAAGGCGAGATGGAACCGATCAGGCCCCATCCGATCGAGGGATTGATGCCGCTCCTGCATGGTTGCAATGAGGGCATCGTCAAACTTAAATGTCTTCAAATTAGCCAACGCCCAGTAGGCTTCACCAGCGCCGGGATCTGCCTTGATGGCACGTTGGTATATTTTTGTCGCTTCCTCGCCCTTACCACCGTAGCGCAACGAGTGGCCGTAACTGATCAATATGCGGGCATTATCGGGTACACGACGAACGATCTGCGCAAACTCTGGGTGAGCAAGGTCGTACAGGCCAGCCATCGACAAGATAGCCGCATGCTGAACCATGTGAGAAACCGCGTTCGGATCCTTGGCTTTTAAAATACCGGTCTGTTCAAGCGCATCGTCGAAACGCTGATGGCGAGCAAGCGCTGTCGCGTAATTGGCTCGGGCGATCACAAAATCCGGGGCCAACTCTAGGCAACGCTCAAGAAGTAGGATCGCCTGTCCAACCACCCCAAGCGTAATACCAATCTCTGCGAGCAAACGAATGGCGTCCACGTCATGAGGCCGGCGTTTTAGATATTCGCGGCAAACACCCTCAGCGATACCCAAACGTCCACCCTCCACGAGGTCGAGCGCTTTCTTAAGAATCGGGTCAAGCTCTCGACTGTTGAGCGATCGGCGATAAGCGTCCGCTGCCCCCACATCATCGCCCTCGGCGGCGCGCAAGTGGTAAAGGTCTCGCCAGATAGCCGCTGAATTAGGCTGACTTGCGAGTGCAGCCTCTAAACAGTTCATGGCTTCAGTAATTCGATTCTGTGCGCTCAACGCCAAACCCAGCTCGTGCTGGGCCAGAGCGAGTTGCGGGAGCTCAGCGACAATCCCGCGTAAGAGCGGTTCAGCTTGCTCAATCCTGCCGGAGCGGCGAAGCCCCACGCCGTAAAACAGGGTAAATCGTGAATCATTGGGCGCCTGATCGAGCGCCTGCTCGCACAAAGTAACGGCTAGCTCAGGGTTCCCCTGTTGCAAGGAGGCCTTCGCCTGCTCATAGAGCGCATCGATTGGCTGCATATTATTGATACCGCGATTATTCCTGTCCCCAACCCCAAGCATGTGGGTCTAGAACTGCGTTGGCAAGTGCCGTTTTAAAACAAAAAAGGCGCCCGCAGGCGCCTTCAGTCATCACATGGGTCTTAGAAGTTTCTGCGGAAACTTACACCCAGTGTGCGTGGCTGGTTAATGGTGACGCGCTCGTCCCATGTCACCGCGTTTTGCCATACGGTGCCGCGCTCGTCGGTCAGGTTCTGCACATAAAGCTCCGCAGTCCATGTTTCGCGTTCCATACCAACTGAAGCGTTCATGACCTTGTAGCTTGGCTGTGTCTTACGCTGTGTTTGAATCGTACCGCCATCAAACAAGGTGTTGTAAGACTTACCTGTGTAGATGTAAGCCGCTTGCAAGAAGTAGTCGTCGCCGAAGGTGTAGCGTCCTGCAATGTTCCACTTCACGCTGGGCACGCGCGGTAAGTCAGTTCCAGAGGCTGCGTCAGGCTCTGGTGATGTCTCGTTTCGACGGTAGTCCGAAGCCAACGTCGCATCAACATAAGCCGCCGCACCGGTCAGCGTGAGGTTGTCTGTAACCATGGTTACGAAATCAAACTCAACACCATTACTTTCCGCATTACCCACGTTGTAGGTCAGCGTGAGTGGCGACACGGACGTATCTAGACGAGAGAACTGGAAGTCATCCCAGTCCTGCCAGAAAGCCGCACCATTGATGCGCGTTCGGCCACCGTTGAGCGTTGCCTTGAAACCCACCTCAGTCGAGGTCAGGAAGTCAGGCAGGAACTCACAGCCGATGTTGGATGAACCCTGGTTACCCAAACCGTCAATCGCACGCGTTTGGCAGAACCGGTTCAAACCACCGGGACGATAACCCTCACCCCAGGCTGTGTAGAGCATCCACTCTTCGTTCATCTGATACTCAAGCGACGCACGGAACACAGTATCTTGCGCTTCAGTCACCCGAGCCTCGGGGGCACAGTCAGCACCGTAGTTACTCTCAGGGCGATCACCCTGAGGACCAAAGCCTCCGCATGGCCACCAAACGGTGCCCGAGAACCCGTCGAGACCACCTTCGTAGTCAAAGCGACGTGCACTTGCAGCCACGGTTAGATCATCGCTGATGTCGTAGGAGACCTCACCAAAATAGGCTGTCTCCTCGTACGACCGCACGAAATCTGTTGTCCAGTAAATGTTTGGAGCATCGACAGCCATCTGAGGGACTTCGCTCAAGCCCAAGACGCGCCAATCGTTATCGGAGGCAGTATCAGACTCGACACGATAGATACCCGCCATATAGCGGAAACGCTCCGTTGGATCAGATGTGTAGCGAAGCTCCATGTTCTGGCGTTCGATGTTTGTGACGTTGGTGTACTGCGTACGTGGATCACCACAAACGCCTGTGCCACTCACGTAACAAACGTAGTAAGGCTGAACATATCCGTAGGAGACGTAGTAATCACTGTAGAGCGAGTAATCTGCATAGCTCGTTAAGTCACGCTCAAGATCAGCAAAGTTTGCTGTCAGCGTGCCGCCCGCTACTTCACCCGATAGCGTTAATGAGAATTGTGTCCACTCATCATCACCGTAATCAGGGAGAAGACGCATCACTTTTAGGTCACCCACACTAGGGTCGTGATCCCACAAGCCGTTGGTCTCGACGTCCTGCATCATCGCTGTTGCAGTCAGCGTCCAGCTGTCGTTGAGATCAATCGCAAGCGCCGCACGTCCACCGCGCGTCGTCGCGTCGTTGAAGTTTTTCTCAACCACATCCGAGTTATCGACTGTAAGGTCGGCCGCCGCCTGAACCATTGGATGGTCCTCGGGTAGGCCTGCGCCCATCAAGCCGGCTCGGATAAACCCGTGACGGAACGTGTGAGTTCCGGCCACATTATCGATGTAACCGCCGTCCTCTTTGTTGTAAGCAGACACGCGCAGCGCCACAGAGTCGCTCAGTGGGATGTTCACAAAACCTTCGGTTAAGTGACTAATATCTGCACTTCTCGCCTGGCCAACACTGATATTGAAACCGGCCTCAAAGCCCTCTGTGCTCGGTGCATTCGTGATGATGCGGATGGCACCTGACTGTGCGTTGGCACCATAGGTCGTTCCCTGTGGGCCTGCCAGCACCTCGATACGGTTCACGTCATAAATGTGAGGGTTCAGATACTGACCTACAGCAGTTACCGGCTGATCATCGAGATAAACGGCCACACTAGGGTTCGCGCCAAGCTGGCTCTCACCACCACTTGAAATACCACGAATGTAGATATCACCCGAACTCGGGCCCAAGGTGATAAAGCTCACGTTGGGTAACATCATGACGTAGTCTTCCATGTCATTGATGTTGAGATCTTCTAGTTGGGTCTCACCGAGAACGCTAACGCTCATCGGGATGTCCTGTACGCTCTCCGCTCGACGGGTAGCTGTTACCAGCACCTCTTCGATTTGAGCTTGCGCCTCGTTAGGCATGACAACCGAAGTTGCACCGACCAAACCGCAGGCAGTTGAAACTGCAAGCGCTAAAGGCCGCCTAAAAAATGAGGTCTTTTGGGATGGGTCTTTGATTTTCACTTTAGTGTTCCCTCTCTGACTTCGCATCGTTTTCGTTGTTGTACTGCTTACCACTTCAGGGGCATCGCATTTGAGTTAACCGTCGTTCTGCGCCCCCTGCCGAATTTAAACGGCTTTTTATGACAAAACATCGACAGCATTACTCAAAGTGCTTTACGTGGTATACCCACAATTGCAACGAACATCAAACAAAAAAACGCTTAAACATAAGCCATACGAATAGAGCAGGCCCGGGGGAAAAATGCGGGAACAACCTTCAATGATTACGGAACCCGCCAGAGAGCTAGCGGTAATACACACCACTGATGTCTTGGTCATTGGTAGTGGACCCGCTGGACTTGCGGCTGCGATTGCCGCGGCTCGCACGGGTGTCAGCGTCGCTTTGCTGGAAAGATATGGCTGTTTTGGCGGCAACATCACCGCCGTGGGTGTTGAAGGTTTTGCCTGGTATCGACACGAGCAGACCGTCGATAGCGAAGGGATTGGCATTGAATTTGAAGAGCGCGCCAAGGCAGCGGGTGCCTCGGTGGCTGAACCTCAATCCCAGAGCCATGCCATCGATGGTGAGGCGTTCAAAGCCGTGGCCGATGACCTCGTCCTCGAGGCGGGCATCACGCCGATGCTTCACAGGATGTTTGTTGCTCCCATCATGGACGGTAATCGAATCACAGGGGTCATTGTCGAGAGCAAGGCCGGGCGGGAAGCAATCCTAGCGGAGCGTGTCATTGATGCGACGGGGGATGCAGATGTTGCGCACAGGGCAGGAGCGCCAACCGTCAAGCAAGCCAAGCAGGACATGATTGGCGCCTCGGTCATGTTCTCGCTCTCGGGTGTCGACAAGACAAAGTTCATCGAGCACGTCAAAGCCGCGCCTCACACCTATGCTGACTGGGCCTACGGGCAATGGACGATCGAGACCACGGGCAAGGAAGATGAGATGTTCTCGCCCTTCCTGCGAAAGCCCTTCGAGCGAGCGCGGGCCGAAGGATTGATCCCACCCAACCTCGACACCATTTCAGGCACCTGGGGCGCGCTTTACGATACGGGCGACCTCACCTACATGAACCTCGTCCACCTACTCGGATATGACGGTACCGACCCCGCGGATCTCACCCGTGGCGAGATGGAAGGTCGTAAGCAGGCGATGATGGCCGTGAAGGCGCTACAGGCATTCCAACCCGGCTGCGAAAACGCCAAGCTACGAAACTTCGGCATGACATTGGGTATTCGCGATACCCGAAAGATTAATGCTGCCTACAACATGACTGAAAACGATGTGCGCGAGCAGGGACGATTTGATGATTCGGTAGGCATCTTCCCCGAGTTCATCGATGGCTACGGCATCCTCATCCTGCCGACCACCGGTCGCTACTTCCACCTGCCCTATCGGACCTTGATTCCGAGAAATGTCGAGAACCTCATCTGCGCAGGTCGGATTACCGGAGGTGATCGTGTCAGCCACGCCGCCACTCGAAATATGATGTGCTGTGCAGTGACGGGTCAGGCTGCCGGCACCGCAGCCGCCTTATCGGTAAAGCGCAACGAACGCTTTGACGACCTGTCGGTATCAGCACTACAAGGCGAGCTCAAACGCCAAGGTGCGCGCATACACTGAACTATCGGCACGCATGACTGAGAAGCGTGTGAGGTTAGTTGCTGGTTAGCGCGTCACGCCTGACAAACATCAGGCCATAAATAGCGACGTAAAGACCAATCACGATCATGCCGATCCACTCGATTTTGAGTGGCGTGAACTGATACAACACGACGAGACCGGCGAGCAGCCCCGCATGGGTCAGTATGTAGCGGGACCGACCCAGTGCTTCCACCGTAAGACCCAGGTTCTGTGAATACAGTCGGGTTAACGAGTCCAAACTGTTAATAACGAACAAGATGCCAACCACAATCATCAACAGCGTGATTGTGTCACCGATAGGGATGTCGCCAGCAAAATAGGAAAAGAGCACAGAGAACCAGAGCGCAATAGGGATGGACGGCACAATCAATATCGCAATCAACAGCTTCCATGCGGCCATGCCATTCACAAAACGGGCGACAAATTGTCCGATCATAATCGACCAGGCGAACCACCAGCTCAGGTAGAACCCGTGATAATCGTTTATTGGCAGAATGAAGCGATCGAGGTTCGTGACGTAGGCACTTAGGCCGCTCATCGTCCCAAGAAGGCCGCTAATACCGAGACCCGACGCTAGCCACGCAGCCGCAATCAGAACAAGAAACAAGCCCGTAGAACTGAGGCTCAACACCCTCAGCACAGCGAGTCGCGTGCTCGAAATCACCGCAAGGACGATCACCACGGCTACCAGAATGTAGGTTGCCATTGGACTGATACCCTCGATGTAGCTCGGTAGGTAAGCCAGGAAGAGATATGCCGTGAAAGCGCAGGTCGCTATGACCACCAGATTATGGATTGCGCGTATGGGCGCGAGCTCAAACAGTTTGAGCCGGGGTTCGATCGCACAAAAATACAGCGTTGTCAGGAAATAAAACCCCCAAACTAGACCTCCCCAGAACCCAAATTCAATAACCAACGGACTCGCAAAACTGTAGTCAGTCTCGCTGGCATAAGTCTGAAAATCGATAAGCGGGAACATGATGAGTCCCACATCGAGACCCGAGGTAAAAAGAATGGCCAAGAATGACAGCGTTGGTAAGGGCGTATCGCCGAGACATTGATAGGTTGGCCATCGCAACACCACAGAGGCTGCGGACATAAGAGCAACCACCATGGCAATAGACAGCAACGTCATCATAGTGAAGACCTTAGCAGGTCATCATCCATAGGCCTGACAGGCCCCCCTGTACGTTGAGTGTTTTCCCAGTCCTCGGCAATCCACGTGGGTGCGTCGGACACCTCCATCTTCTCACCCCGAATCAATGCGGCCCCTCGCTCGGCCAGCATGATGGTAGGCGCATTGAGATTACCGTTGGGGATACTGGGAAATATCGATGAGTCGACCACGCGAAGGTCCGAGACACCCCTAACTCGACACTCAGGGTCGACAACTGCCATAGCATCGTCTGCGGCACCCATGCGGCAACTGCACGAGGGATGGTAGGCGGTTTCGACATTAGCCCTGACCCAGGCATCAACGGCATTGTCGTCAGAGAGATCAACCGCGGGCTGGATCTCATCACCCCTAAAGCTATCAAGCGCCGGCTGACACAAAATTTCGCGCGTGAGTCGAAGACAAATGCGCCAATCCTCTCGATCTTTTTCGGTCGCGAGATAATTGAAGACAATTTCCGGTGCGTCCGCCGGATCGGCGCTTCGGATGCGCACGTGCCCCCGACTCTCGGGTTTATTCGGCCCAACGTGGACCTGAAAGCCATGGCCATCAAATGCCGCATTGCCGTCGTAACGAATCGCACCGGGCAAGAAGTGGTATTGGATATCAGGCCACTCAACACCCGCCCGAGTGCGGATAAAGCCGCAGGATTCGAAATGGTTGCTTGCACCCAAACCCGTTTTTGAGAGCACCCACTGCACGCCAATCTTGAACTTGCCCCATGGGTTCAAATGTCCATTGATGGTGATGGGTTGTGTGCACCGGTATTGAAAATAAACCTCGAGGTGATCAGTCAAGTTTTCACCGACACCAGGTAATTCATGGATTACCTCAACACCTGCGTCTTTGAGCACCTTGGCAGGCCCAATGCCTGAGCGCTGAAGAATACTGGGTGAGCCGATACTACCCGCGCTCAGCACCACCTCGCGTCGGGTTGATGCCGTTTTTATGGCGCCGGCCTTTTTATAGATGACGCGCTTGGCTACACCCTGCTCCAGTTCGATACGATCAACTTCCGCTCCAGTAATCACAGTAAGATTAGGTCGTTTCCTAATGGGCTCGAGATAAGACCTGCGTGTCGAGGAGCGCACGCCGCCCCTCACCGTCATGTGCATGGGCCCGAAGCCTTCTTGCCGATAACCGTTGTAATCGTCTGTCAGACCGTAGCCAGCCTCTTCGCCTGCGTCGATAAAAGCCTGATATAGCGGGTTCTTGCGATTGTTGCCGTTAGAGGTGCCCACGGGACCATCGCCGCCACGATAGTCATCACCACCATGCATCCAAGACTCGGCGCGCTGAAAGTAAGGAAGGCAGTTCTGGTAGTTCCAACCCTCCGCACCCAAGGACTCCCACTCGTCGAAATCACGCGCATGACCGCGCACATATACCATGCCGTTGATCGCTGAGGAGCCACCTAAACCTCGGCCTCGTGCCGCATCCATTGGGCGTCCATCCAGTGCAGGTTCGGGTTCGCTGTAATACCCCCAATTGAAGACTTTTGACGCCATGGGTATGGCAAAGGCCGTAGGCATATCCACAAAGAGACTGCGCCCATTGCCGCCAGCCTCTAACAATAAGACTGAAATAGATGAGTCCTGAGACAATCGATTCGCCAACACGCAGCCGGCTGAGCCACCGCCTACAATGATGTAATCAAACGCTTTCGACACCCTCAGCCCCTCACTTGGATAACAGCGATTGCCCCTCGAGTTGCGCGGCAACCTCATCGGGCAGGTGAAAGCGCATGTGCTCCACAATCGTCGGATAGATATCCACGATAGCCACACCGCGCTCAATGGAGGAAACCATACGCGGAGTATTGCTGGCGATCCAGATGGTGCGCTCTCTTTCGGATTGACCACCGTGGCTCTTGCCATCCGACGATTTTCTGCCGTGGTCTGTGGTAACAATCACCAACCAGTCTTCGTCAGCGGCCCGTTGTTCTCTCGCCTTAACCGCCGAGTAAAGCTCCAGCACCCTCGCATCAATCCAACGTACAGCCCGATCCATCGAGGGTCCATCACCATCGCGATGGCCTATATCGTCGGTGTGCTGCAGATAGACCCATGAAAGATCGGGGGCCACCTCAACCAGACTCTTAGCTGCCACGTTTGTTATATGGAGGTCGATCTTTTGTATCCGGTCAACGTCGCCAAGATCAGGAGCAAACATTGAATCAACTTCAAACCCATCAGCTACAAAATCGAATTTGTTGCCACCCGCTTGGGGTAAACCATCACCCAAGAGAATGGTTCGGTTGTCGGTCCAAGTCGAAAAAATTGCCGTTGTCACAAGTTCGGATTGGTATTTTGCGACGCGAAAAATGTCCCAATAAGCGTAGTTTGGTTCTAAACCATGATTAGCACGGACGTTGTGCTTGTTCGACCAAGTCCCGGTCAGCAAACTCATATAGCCCACAGCAGATACTGTTGGACTTTGAGTCGGTAATCCAACCTCACCACCCACATAAGCACGCTGGTAGCTACCAGAGGCAACAACAGCATCAATGCCGGGGGTATTCACGCGCTCTATGACGTCAGCCGGAATACCGTCGACAATCACAAAGAGCGTCTTTGGTTTTTTCTCTGGAGCCGCGTCGAGCGTGTTGTCCGTGAGCACCATGTCGGAATCGGCGTAGGTCGCTGCTATTAAGGACAACCCGACTAGGAGCAACCCGACGCTGATCAAGGCCAACTGTCGAGCAACCTTCATGACCCGTCTCATACCGATCAATACGTTTTTTCAACCCTGCCCAAATTGGCATAGATGGTCTTGCTTTGCGTGAAATGCTCGATGGTTTGTAGACCGTTCTCCCGACCAATCCCCGACTCTTTGTAACCGCCGAAGGGGATTTCAGCGGGCGTAATGTTGTACTCGTTAATCCAAACAATGCCGGCTTGAAGTTGGTTGGCGACACGGTGCGCACGCGCAAAGTCCTGGCTGAATACCGCAGCAGCAAGGCCCAATCGAGTGTCATTGGCTCGACTGACAACATCAGACTCGTCACTAAACTTTAGAATCGTCATAAGAGGTCCAAACACCTCTTCTGTAACCACCGAGTGGTCGTCCGTTGTTGCGACCACCACGGCAGGTGAAACAAAGTACCCACCATTGAGCTCGTCAGCGCTTAGAATCTCGCCACCACACAACACATCGACCGTGTCAGAGGAGCGCGCCTGATCGAGATAGGCCGCCACCTTCTCCAGCTGTGGCGCGGACACCAAGGGACCCATTTGGATGTCAGGATCGAAGGGGTCGCCCACACTGATGGCTTGAGCTCGCTCAACAACCTCTGCAACAAAGCGATCGAAAATAGCCTCGTGGACAAACACTCGAGTGCCGTTAGAGCACACCTGACCCGTAGAGTAGAAATTACCGGCCAGTGCTGCGTTAACAGCGCTATCAAAATCGCAGTCGTCACACACTACAATAGGTGACTTGCCGCCCAACTCGAGTGTGACCTTTTTCAATGACTCGGCGGCCATTGCAGCAACACGCTTGCCTGTTGGTACCGACCCTGTCAGCGACACTTTGGCCACATCGGGATGCTGCACCAGGGCAGCGCCCGTCTCACCCATTCCTAGCGCGACGTTAAAGACGCCATCGGGCAAACCTGCCTCGGTGTAAATTTCAGCCAGCTTCAACGCCGTCAGTGGTGTTACCTCGGAGGGTTTGAACACCATGGTATTTCCGCAGGCCAACGCCGGAGCTGATTTCCACAGCGCGATCTGTATGGGGTAATTCCAAGCACCGATCGCAGTACAGACACCGAGGGGCTCACGGCGCATGATGGCAAAGGCCTCGGGTGGGAGATCAATGTGCGAGCCATGCAGCGCCTGTGCAATGCCTGCGTAGTACTCGAGCACTTCGACGCCACTGATTACATCGATAACGCTCGTCTCTTGAATCGCTTTCCCTGTATCCAAAGTTTCCAGTTCAGCGAGCTCTTGATTGCGTTCTCGGAGAATCTCGCCCGCGCGACGCAAGATCGCACCGCGCTCTGCGGCTGGGGTTTGAGACCAGCTGGCAAACGCCTGTTTTGCTGCTTCTACGGCCGAATTTACGACCGCCTGATCGGCAACTTCAACATCACAGATCGCTTGCCCTGTTCCCGGATGGATCGTTTGAAATAACTGCGGATTCACGGCATCTGCATAACGGCCGTTGATATAGCTCCTTTGACGCTCAAGGGTAGACGACTTATCGAAGTGTCCCCCGCCAACCATCTTAGTCATAGTTCTCTCTCGCCCAGATCAAAGCAGCAATGTTTTTGATGCTTTTCGATGTTTTTAGATTTGCGCGCAATGATTGCACAGATACGTGGTTCAAAGCGAAATCGAAACGCGTAAAAACGGCATAGCAAGATAGGTGTTGACCCAAGGTCGAACACTCGTTTAGATGGGGACGGAGTGTCCCGCGGCACTTGAATATCCTGCTGATGGCCTCGGAGATGGGCGGAAATAAATCAGCGGCAAAAAGAAATAATAAGAGATAAGACAATGAGCGATACAACTGGGCAAGACCAGCAGCAAAATATGCGGCGCGTGGCGATGACGTCACTCGCAGGCACGAGCATCGAGTGGTACGACTTCTTCCTCTACGGCACTGCAGCCGCCGTTATTTTTCCAAAGGCGTTCTTTCCGCAAGACCTACCAACGATGGTGCTGCTCATCATCAGCTTTAGCACCCTGGCGGTTGGTTTCTTAGCGCGCCCGCTCGGCGGCATCATTTTTGGTCACTTTGGCGACCGCATCGGAAGAAAGCGCACCTTGGTGGTGGCTTTGATGATGATGGGCGTCGCAACCACACTGATCGGCTTCCTCCCCACGTACACATCAATAGGCATTGCGGCACCGTTGCTACTGGTTGCGTTGCGATTCATTCAAGGCTTGGCGATTGGCGGGCAATGGGGTGGTGCCATGTTGCTGGTCACGGAGAGTGCGCCGTCCGATCAACGGGGCTGGTACGGGGCCTATGCACAAGCAGGCGCTCCGATGGGTGTGATCCTCGCTAATCTGGCCTTTATCGGCGTCAGTAGCTCGATGAGCGACGAGGCATTTTTGGAATGGGGATGGCGTCTGCCCTTTATTGCCAGCATCGTGCTCATCGGTATTTCGATGTATATCCAGCTGAAAATCGAGGATACGGAAGCATTCAAAAACTTGAGCGAAGCCCAAGCTGCGAG
Source organism: gamma proteobacterium HIMB55 (assembly GCA_000227505.4). NCBI lineage: Bacteria > Pseudomonadati > Pseudomonadota > Gammaproteobacteria > Cellvibrionales > Halieaceae > gamma proteobacterium HIMB55. The sequence goes on along the minus strand of AGIF02000001.1, from coordinate 255,684 downwards.
TGATAAGCCCGCAGAGGCTGTTGAGCGGTCACCCGTTGTCGAGGCGATTCGCAAATATCCAAAGCGCATCATGTTAGCTGCAGGCGCCTTCTTATCAGTGCAGGTAACGTTCTACATCTTGATTGCTTTCGTGATTGCCTACGGCGTCAACTCGCCCAATCTCAATCTCTCGCGAGATACGATGCTGATGGCAGTGCTGGTTGCGGCGGCGATCATGGTGCCAACTCAGTTCTACTTCTCGGGGCTATCCGACCGTATTGGGCGGAAGAGTGTCTATAAATGGGGAGCCATCCTAACGGGCGCATGGGGCTTTGCGCTGTTCCCACTAATCGATACCGGCAACCCCATGCTGATCGGCTTCGCTATTACCATGGGACTTTTATTCCTCGGTATGCAGTACGGTCCGCAGGCCGCCTACTTCACGGAACTTTTCAGTACTGAGGTTCGATACTCGGGCGCATCACTGGGGTACCAGATCGGTGCGATTCTCGGCGGTGCATTGGCGCCCACCATTGCGGTTTTGTTGTGGCGAGACTTTGGTATTTTCTTCGTCTCGGTTTACATCATGATCGCAGCCATACTGACGCTGTGGTCCCTATCACAGCTCGAGGAGACCCAGGGCTCGAGTCTGTAACGTTCTGGAATCTTTACGCGCTGCCTCTTCCATGGGGCAGTGCGTTAGGCAACGCAGATCCAACGTCCAACAACACCCCATCAAAAACCACTGGGTGAATGTTCTCTGTATCCTAAATTTGGATTTTGGGTCTTCGGTCTTCTGTCTTCGGTCTTCGGTCTTCGGTCTTCGGTCTTCGGTCTTCGGTCTTCGGTCTTCGGTCTTCGATAATAGAATTTGAAGATCTACTCACCACACCAACCTCCCGTAAATCGACTGCACGGTGAGTTGCTTAAAGACCTCCGGAAACAGTCTGATGCGGGGGAACTAGTTAGATTAGGCCTCTATTACGCAGCCGAGGGAGTTCTTGAAGCGGGCATTTATCGACCACCAAATCCAGACCATGCTCGATCGCTTCTCGTTCAGCATCTGCGTGCCGCACCGCGAGCTGTGTCCACAGGACGGGCGCACCAATTGCTAACGTCTCGGTCAATATAGTGGGCAGTGCACTGCCGTCACGAAACACATCGACCATATCAATGGCGTGATCAATATCAGACAGCGAGGCAACCACCGTTTGGCCCTGCAGCTGCTGACCTGCAAGACCCGGATTCACGGGGGTAACTTGAAAACCCTCCGCCAAGAGGAACTCTAAAACTTTATAGCTCGGTCGCTCGGGCTTGTGACTCGCACCCACCAACGCAATGGTCTCAACACGTTTGAAAAGGGCCGCTAACTCTTCGTCATTGTCGATGAGCAAAGGATTAACGCCAATCCGGAGCGCGCTTCTCGAAAAAGGCCTTCACCCCACGCCGTGATTCATCCGATGTCATCGCCTCGACCATAACCTGATTCGCGTGCTCAAAAGCTTCGTGAAGCGGCATTTCTATCTGTGTGTAAAAGGCGGTTTTGCCATCGCGGATACTCTGGGGAGATCGCGTTGCGATGCGCTCGGCTAGCCTTCGCGTCTCTGCAACTACCTCTTCTGCCGGTACGTGACGATTGATAAGACCAAACCGCTCTGCATCGCGCGCATCAAAAAACTCACCTGTGAGCGCCATTTCTAAGGCGTGCTTGCGAGAGAGATTCCGTCCAATACCGACAAGCGGGGTCGTACAGAAAGCACCTAGGTTCACCCCTGGCGTGCAAAATTTTGAGTCACTCGATGCAACCGCCATATCGCAGGCCGAGACAAGCTGGCATCCCGCCGCAGTAGCGGTTCCCTGCACACAGGCGACTACCGCCTTAGGCCCGTGAACAATGCGTTGCATCATCGTCGCGCAGGCCTCCAGAACCGAGAGGACTCGCGGCCTCCATTCGTCTTTGGTTTCGTCCTCACCCCGCGCCATCTCGCTTAAGTCGTGGCCGGCAGAGAAGACAGGGCCTTTCGCTGAAATGACAATGCATCTAACAGCATCGTCATCGTAGGCCTCATCGAGTACCGAGGTCATTGTTGATAGCATCTGGCTCGATAACGGATTTCGCTGCTTTTCGTTATTCAGCGTTAACCACAACACACCATTGTTGAGGTCTTTGAGTATGAGTTCAGCGGTCATGGCATTCTCGCTTACGGGTGCTTTTGTTCGATTAAACCCAAGAAAACGTTGCGGCGCAAAGATCGCCCATTGACGACAGGGAAAGAGAAACGTTGAATTGGCCCAACTTTGCTCACCATAAAGGCAGTGCACACTAGATGATCCGTGAAGCAACCAACGCTGACTGGCCTAATATCTGGCCCATTTTTAGCGAGATTACGAAGGCGGGCGACACCTACGCCTACCCCGTGAATACAGATATCGAGACGGCGGAAAGGTTATGGATGAAAAAGCCCGATCGAACGTTTGTGTTCGCAGAAGATGGCGAAATTCTTGGGACCTACTACCTAAAGACCAATCATGATGGGCCCGGTCAGCATGTCTGTAATTGCGGCTACATGGTATCAGGTGAGGCGAGAGGCAAGGGGCTCGCCCGTCGAATGTGCGAGCACTCCCAAATCATTGCGCTTGAAATGGGCTATCACGCCATGCAATTCAACTTTGTCGCCTCGAGCAACGAAGTCGCGGTATCGCTTTGGCAGAAATTAGGTTTCGAGATTGTTGGTCGCTTGCCTAAGGCATTCAATCATCCGGCACAAGGATTTGTTGACGCGTTTGTTATGTATAAGTGGCTTGATGACTGATTCCATGAATTAGCCCAATTGCAATGTAAAGTGCTCACACCGCTCACTGACCGGGCTTACTGATAACTTGTGAGGTCGAGTCGAGAAAAACGACGTGGAAGAACTGGCAAAAGGATGGGATTGGTCACAGACTGGCAGGCAACACGGGTAACGAGGCCCTCAGCCCGCGAAGAAAAATCTTAAGGACAGGTCGAGCTATGAGTGATCCCTATCTATTTTCGGTTAGCAACAATGTCGCCACGTTTAGCGTCAACGACGCCCCCTTCAATCTCATGCCGGTTGATTACATCGATCGCCTAGAAGAACAACTTCCGGATGTGCTTGCTGATACGAGTATTCGCGCCATGGTTTTCACCGCCGAGGGCCTGGCTCACTTTTCTGCAGGTATGAACCTCAAACAATTGCCCGAGGGAATTAAGCGCGCGGGAAGCCCAGAAGCGTTCTTTGCTCAACGTCATCGCGTTTTAGACATGATCGAGAATGGTAGTACGCCTGCGATTGCGACGTTTTTCGGTTTTTGCCTAGGCGCCGGTCTTGAGCTACCCCTCGCCTGTCATTTCAGAATTGCTGCCAACGAAGGCGCCAAGATCGGTCTACCTGAGATGGACCTCGGCAGCGTTCCGGCTTGGGGAGGCTCTGCGAGACTGCCTCGCGTCGTGGGTCAGCAACACGCGCTCGATATGATTCTTCGGGCACGAAAAATCGACGGTCATGAAGCCTTGCGAATCGGTTTAGTCACCGAGGTTGTGCCTTTGGATGAGCTAAAAGCCCGCGCACAAGCGCTGGGCGAGGAACTTGCGGCGCAGCCACGGCTGGCGGTGAAGGGTGTGCTCGACACCGTGGTGGGTTATCACACCAAAACCTTGGCAGAATCGATCGAGGACGAAAAACGGGCAGTAGCGGCCACCCTGGGTACACCAGACTCCCAAGAGGGTATGATGGCGTTTCTTGAGAAACGAAAACCCGTCTTCAACAAAACGTAATCAACGACTGACAACCAGACGCCTGATCAAGAGACAGAGAACGACAAAGCGAGTAGTTAATAGTCAAAATGACGACCGAGACAACTGAGACAGGCGAACCAAAAGCCACACCTGATGCATCACTCCTCAATAGACGGCGACTCCTGCGGGCTATGGGTGTGTCGACAGCAGGTGTCGCTGCCGCAGGAGCCATCGCAGCGAGTCGAGAGAAAATCACCGAGGCAGGTGATACGGCTAAAGAGGAACTTGCCGAGCTCAAGAAGCAATTCGATGCGCTCGACAAGCGGTCAAAGCTGATCCTGCGACTCGTATTAGTGCTAAGCGGTCTCGATCTTTTCCTCGCGATCTAAACGTAAGAGGGTGACCAAAAATGAGGTTGGCGAGAACGCCCTCCTCTGTGACTCTCCTACCCGTAGTTTTTTCTAGAACACCGTTATTGCGATCAGCTCTGATTTAGCGCCAAGCTCCTGCTGCCATGGAGACCGCTACTCGCACTACATCAAGTGCTTTGCATGAAACCTTAGATGATCTTCCATGAAAGTAGCTATAAAGAAATAGCTATGGTCATACCCTTGGTGCTCTCTGTAGGTGAGTGGAAATCCGGTTGCTTCGCAGGCGGCTTGGAGTAGCTCTGGCTTCAACTGATCAGTAAGAAATTGATCTGCACCTCCCTGATCGACCAAAAGCGGTACGTGTTGCGCACCTGCGCGAATAAGCTCGGAGCTATCATGCGCTTTCCAAAGTTCCTCGTTATTCCCCAAATAGGTGGAGAATGCCTTATGACCCCATGGACAGCTTGCGGGCGCACATATTGGTGAGAAAGCACTAACAGATCTGTAGCGACCGGGATGTTTCAGAGCCAGGCTCATCGCGCCGTGCCCACCCATCGAGTGCCCACTGATGCTGACTCGGTCGAGATCTAGACCGTCGATAGTCGCGAGCCACGAAGGCAACTCATGAACAACAAACTCCTCCATGCGGTAATGCTCTGACCATGGCGACTGCGTTGCGTTGAGATAAAAACCGGCTCCCAGACCCAAGTCATAAGCACCCGCAGGATCATCGGGAACACCTTCGCCTCTGGGGCTTGTGTCGGGAAATACTATTGCAATACCCAGCTCACTAGCGACACGCTGGGCGCCCGCCTTGGTAACAGCATTTTCATCGGTACACGTAAGTCCTGACAGGTAGATGATGACAGGAACCGGATTCGATGCAGCATATTCAGGCAAAAAGATCGAGAAAATGGTGTTACTCGAAAGCGTCTTCGATGGCGCTTGATAGCGCCGCTGCTCTCCACCAAAACAGTGAATCGAGGATAACAGCTCGAGCTCCATTAGAACGTCACCACGGATCGGATGCTCTTGCCCTCGTGCATCAGATCGAAGGCATCGTTGATCTGATTAAGCGGCATGGTATGGGTAATCATCTCATCGATATTGATCTTGCCTTCCATGTACCAATCAACAATTTTGGGTACGTCCGTACGGCCACGCGCACCACCGAACGCGGACCCGCGCCATGATCGTCCGGTAACGAGCTGGAACGGACGCGTTGAGATTTCCTGACCGGCGCCGGCGACACCGATAATGCAGCTCTGGCCCCAACCCTTGTGACAGCACTCGAGCGCCTGACGCATTACGTTAACGTTACCGATACATTCGAAGCTGTAGTCAACGCCACCACCCGTCATTTGGATCAGATGGTCGACCACGTTCTCAACCTCACTTGGGTTAACAAAGTCGGTCATACCAAACTGACGCGCCAAGTCGGCCTTCGCGGGGTTCAAATCAACACCAATGATTCTCGTGGCACCGACCATACGAGCGCCTTGGATCACATTAAGTCCAATGCCCCCCAACCCGAAGACAGCAACGGTCGAACCTGCTTCAACTTTCATCGTGAACGCGACGGCGCCAATGCCTGTCGTCACACCACAGCCGATGTAGCAGATCTTATCGAAGGGCGCGTCTTCTCTAACCTTTGCAACCGCAATTTCGGGTAACACGGTGTAATTAGAAAACGTCGAGCATCCCATGTAGTGGAGGATGGGCTCACCGTCGAGCATGAAGCGACTGGAGTGATCCGGCATGAGGCCCTGTCCTTGGGTCTCCCGAATCGCCTGACATAGGTTCGTCTTAGGATGCAGACAGAAATTGCACTCTCGGCACTCAGGCGTATAGAGCGGAATGACATGGTCGCCCGGCTTTACAGACTTAACACCCTCTCCCACTTCAACGACAACGCCGGCCCCCTCGTGACCCAAGATAGCGGGGAAGGCACCCTCTGGATCATCACCTGAAAGGGTAAATGCATCGGTATGACAAACACCTGTGGCTTTGATTTCTAACATTACTTCGCCGGGTCTAGGCCCAGCAACGTCAACTTCCGCGATCTCTAAAGGCGCACCTGCTTTAAACGCAATTGCTGCTCTGCTTTTCATACTTTGACCTTTTTATTTTCCAAGCAAACATGTTCCGCAAGAATACCTCACAGAGACGCACCCCGCGACGACGAAGAGTCTACAACGCGACATGAGTGTGAACCTGGAAATAGAACGCGCGACATAAAGTTAGTCACACGAAACGATGGTATTACCGCTGAATAATAAGAAGCGTCCCAGCACAGTTGTGCACTAGGGGCTTCTTTTGAATGCCGTGACCCCCAGGAGAGCCAGTCCTCAAATACCCTCTGGAATCTTCTTGTGCGACTCAAACCACGGCAGTGCAACAATTTCAGCGTCAACTAGCGTACCGCGGATATCAAGCTGCACCTTGGTACCGGGCTCAGCGACTTCGGTAGGCACGTTAACGAGTGCGATGTTGTGCTCGAGGCGCGGTGAGTAGCAACAACGGGTAATGCGACCAACAACCTCTCCGTTCGCAAGGACATCCCAGAACTTATCGTTACTCCCCACGGGGTCTCCGGCAAAATTGGCTCCCACCAGTTTGCGAGGGATCGGTTCTTTGGCAAGGCGCTGCAACGCTTCCTTACCGATGTAATCACTGGGCTTATCGACATCGATAAGACGCTCAAGGCCAATCGTGAACGGTGTGTCTTCAAGCGTGATATCAGAGGCATAAGACAAAATACCGCCCTCAACGCTGCGAGCGAGTGAGGGACACGCAGGAATGATGTTGTATTCCTCGCCTGCGGCCATAATCAGATCCCAGAGCTCGGTGCCACGCGAGCCATCGAGCAGGTAAATCTCATACCCTAGCTCGCCACTCCAACCTGTCCGTGTCAGCACCACGGGGATACCGTTGAGCTCCAAAAAATGGCAGTGGTAGTAGCCCATTGTGACTGCAATCTCGCCAAACAGCTTCTTGCCGACATGGGGTGACAATGGCCCTTGTAACTGAAGGGGCGAGATATCGGGCTCGGTTACGCTGACATCAAGACCACGCCCTAAAGCGAGACCCTGCGCCCACAAAATGACGTCGCTGTCGCCGGGAGATAACCAATATTTGTTGTCCTCAACGCGCAGAAGAACCGCGTCGTTGATAATCCCACCATTGTGGTCAGTGAAGACCACATAGCGCCCGCGACCGACAGGCAGTGTCGACATCTCGCGGGGTGTTAGTAACTGAACCAACTCCAGCGCGTCGGGGCCTGTGATTTCAATCTGTCGCTGCGCCGCGTGATCTGCAAGTACAACGCCTTCCACCATGCCCCAGTACTCAGCGAGTGGATCGCCAAAATGTACGGGCAAGTACATGTGGTTATAGATGGTGAACGATTTCACCCCAGCAGCAACGGTGGCGTCGAAGAAGGCAGATTGGCGTACGCGAGGGCCCACGGCCATCGCGAAAGGAGGTAGCTGAGACATAGTGAGCTCCGGTGGTGCGCTTATTTAATGCGCTGTAGTTGTTCTTGAGACCACTGAACAGTGTTATCGATCTGGTTAAACGTGAACATATAGAGCCCCTCGATGGCCATACGTTCATCATTCATCGCTGGTTTCAACTCTTTAAGAAGCGAGTCAGGCTTGTAAGTTGGGCTACGCAAGAACATGCCAATGAGGCCCTTTTGCTTCTTGGCGTACTTGGCCGACTGGCCTACACCAATGCGAAGCGAAGTCTTAAATAAACGCATGCGATCCATGACCCCTGGAAGGCCAATCCATACAGGCGTCGTGATACCGCGATCACGCATCTCCGAGAGCCACTTAACGAGCACAGGCATGTCAAAACACATCTGCGTCACCATATGGGTTGCGATGCCTTGTTTGGCGGCGAGCGCCTCAAATAAGAGGTCATCGGAAATAGCAGGGTGGCCTTCCGGATAAGAAGCAACGCCAATACGCGTAAACGGGTGGTCCATCTCCGCCAAATCCTGGAGAACAGCAGCAGAGCTGTCGTACTCACCCATAGGCTCATCGAGGTCACCACCCGGAACAAAAATCGACGTGATGTTGCTGTCAGTGAGCTGCGAGACGATGTCTTTGAGGTGCTGCTTATTCTTGACCTGCCGCGCAGCGAGGTGTGGCGTCAGTGAAAAACCACGGTCAGAGAGCTTAGCTACGGTGTCCAAAGTGACCTGCAAGCCTTGCTTTGGAGAGCAGGTAATACCGACACGATCACCGGCCTTTAGGACATCCAATTTGTCCTCGAAGCCCTTCATCGGAATGACCTCGAAGTACAGCGATTCAAGTAACTGTTTTACCGCACTCATAACCCGCTCCTTTCACAGAAGGCGCGACGTTAACGGTGTTTATTTGCGAACGCAATAGGGGGAAATACCACCCCCCTCTTCGGGGTTAGATGGCTAGAATCAGAAGGCCGACAAACGCTCGTCAGTGTCCGAAATGTCATAGTTCGACGCGGTCTCTCCAGCCAAGGATTCGCGAATCCCTTGCTCGCTTTCTGCGAGACGATAGAGGTCCTTCATCGCAGCTACTGCCTCAGCACTGTTGCCAGCAATTTGTGCACAGGTCGCAGCGAGCGCCTCGTCCAATGCCTCAGGCGAATCAAAGCTTGCGTTTGCCACGCCCCACTCGACCGCTTGAGCTCCAGTGAATATGCGAGCGGTGAAAGAGAGCTCGCGCGCACGGCGCTGACCCACTGCGCGAGACAGCGTTTGCGACATTCCCCAAGTCGGGCGTAGCCCAAATTTGGTATGGGTATCACCAAACTTTGTTGAATCCGTTGTGTAAACGAAGTCGCAGTGAAGCGCGACCTCAAGCGCACCGGTAAAACAAGCACCCACGGCACGCGCAATGACCGGAACGCCCGAATCACGAATCGCAGCAGCGAGCTCGGCCGCAGGCTCATCAAACACGTTTCCGATGATGCCACCCTCCGGCTTGATACCCTGCAAGACCTTCAAATCCACGCCTGCAGAAAAGGCTCGTCCCGCACCCCGGAGTACGATCACCTTTACCTCAGCATCTTCGGAAGCTTGGCGCACGAGACGGGCAGCCTCTGACAGCATCTCAGGCCGCAGCGCATTCAGCGCGTCGGGACGATTGAACTCAACACTCAGGCAGTGCTCTGCGAGTGAAGCATTGATGAAAGGCGTGGATGATTCGTAGGTCATGATTTTAACTTCCCCCGGGGTTACGGCCCTAATATCTATCGCTTCGCACAACACCGCAAGACCCAAGCCAAGGTGGCTGGGACATTTTGGTCGCCGAGATAAATTGTCCCTGCCAAACCGGACCACTAGTTATGGTGTTTCCCCAAAATTGCAAAAAACAACGAGCGTTCAAATGGCAACACCTAGAACGGAAAATATCGTCAAGGCCTGAGCTTTGAGGTCGCTTGCGGCTGCGTTGCGATGTAGTAAAGCCAGACAGGCAGGCCGCCACTAGCTCCGTCAGATTCGCTTGGCACCGACTCTGAACTCAGGGGATCCGTACCTGCAGCGAGTTCCTCAGAATCGGAGTAACCGTCGCCATCGTCGTCTAGATCCGCGTTGTTACCAACACCATCACCGTCAGTATCTAATGTCTCCGATGCGTCATTGGGGAAGGCATCGCTTGCGTCATCTATACCGTCTCCATCGCTGTCCAGCTGCGAGAGAGCACATCCATTTGCATCAACCGTCTCACCAGAGGGCGTGTTTGGGCATTGGTCTAGGGAGTCACCGACTCCGTCACCGTCGGTGTCAACGGAGTTGGTTGCAGTGACTTTCACCGTATCGCTTTGTTTGGATATATTGCCGGCAGGATCGCGGGCTACCACAAAAAATTCGTTATCTGCCCCAGTATTGAGTCCAGTAATCTCTGCAGTGCTCGCAGAAACAGCAGAGCTCATGCTTCCATTAACGTAAACGACGTAATCTGCTACGCCAATATTGTCCTCGGAAGCATCCCAAGCGAGGCTCACCGTGCCATCGCCCGGGTTAGTAGCACTTAAGTTCGCAGGCTGACTGGGTGCCTCAGTGTCACCACCCGCCAGCGTAACCTTGATATCCGTCAGGGAAAGATCAAGCCGTGGCGGTCCCTCTGACCGTGTTCGACTGTATATCTCCAAGGTGTTTTGGGATCGACTGGTGTCTTCTGCCCAAAACGAGAGTGTGGACGCGCCGCTATCACCCGCAGAGCGAACTGCAGCCAGTACATCGAAAGCATATTCTCCGGTGCTGGTCAGATCTTTGAATGCCAGTCGGGCTTCGGACTTAGTAGGCGCCGTATTCCAAGTCGCCGTCTCGTCCCAATCGCCATCCGCGGAGAAAATACTAAGCTGCATATCACCATCGAGACGCGCGCTAGTTAACGTCAGCGTTGCTTCGTTGATACCAAAGTCTGCGGCGTAGTTATCGATATCAAAGCCAAATAATCCTGCGATCGTGTAATCGCGACTCAAAATCTCAATTTTCGAGTAGTTGTTAACCTCGTCCGGTTTGTGCGATTTGATAGCAACATCGCGTGCCGCAGTAACGGACACCTCACTGCTTACCGCACCGGCTGTGACCGCGACACTATCAGTGTTAAGTCCTGATTCATTGTCAAAGGCTCTTGCGGTGATTAGGTATTCGCCCTTCGATTCAGGAGTCCAATCGACTGAATAAGGCGCCGAACTATCGGTACCAAGTAGGTCGGCGTTGACATAGAAATCGATACGTGAAACAGCGCCGTCCACGTCCGAGGCCTCTGCCTGAATTTGAACCGGCTGACCTAAATCCACTTCGTCGTAATTAGTGTGCGACGTCAATGTCACCGTAGGCAAACGATTACCCACGTACAAGGTCGTAATCACTGAATCCTGGGTGTTGCCGTCTGCGTCAGTCACCTTAGCGGACAGACTCTTCTCACCCTCGGTTTCGGGAGTCCATTGCAATTCGAATGGGGCCTCAGAGACAGTTCCGAGTAGCACATCATCGGCATAAAAAGAAACTGAACTCACCTCCCCCTCAGAGCCATACTGCCTGCCCGCTGGATCGCTTGCAGAGGCCTCGATGAGTACTGAGTCGCCCGCATCAATTTGGGCGCCATTACTTGGTGCAGTGATGGCTACCGAGGGCAGGTGCGCTTGGTCCTGCGCCCATTGCTCCATGGTCTTACCATTGAGTGAATCGGCGATACGTACCGCATCGACCAGAAGTACCCTCTCGTCTCTGAATTCGGTGTACATGCCAAATTTTACGTAACCACCCTGCCCGCTTTTGTAGAGAGTGACGCCGTTGTAGGAATACACCAGTTCCCCGTTGAGCCAAATCTTTAGAACACCGTCTGAGCCTGTGGAATTCTTCACGTAGTATTTAAGATCGTTCCATTTGTCTGGAACAAATGTGCCAATCAACGTTTCACTCACATCATGCTCAACACTTTTTAGTGTGAAGGCATAATTACCGGCTGAATTGAGACGAACCTCGAAGTTTGGATTGCCACCACCAAACTGCTTCCATTGACTGATAACTGTTGATCGTTGTGTGGCGACATCCCAAATTTCCTTGGGTGCCCAAAAACTCAGGGTGTAGAACCGCTCCTCGCCATCACTGAAACTGCCGTCTGTCCGGCTATCCGACAGTTCTGTTCGTTTTGAGTAACGCCCATGAGATGGTCCGCCGCCGACACCTCCATCTGAGTTGTTACGACCATCGGCGTAAAAGCGTATGACGTGATCACCGTCTCGCGGATATAAGCCCGTCCAAGCGCTGTCATCACCATACGAGGTCTTTAATTCATCGACTGTTGCGGCGATAACGCTATGAATATCGCGCTCCTGGCAGTACTCGCCACATGTGACCGAACTTGATGTGCTCTCTGAGAAGCTCTGCACGAGGTAACCATTCTGACTACTATCATCAACAACATGGGCATAAGCCTCCCAAGGTTGCCCTTGCTCACCACCGATGACGACCTCCGTCGCACCGACCTTTGCAGTGATGAACAAGGTCGTGAGACAAACGAGAATGGGGCGGGAACACTTAGTCACGACAGTCAATCTACAGCGGTAAATAGTAAGAGCCTATAGTTGGCGTAACTTCGCTGCAAGCGACTCGCAAAGAACGAAGCAAATGGTACTAGTACAGCAGGCGGAGTTCACTCCCTGAGGTTTGCGGGATGAGTTCTCTAATCGTTTGCGCCAGCCGCCTAAAGAGTGGACGAGCGGGTGATCGACTGCGCCACGCCAGCGCGTGATCTCGATACATATTAACGCCGAACACATCTGCCACACGGAGCGGGTCGGTGTCTCGAATCTCGGAGGCAACATACAGCGAAGGTAGAAAGGTAATCCCCATGCCCATTACCACCATTTGCCGCAGCGTATCCAAGGAGGTGCCCTCGAAGTCTCGACGCGTTGTGGCGCCAAGTGTTTGGCAGAGCTCGGTCACCTGACGGTGATACAGGTGCTGCTCGTCCAGCGTGAGCACCTCCTCTCCAACCAGATCCATTCGGTTGATCACTTTCTTATGCGCCAACTTATGATCGAGTGGGATGACAAGTTTCAATGGTTCGCGAAACAGTGGACTTATCTCTAAACCGGTTTCGGCAATGGGCTGTGTTGAGAGAATAAGATCGTGTTTGGCACCCCTGAGATCTTGGCTCAATTCTGCTGGAACACCCTCGCGTACGAACAACCGCAACTCCTGAAAACGCGAGTGAATTTCCGGTAACACTTGCGGTAAGAGGTAGGGACCCAGTGTCGGCGTCACACCAATACGGTAGGTCCCTGCAACGCCCCCGCTAAAGCCATGTGCCGTATCAACAAAACTCTGGACCTCTTCTTGGATGCGGTTGCAGACAGGCATCAACTCTCTTGCAGCCACAGTGGGTGTTGCGCCTGAACGCGTTCGCTCGAACAACTTAACCCCAATTGATTCCTCAAGCGCTGCGATCTGCGCGGTTAGCGTGGGCTGGGTTACGCCGAGTCGTTCAGCTGCTCCTCGAAAGCTCCCGACCTCCCCGATGGCCTTGAAGTACTCGAGCTGTCGCAAGCTAACGTTAAGTTTGGGTTCCATAACTACATGGCCTCTTCGCACCACGGCATAAGTTCGCGTAACTAGCACCAACTATCGAAAAACTGTTAAAAAGTGGGTGATAGATTTTTACTATCAAAAGATATCGATATATTAGTAACAACTATCGCATCTAATCAATAGAGTGCGCACGTAACAAACCCACACACACTTTTAGGAGTTTTAGACGTGCAAAAATTGATCGATGGCGTCGCCAAGTTCAAATCAGAAGTTGTGCCTGAGCACCAGGCGCTGTTTGACAAGCTCGCTACGGGTCAGAGCCCCGATGTTCTCTTCATTACCTGTGCGGACTCGCGGATTGACCCTGCGATGATTACACAGACCATGCCAGGCGAGCTGTTTGTTTGCCGAAACGCAGGCAACGTTGTGCCACCACACAGCAAGAACATCGAAGGAACAACGGCCTCGATTGAATTTGCAACGGCCGTTCTTGGCGTTAAGCACATCGTGATCTGTGGTCACACTGACTGTGGTGCGATCAAGGGTGCCATGGCTCCTCAAAACCTGGACGCCATTCCTCGCGTTCAAGACTGGGTAGACAACTCACGCGCCGCCGTCAAAGCCGCTGAAGCCACTCAAGGTGAAGGACAGGTTGATCTCCTCACTGCAACTGAACGCAACGTCGTTTTGCAGATGGCTCACCTCAATAGCCACCCAGCGGTTGCTGCGCGACTGGCTGCAGGCGATATCGACGTACACGGCTGGGTGTATCACATCGGAGAAGGTGATGTGACCGCTTACGACGCTGAGACCGACAGCTTCAAATCGATCGTCCAGTAAAACGAATTTTCATCGAACGTTCACTACGAGCTAAAGAGATATGAAATTTTTTGATACGAGTAACCTTCGCGGCGATTTCTATGGCGGCCTAACGGCTGGTGTCGTCGCTCTCCCACTGGCGCTTGCCTTCGGTGAAGCCTCGGGTGCGGGTCCTATAGCAGGTGTTTACGGCGCCATCATCGTCGGTTTCTTTGCCGCGCTGTTCGGTGGCACCGGTTCGCAGATCACAGGCCCCACAGGCCCCATGGTTGTGGTCTTTGCTGGCGTATTTTCATCGCTAAGCGGTGATCCTTCCCTCGTTTTTGCCACCGTTGTGCTGGCAGGCATCATTCAGATTGCTTTCGGTGTTCTTGGATTCGGGCAATACATTCGTCTTGTGCCCTACCCCGTTGTATCTGGCTTCATGAGCGGCATTGGCTGCATCATCATCGCCCTCCAGCTCGCGCGCCTGTTTGGCCATGAGCCCGAGGGCAGCGGCACAATTCCGGCATTGATGGAAGTACCAACCGCAGTTGCTGACCCTCATTGGGGTGCGCTATTCGTTGGTTTATTAACGCTCGGCATGGTGTTCAAGTGGCCTGCGACATGGGGCAAGGTTGTGCCTGCGCCGCTCGCGGCATTGATTACCGGAACCGTGATTGGTCTTTACATCGAAGGCCTTCCCATCCTAGGTGACATTCCAACAGGGCTCCCCGGGTTTGTGGTTCCCACCATCGAGTCTGACACTGCGATTATCATCTTCGAGGCCGCGTTCATTTTGGCCGTCTTGGGGGCGATTGATTCGCTGTTGACCTCGCTCGTTGCCGACAACATGACGCGCACCCGTCACAACTCGAACCGCGAGTTGATCGGTCAGGGCGTTGGTAACACGGTTGCCGGTTTCTTTGGCGGAATTCCCGGTGCCGGTGCGACTATGCGAACAGTGGTCAATATTAGAACCGGCGGTAGCACCAAAATTTCGGGCATGCTTCACAGCGTACTGCTGTTAGCGGTTGTCGTCGTACTCGCGCCTCTTGCCGAAAAGATCCCACACGCAGTACTTGCGGGTATTTTGGTTAAAGTGGGCTACGACATCATCGACGTCGCATACCTAAAACGTGCACACAAAGGCCCACGCTTCGACCTCATGCTGATGGCGTTGGTACTTGGCCTGACCGTGTTTGTGGACCTCATCACGGCAGTATTGGCGGGTGTTGTGATAGCGGCCTTGGCATTCGTGAAGCAGATCGCTGACGAGCAGCTGCGTAAAGCAAGCGGTGCTGACGGCGAGGAAAACCACAGCCTCAGCGACGAGGAAGCCGCCATCTACAGCGACATCAAAGGCGACATCACAATGTTCGATTTCGGTGGCCCATTGAGCTTTGGTGCAGCCGCTGACCTTGGTCACCAAGTGCGCGAGCGCGTTGGCCGTAACGACCACAAAGCACTACTCCTGGACTTCAGCCAAGTGACTTTTATGGATGTTTCCGCAGCGCGCGCTGTCGAGACGATTACTGTGGATGCGCACTCAGCAGGTAAGCGGATCTACGCCTGTGGGGTTCGCGAAGAAGTGGCAGAGGTTCTGGCGGGGCTTGGTGTAACCGACCACCTCTCTTCTGATATGCAGTATGCTAATCGCATCGAAGCGTTAACAGCGGCAAGCACATGGATCAAAGAAGACTGAGCATGAACACGAACGCGCGGCAAATGACTCGTCGCGCTTTTGCTGTGAAGGCGCCATTGGGCGCCTTTTTTGTTGCCCTCATTTCGACGCTTACTTTAGGCATTAGTACTGCCTGGGCAAACGACCTTGAGATCATTCGCGAAGGGCTGTCCTCGCCTGTCATAGTCGACGTGAGAACAGAGCGCGAGTTCGGCGGTGGTGCGCTCGACGGTGCAGTGAATCACCCCGTGCAAGGATTACCCGGAACCTTGCTCGACATGGGCGTCGAGCTGGATGAGGAAGTCATCGTTTATTGCAGAAGCGGAAGACGCTCGGCACAAGCAAAAACACTGCTTAAAGCCGCGGGCTTCAAACTGGTTTTCGATGGTGGCGCTATGAGCAAGCTTGAGGAGGCGCTCGAAGCGCCCAAGTCCTGAGCCTCTCGATATCAGTCTGATATTGAAGTGCACCAAAACGCGCGCACTGCTCTCGCGTTTTAATTATTTACGGCTTTAGGAGCCTATTGAACTCAGGACCTCGTCGACCTTTTCTTTTGATAGTCGGTCCTCTCCCTCGGCGTAGCTTGCCGCCATTGCGCTGTAGAACTTCGCGTTCACGAGGTTTGCATCACCACAATCCCGTGTCGCGACTGCCTTACCAGGCACGCCTGCAATAATGGTGTTGTCAGGAAATTCACTACCCTCGGTGACAATCGTGTGGCCTGCAACGATGCAGTTATTGCCGATCTTAGCGCCATCCATGATGGTGGCGTTGATACCGATTAGACAGCGATCTCCAATCGTGCAGCCATGAAGCGTTGCGTGATGCGTAATAGAGCAGTCTTCCCCAACAATCGTTGGCGAGGCCGCACCGACATGGATCATGACAAAATCTTGGATGTTGGTTCGTGCACCAATGCGAATTTCATACGTTTCAGCACGCGTCACAACGTTAGGCCATACCGAGGCTCCCGGGCCAATAGTGACCTTCCCATATAACCACGCCGACTCGTGGATGTAGGCTGGGTTATCGAGGGTGACATTTTTGCTGATGTGGCCCATTGTTGGCTCCTCTTGAATAGGCTTCGAATACGGATCGAGTCTACTCATTGAGTCACGAGGAATACAGTCCGAACCAATGCCACAAAGAGACTCTTCAACAAATAGCCTCGCGCTCGCCTTCGGATTAGGTGCCGTTGGTCTTTGGAGCACAATGGCCACTGCATTTAAGTGCGCGCTCGAATTCAGCTCACCGATGCAGCTCATCGCGCTGGCCGCAACGGTCTCATGGATCTTCTTCGCAGCGAGGCTGATGTACCTCGGAAGGCTCTCGCAACTTAAGCAGATATCGAGTGCAACCATGACTCGGTGCTTGGCCCTAGGCTTTCTCAACCCAGCGCTGTTTTACTGGGTGCTATTCACTGCCTACGACTTACTTCCGGCGCAGGACGCCATGGCCATCAATTACACCTGGGGACTGACACTTCCCTTTATCGCCGCCTGCTTCTCACGCTCCTTACCCTCATTTGTTGAGGTATCTCTTGCGCTTCTCAGCTATGTGGGCATCCTGATTATTGTCACCGATGGCAACCTTGCGGGCTTTGAATTTGAAAACATCACTGGTGTCATGCTTGCAATCGGATCAACCGTTTTATGGGGACTATCCTGGGTCATCAACACGCGAACGGTCGAGCGCGATCAAGTCGACCCCGAACTAGCACTTCTTATAAATTTCTCGATGGCTGTGCCCGTTCTTTGGATGATCTTGAGTGCAACGGGTAGCCTGCCGCACTTAAACGTAGGCACCGTTCTCGGGGGTATCTACGTCGGCCTGTTTGAGATGGGCGTAGCGTTCGTGCTTTGGATGAAAGCTATGCAGCTGACCGATACGCCCATTCGGGTGAGCAGTCTCATATTCCTGGCACCGCCGCTCTCTCTCGTCTTCATTGCCACCGTCTTAGGAGAGCCTGTAGCCGCAAGCACGTTAACGGGACTCGTATTTATCTTGGCGGGTCTTGCCGGTCAGCAGGCTGTAAGCAACAGAAAGGACGCGAGCTCAGATAACACCTAGCTCGTGCAAGCGCTGCTGAAGATACGCATCAGCCGTGTAGCGCTCTGAAAGCACAACGTCCGGGCGCGGGTGTAGAAACAGCGGCAAGGACATTCGCCCTCGCTGTAAGACCGCTGGGTCAGTCGCTGCCACGCGGTGGGTGGTGGAGCGGAGATACCCTCCTGTCGCCTCTTGCAGCATGTCCCCTATGTTCACAACAACTTGTGATGGTCGGTTGACCACCTCGATCCAATCGCCGCTTTGTAACTGAAGCTCCAAGCCAGGGCCGTCAGACGCCGGCAGAATCGTCAGCAGATTGATGTCCTCGTGTGCCGCAGCTCGAGGAAGCGCTGAACCCTCGGGAACTGGCGGGTAATGCAAGACGCGCAACATCGACTGAGCACTCTTATGAATCATATCTTCCAGAGGCATTGAAAGAGCGTGTGCAACGTCATTGGGAAGGTGATCAGCCACCCAACGGAGCAAGGTCGAGGCGAAGCCAACGCAATCATCAAAATGATCACTCAGATCTTGCTTTAAGTGCTCGGGGCATCGGCCCCAATTGTAGAATTGAAAGTACTCTTTGTGGTCGCGAAGGACTTGCCCCTTAGCGCTCTCGGCTTGCTCAAGCGCGAAGTAACCATCTTGGCGCTCAGGGTCCATTTCGAAATCTGACCCTACGCCCTCGGCAAAATAGTCACGCCAGCTCGTGTAAATGCGCTCGACTCGCCGCATATCCAACGGGTGGTTGATCAGCGTCGCAAAACCAAAAGACGCGAGACTATCGAAGAATGCCTGACCGGCACCCTCTTCAGTGAAATCAATTAACGGAAGCTCTCGAGGTAGCTGAGTTCTCATAATCAGCCTGCAGCCCCCGGCAGGGACAAGAAGAATCCAGCGAGTGCAGCATTCATGAGGTTAGCCAGAGTAGCCGCAATTAACGCCCTCACCCCTAAACGCGAAATATCATCGCGCCGAGAAGGAGCAATCGCACCGAGACCGCCAAGCAATATTGCGATTGAAGAGAGGTTGGCAAAACCACAGAGGGCGAAAATAACGATCGCCTGTGAGACAGGCGCCATGGAGTCGCTAACATCAGAAAAGGCTACATAGGCAACGAACTCATTGAGAATGAGCTTCTGACCGATAAGGCTACCGGCAGTCGCCGCGTCGCCCCAAGGCACACCCAATACCCAAGCCACAGGGCTCAGCAGAACGCCTAGAATCATCTCAAGGGTAACGTCGCTATACCCCACATAGGTTCCAAAGTACTGCAGTATTCCATTCACCAAGGCGATAAGTGCGACAAAGGCGATGAGCATTGCCGCAATCGCTGCTGCCATTCGGAGTCCGTCGAGTGCACCCGTAGCCGCTGCATCAATGATATTCACATAGCGCGGGGTCGTGGTTGAATCACCTGCCGTTGGTACAACAGGCTCTCCCGTCTCGGGCTCGATCAACTTCGCCATCATGAGACCACCGGGCGCCGCCATGAAGCTTGCCGTTACCAAGTACTCGAGTGGAATCCCCAGGGCTACGTAACCTGCCATCACAGACCCGGCGATAGTCGACAAGCCACCCACCATCACCGCGAATAACTCAGAGCGTGTCATCGCGGGTATAAAGGGTTTCACCACCAATGGCGCTTCGGCCTGCCCTACAAAAATGTTGGCAGCGGCCGACATCGACTCTGCGTGGCTTGTACCCAAAAACTTTCTCAGACCGCCACCCAAAAAGCGAACGATCCACATCATGATTCCAAGATGATACATAACGGCAATAAAGGCGCTAAAGAAAACCACCACAGGCAAAACATTCACAGCAAAGACAAAACCGATGGGCCCGTCATAGGCTGCCAACTGTCCAAACATAAAATCAATGCCGGCGCGGGAGTAGCCCAACAAGGCACCCGTGGCATCTGCCGCCGCGCTAAGCGCTTTGTTGCCCCAGGACGTGAAGAGCGCAATACCACCGACCGTAAACTGGATTGCAAAGGCCACAGTAACTGTTCGCCAGGAAACCTGCGCACGATTGGATGAAACCGCGTAGGCGAAGGCCACAATGACCAACATGCCGATGACGCTGTGCATAGGAAGCCCCCAAGAATTCGAAGGCGTAACCATACCGAGAAACCAAGAGTCGGCCAAACTTAATCTCGATGGTTAGCCATTACTGCGTTTTCGGTGATTAGCTGAAGCGCTATGCGGCGATGAACGCAGTAATGGCTGCAACAATTGAGAAAAGTGACGTTTGATACTTGGGGTGTGGCAGTGCGTCGCCGAGAGAGCGAAGCACTGCAGTCAAACAGACAGTCAGCAAAATAGCGCTAAAGCGTATCCATGAACACAGGAGCCACAAAGTCGGCTGCAACTGTGCGAGACGGCGCCGATGCCGGCTTTCTGCTGGTTGAAGACAAACCGCGCTCGGTAGCGAGCGTCATTAGCACCAAGGCTACGACGGCAGGCACCAGCCCTTTGCCCGGAGAACGCTGTTTCAAACCATCGAACCTACAGAGTAAAACATCACTGAAATGACGACTGAAAAAGTGATGGCTGTGCTAGCTATGTTGAACCATCTAGGGATATTACTATTCACGTTACCTCCAAAATCCTTTAATGAAGCGGTTTTCGAACGTTATGTTACCTATAAACTCACAAAAGGTAACAAATAATATCTGTTAGTTTTTATCTTTATGAATACATAAGTTATTAAATATAACTAATAAGAATATTTTAAGGATGAATCAAAGAGTGAGGCACAAAAAAAGGCGCCCAAAGGCGCCTTTCCGAGTAGATAGTTGTGCTTAGAAGTTGTAGCTGAAACCCACTCGGATCTCCCAGAGCGACGCACCGCCGATGCGCGACTCAGCACGACCCGCATCGAGGTCTTCCTGAGTCACACCGTATGGGAAGTTAGGCTTGTAGAGCACACCCCAATCGTCGTTCAAAAGATTGGTGAAGTTGTCGATAACAACGAAAGCTCGAGCGCTGTGCTCCTCGTTTAGGCCAGGCAGTTCCTGCGAGATACGAAGGTCTGCCTTAGTCCACGAACTGCCCCTGCGGTTGTTACGTGTACCCGGCTCAACCAGTACGTGCTCAAGGAAGTCGAGGTAAGGCGTGAACCCGTAGGCAAGGCCCGTACCCTCGAAGCCGCCAAGCGTGAGGCTATATGGTGTGCCTGAGCTTGACTGACCGAAGAGCGAGAAACGCGTGTTGTAGCTACCAAAGAGGTTTACGTTGTAGTTCAGCACTGCAGTCACTCGGTGCTCCACGTTGTAGTTAGACGTAGAGAGCACTTCTTCCTCTGGGTCGTAGAACGCACGATTAACGTAGTTAGAGAACGCGACCGATGAGGTCATAGGGTTCACATCCTTCGAATCAACCCACGCGTAACCAACGCGCATATCAAGTCCATTTTCGAAGTTCTTAAACACGCTGACTGCGAAAGACTCTGACTCGTTACCCACACCGCTGTTTGTTAAGACAAACGACGACAAACGAACACTGTCGTAGTCGGGGTAACCGTTACCAAAGTCGTTGATACCCACTTGCTCCAGGTCGCCATGCTTATAAATAGCTGTGTCCTTGCCACGCGTGATTTGCGCGTCCGCAGTGATCAAGTAACCAGAGTCCGTCTCCCAGGTCAGACCCAAAGCGTATTTCCACTCAGAAGGTGCCTCGAAATCAGGGTCGAGATAGACAATTTCGAAGTTGCTGCCATCGCCTGCCGCGACCTGAGCGACCTGCTGCGAGGGCACACCGTAACCGGGACCACAAACGGGCACACCAGACTCACAAAGCTCGTAGGTCTGTTCAAAGAGGTTCACACCACGAATTTGCGTCTGCACCGCCGTAGTATTGGTGTTTGAGAACACATTTGAATACCAAACGTTTGGATTGCCACCAGAGAAGAGACCCACACCACCGCTCAGTGTCATGCTGTCATTCAGGTCGTATGTGAAGCCAATTCGTGGCATCAACAAATCTAGACCATCAAGCGTTGCCGTGTTGGGGAAACCATAGTCTGCCGCAAAATCGGGATTAAGTGCGGGCTTATCACCTGACTCATAATAGTCGTAGCGCAAACCGTAGGTCAGGCGAAAGTCTGGCGTGACCTGCCACTCGTCTTCGATGTAGGCCGTGTTGATGGTGTAGCCCCATTCAACCGCCGCATCCATTTCGTTGTTAGTAATTGCATTGCCATAGTAAATACGCGCTGCGTTACCTTGCTCGAAATTGTCGATGCCATCGAAGCGTATTTCCGTATCAACGTGCTGGTAGAACAAGTTGAAGATGTCTGAGGAATCACGCTCGTAACCGAAGGTAATCGAGTGATCACCCCAGATGTAAGTACCGCGAGCTACAAGCTGCTCAACTTCCCAGTCAAGATCATTCGCTTGACGGCTATCGTCCTGACCGAGGTAGACATCCACCTCGTCGAGCTCGATGCGGAACTCACCGAAATCGAGACCAGACACTGAGGCCTGCAGGAAATCGACTTCGTTGTACGAGTATCGAACCTCTGTTGAGAAGTTCTCGCTCCAGTCCGCGTACCAGTTGATGTTATAGGTTGTGAGCTCGGCACCACGCTTGTAAAAGTGCTTATCGAACTCAAACTCATCAAGGTCACCGTCCGATGGCGTGAAGTTGAACGAGTCGTTATACATGTATGTCATCGACAGACGCTGCGTGTCAGATGCGTACCAGTCGAGCTTGATGAGGTATTTCTCATCGTCAAAATCAAACGCTTCTGACGCTGTGCGACCCGGCTCATAGCCGTAGACGTCACGGGCAATCTGCGCGATACGATCGAGCTCGGCCTGTGTCACGGGCACTTCGTTCACCGCACCCGAGCCAATCGCGCCACGGTTGTTAAGGTCGGCACCTTCGTACTTTTCGTAGGCACCGTAGAAGAACAGCTTGTCTTCGATGAGTGCACCGCCCAGCTCAAAACCGTAACGTGTCTCGGAGTAGTCCTGCTGGGCAATGTTGTCGCCCTCGAGCTTGTCGCCACGCAGCTCATCTGAGCCGTAGTCAAAAAATGCTGAGCCGTAGATGTCATTGCGACCAGTCTTGGTCACCGCGTTGATGTTACACGCCGAGAAGCCACCGTAGACCACGCTCATAGGCGCCATCTCAACCGCAACGCTAGAAATAGCATCGTAGGGGAATGGCATACGCTGAGTTGGGTAACCGTTTGAATTTAGACCAAAGCCATCGTTCAATCGCACGCCGTCAACCGTAAGGCTGTTGTAGCGTGGGTTCGCACCGTTACATTGCACCGCATCAACACTGCCGCGCGATTGATCTACGAAGAGGCGAGGATCCTGCTGGATGATGTCGTTGATATTGCGGTTAATCGCAGGGCTATCCTGAAGCGTCGCAATGTCAAAAATTGCGTTAGGTCCTACCGCCGTCTCTGCCATCACAACCTTTGTGCCGGTGACGATCACTTCTTCCATCGCAGATAGATTGTAGTTGAGGACCGCCGACTGACCGACCGCTAAGGAAACACCTTTGGTCATCGATTTTTGGAGCCCATCGGCCCTGACTTCGACATCGTAAACAACACCCGCAGGTAAGCCACGCACCGAGTAGCCACCGTTTGCGTTTGCTTCAACCGTTTTTGAAATACCTGTTGCTTTACTAGTAACAACAATGGTCGCGCCCTCAAGCGGTGCGCCGGATGTATCGATTACCACACCGCGGACTTCAGCGG
This sequence comes from gamma proteobacterium HIMB55, assembly GCA_000227505.4. Taxonomy (NCBI): domain Bacteria; kingdom Pseudomonadati; phylum Pseudomonadota; class Gammaproteobacteria; order Cellvibrionales; family Halieaceae; species gamma proteobacterium HIMB55. Next base: position 232,294 of record AGIF02000001.1, on the reverse strand, counting down.
TGGTTTCCTGAGCAAGGGTAGTGGGCGTCGCCACCAAAGCAGAAGTAGCGCCAACAGCAATCGCTGACGCGAGTAACTTCCGCGACGTTTTGATTCCTCGAGCAAACATCAGTGTTCTCCTGGGTTGGGAAATAGATTTGAGCCGCGTGCACGGTACCGCTATGCAATGACCATTACATGAAACGAATGTGACGCTTTTATGACATCACAACTTACTTGTTTGCGACTAACCTCATGGAGGTAAAAGCGCGCCGATAAAAACGATGCATTTGCAGTTTTAGACCGCTGGAAGACTCAATCCAATGTCATGAGCATGGGTTTTTCAAACGCTACCAGACGATCCAGATTGCCCTGCTCAACGACCCTGACCCAGTCGGGATTCGCAATCAGTGCACGTCCAACCGCCACAAGATCGAAATCACCGCGATCCAGCATTTCATTCAGCTTATCGAGCGATGCAGGCTTCGCTGCCTTGAAACCCACTTCGCCCGGATCAGGGATAAAGTCCGCGTCTAGACTGACACTTCCCACAGTAATGGTGGGCTTGCCAGTGAGCTTCTTAACCCAACCCGCTAAGTTCAAGTCACTGCCCTCGAACTCTGGCTCCCAGAAGCGTCGCTGACTGCAGTGGAAAATATCCACACCGGCATCAACCAGCGGCTCGAGGAAATCGGCTAGAGCAGCTTCTGTTGTTGCCAACCTCGCCGTGTAGTCCTGCTGCTTCCACTGAGACCAACGAAGGATGATCGGGAAGTCAGGACCCACTTCAGCACGACAGGCAGCGACGATTTCAGCAACAAAGTTACCGCGATTCGCCATTGATCCACCGTAAGCATCATCACGCTGGTTTGTGCCTTCCCAGAAGAACTGGTCCAGCAAATAGCCGTGTGCACCGTGGATCTCAACGGCATCGAATCCAACCGCTTTGGAGTCTCGTGCACCCTTTGCAAAAGCGCCAATGACATCGTCAATATCAGCGGCAGACATCACGTGTCGATTCACCTTCCCAGGTACGTTCATACCGGATGGCGCATAACCATCAACATCACCCTCAGGAAGCGCGCCCTTTTTGCGCATGCCACCCACGTGCCATAGCTGGGGCGCAATCTTCCCACCTTCGGCATGGACCGCGTCGACAACGCGCTTCCAACCCGCCAAGCGATCATCACCATAGATGTAGGGAACACCGGGGTAGCCACTGGCGGCAATGTGATCAACACAGGTGCCTTCAGTCACGATGAGGCCAACACCCCCTGCTGCACGCTTTCGGTAGTACTCCACGTTAGCGTCGGTCGGGATATTCTCGGGCGACTGATTGCGGGTCATCGGCGCCATCACAACGCGGTTGTTCAATTCCAGACCGCCGATATTTATCGGACTCAAAAGGGTGTCATTCGTACTCATTAAAAGAACCTGCTTATTGTTTGAGAGACTGTTTGTTTAGATGACTTTTTCAAGTGACTGTTCGTTTAAGTGACCATTCGTTTGAGTGACTTTGAAAAATCAGGGCCCGTGAGAATAGACTCCACCCGGTCTAAAAAGCAAAAAGTAGCACGAATATTCGTCGAACCTGCGTCCGACTTGAAGTTCAGGCCAAGCCCTCATCCGCCACGCGGCCTCTTGTAAAGTACGTCGCTCACAAGAGGCCCCATCAATGCGTCACCTTCACTGGTTCAGAACCGATCTACGACTCAACGACAATCCTGCGCTGGCAAGTCATGCCGCAGCGGAGTCCTTGTTGTGTCTTTACCTGATGCCGAAGCCCAAACCTTGGTGCAATTTGACCGGCATTGGCGACCAGCGGGACCGATTTTTACGAGAATCACTCATTGAGTTAAAGCGGGATCTACAGGATTTGGGACAGGATCTTCTCGTTCTTGAAGGGTCTCCTGAGCTCGTAATTCCTCATTTGGTTGAGCGCTACGGCATTACCGAAATCAGCGTTAGCGACCATCCCGGCTGGGAAGAAAAGCAGTCCCTGTCCTATCTTGCAGGAAAGCTGCCCATCCCAATTCAAATTCATCGCGGAAACAGCCTGTTCACCGAGACCGACCTACCTATGGAGCTCGAGGATTTTCCGAAGGTCTTCTCACCGTTTCGACGCAAAGCAGAGAAATTAAACGTTCGCGGCCCGAGGGCGGCGCCGGAACGACTACCACCCCCCCCCTCAGCACAGTTCGATGAGGTTCCGCCGTCAATGAATAAACCCCATCCCGGACTGCCAATTCCCGGCGGGCGCCGCGCAGGGCTCAGGCGGTTAAAGCAGTTTATTTGGGATGACGAGTCGATTACCGAGTACAAGCAAACCCGAAACTGCTTAGACGGTTTTGACGGCTCGAGCACATTCTCACCCTGGCTCGCCAACGGTACTTTATCGGTGCGAGAGGTAGCTCACTGTATTTTCGATTTTGAAAAGCAGCGAGTGAGCAACGAGTCCACTTACTGGCTGTTCTTTGAATTACTGTGGCGCGAGTTCTTTTACTGGCGAGCTGAGGTCGATGGTAAGTCGATGTTTATGCTCGCAGGCAAAACAGGCAAACCGCGCCGCTCGACCTTTGAGCCCCGTAACTTCGCGCGCTGGTGCGCAGGCGACACTAACTATCCGATTGTAAATGCGCTTATGCGCCAGTTAGTCGCGACAGGCTGGATGAGTAATCGTGGTCGTCAGATCGCCGCTAGCTGTCTGATCAACGAGCTCGACGGCGACTGGCGGTTCGGCGCAGCCTTCTTTGAGAAGCATTTGATCGACTACGACGTGGGCAGTAACTACGGCAACTGGCAATACATTGCGGGTGTTGGCAGTGACCCTCGGGGTGGCCGCCACTTCAATCTCGGTAAGCAAACTGCTGAGCATGACCCGAGTGGCATTTTCGTCGCAAAATGGGGTGGGGTGAGACCGCTTCAGCCCGACTTTGTCACCGACGCAGCGGACTGGCCTATCGAAGATGAAAAAGTCTGACCTTCCCACGAAAGTCTGCCCGGTCTGCGACCGTCCTTTTACTTGGCGCGCCAAATGGAAGCTCAACTGGGAGTCAGTGGTATATTGCTCGAAGCGATGCTCGGGGAGGCGTTACACGTTGAAGCAAAAAGGCGGCTAATTCACGACGCCATAGGCGTGCAGACCTTGCCAGCCAATTCAATGCAGTAACGAAAAGTCTCTCTCTGTCAGAGTCACGAACATCCTCCCTACGTGGCTGAATCAATATGTCGCAGACTAGGTCCAATCCTCTATCATCTTGTCGGCCCAATCCACGATGACCTCGCGCTCGTCGGGATCGCGCTTGCGCCAATTTGCGACCACCAAGCCCATACGCGGATTGTTTCCGAATTTATCGATGTGCTTATCGATAAAACGCCAATAAAGGCTGTTAAACGGGCAGGCATCAGGACCTGTAACTTTGGTTGGCTTATAGCGACACTGCTGACAGTGGTTGCCCTGCTTTTGAATGTATTTACCGCTGGCCGCATACGGCTTGCTAGCAATAACCGCATTGTCGCCGTAAAGCGCCATGCCTAAGGTATTCGGCAGCTCAACCCACTCATAGGCATCCACGTAGACCGCTAAATACCAATCACAGACCTCCATAACATCCAAGCCCGCGAGTAATGCAAAGTTACCGATTACCATGAGTCGTTGAATATGGTGGGCGTAACCATGATCGAGCGACTGCTCGATTGCTCGACCCAAGCAGCGCATATCGGTTTTGGCATCCCAAAAATAATTTGGCAACGGTCGCGCTGCACCCAGCGTATTACGTGTTTTGTATTCGGGCATCAAAAGCCAATAGATGCCTCGGATATACTCACGCCATCCCAATACCTGACGAATAAAACCCTCGGCCGCTGATAGTGAACACTTACCCTCACGCCACGCGCGCTCTGCTCGCTCACAAACCGCAAGCGGCTCGAGAAGGCCTGCATTCAGGTACATCGAAATGAGTCCATGGAACACCCATGGTGACTCCTCGACTAAGGCGTCCTGATAAGTACCGAAGTCGCCCAGTGCGTTCTCGACAAACCAATCAAACTGACGCTCAGCATCTACTCGTGTCACCGCGAGACGAAATTGACTGAGATCGCCTGGGTTGTCGGGAAAGTGTGCGTTCACCAAATCAATCACTTCAGCCGTAATTGCATCGGGACTAATGTTGGGGCGAGATGGAATCTCAACTTGATTACGCCAGCCGACACGGTTGTCCGCATCGTAGTTCCATTTGCCGCCTGCAGGCTCGCCAGCATCCATCAGAATCTGGTAACGCTCGCGCATCTTGCGGTAGAAAAACTCCATACGCAGCTGTTTCTTGCCTTTCGCCCAGTCCGCAAAATCGTTGTGAGAGGCAAGAAAGCGATCGTCCTCGAGCAACCTGACAGGCTTACCTAATGAACTCGCCCAGAAATATTTCATCTGCTCGAGGAGTCGATATTCGCCCGGCTCACAGATCACAACTTCCGAGACCTCCGCACGCGCCAACACCGAGGCAACCGCCGCCTCTAAGCTTGGCGTATCCGATTCATAGGGCAGGTATTCAACTTGGTATCCTTCCGCCTCAAGTTCGAGCTTGAAGTGGCGCATCGCAGAAAACAGGAGGGCTATTTTGTGGCGGTTATGACGGACATAGCTAGCTTCTTCAGCCACCTCTGCCATCACAACAATATCCCGTCCCGGCACTGCACTTTTTAGGGCTGGTTGGTGTGTACTGAGTTGGTCTGCAAGGACCAAAATTAGCTTGGCATCATTCATGGCTAGGGGTACGAATTAACGGCATACTCAGACGCCATACAAAGTTAGAAAAAGGTTAGACATGGCAATCATTCGCTCGCTGCTCGTCATCACCACACTCGCGATGACAGCCCTTCTCGCCGCGATCTACACCGTGGGGCCAGGTCTTCTTGAAAATGCCCAAAACAAAGTCGCAGGTGATAAGGGTGCAGCTCCGTCTCCCGAGGCGCTCGAATTACACACATCTTTAGATATTGCAGACCTCCATGCGGATACGCTCTTGTGGTATCGATCGCTTATTGAGCGCTCGGATCGCGGTCAGGTCGACTTACCGCGGATGATCGACGGCAACATGGCCGTGCAGATGCTGACGACGGTCACAAAGTCCCCCAGTGGCCAGAATTACGACTCAAACTCCGCTGACGCCGGCGATACCATCACGCTGCTTGCCTTGGTGCAGCGCTGGCCTTTAGCAACCCGAGATTCGCTATTTGCACGAGCGGTCTATCAAGCAGGACGATTGCACAAATTTGCCGCCGAGAGCGATGATCTTGAAGTAGTAACGTCCAGCGAAGAATTGAAACAGGTCCTGAAAGCCCGTGAAGAAGGTAGCCAAGTCGTTGCGACCTTACTGGGCACAGAGGGCTCACACGCCCTTGATGGTGATCTATCCAATATCCAGCGGCTCTATGATGCTGGGCTTCGAATGATGTCGCTTCAGCATTTCTTTGATAACAAACTCGGTGGCTCGCTCCACGGCGAATCCAACGCCGGGCTCACCGAATTTGGTCGCCAAGCGGTTCTTGAAATGGACGCCTTAGGCATCATGATTGACGTCTCGCATTCCTCACCGCAGGTGGTTGATGACGTGCTAAACCTCATCGATAGCCCGCTCATTGTGAGCCACACAGGTTTTAAAGGGCACTGTGACCGCAAGCGAAATATCAGCGACGCGCTGATCGCACGTATCGCCGAGCGAGGAGGACTCATTGGCGTCGGCTTCTGGTCTGAAGCCGTCTGCGGAGAAGACGTTGCGGCTATCGCCGATGCCATCGCTTATGGCATTAACAACTTCGGCGTTGACGCTGTGGCTCTAGGATCCGACTGGGACGGTGCGGTCACCACACCTATCGACGCAAGTGACCTTGCCTACCTAACCTCTGCTCTTATCAATCGAGGCCTTACCGTTGAAGAAATCCGAGCGGTCATGGGTGGCAACACCATCCGCTACTTCCTGGAGCACCTACCGAAAACCGATTAAGAGGGTCGGGATGCAAGGGCTCTCTAAATAAGGGGCCGCTAAAAAAAGGAGTACTTAATAGAGGGCCGCTGAATAAAAGGCTGGGGCGCACGCAGGTCCGCCCCTTTAATCAACGATACACCTAAGCGTCGAGTAACAAAGGTGCCAAGCGCTTACGGTGATGCATAGCGTCACCAAACTGCTGCTGACTCCAGGCGGCTCGTCGAATAAATAGCGACGAGTCACACTCCCATGTAAAGCCAAAGCCACCGTGGAACTGTACCGAGCGATCGCCCGCGTATTGAATCGTCTCGGAGGCCTTGGCTTTCGCCATCCGACAGGCAATCTCTGCCTCAGCACTCAGTGGGCCGTCATCGATTTCGCTCGAGGCGTGGTAAACCAGCGAGCGAGACTGTTCCATACCGACATAGATGTCGACCGTGGGGTGCTTCAATGCCTGGAAAGAGCCAATCAACTTACCGAACTGCTTTCGCGTCTTAAGATAATCCACGATGCCTGCAAGGCAGGCGGAGGTAGAACCCACAGCTTCTGCCGCTGTTAGCAACGCTCCGATTAACAAATAGTCTCGAATTGCAGATTCAACTTTTGCACCACTTAGAACGCGCTGCGCTTTTATGCCGGTAAAGTCGATCGTTGCCGCGCGCTTTGTTAAGTCAATGAGTGTATGGCCCTCTTGGGCATCGACAGAAACATCGTCACCGCCGACCAGCGCCACAATGGCCTCTCCAGCCTTGTTGGATCCCACAACAGCAATCCAAGCGGCTTGCGCTGCATCAGAGACCATAAACTTGCTGCCCGAGAGCATACCTTGAGCATCGACAGTGACACCGGTGTTCGCACCACCCCAGTCGCTCTTATCGAGGTAGGCGACGGTTGCCGCACAGCCGCCAGAGATATCTTCGAGAATATCTTCCTCAGCAATACCACCAGCGCGTCGAATGAGCTCAGAGGCCAGTACCGTGGAAACCAGCGGTGTTCCCATGAGCCCCTTACCCATCGACTCGACGACAGGTATCAACGCTGCAATTCCGAGACCGGAACCACCAACCGATTCGGGCAGGTTAATGCCCGTCCAGCCAAGCTCGACCAGCTCCTGCCAAACCGGCTGCGAAAAGCCCTCTTCGCTCTCCAAAAATTTACGCACTTCGCTGCCAGGCGACTTGTCCTTTACGAACTCGCGGGCAACATCGAGCAGCATTCCCTGCTCTTCAGAAAAATTGATTTTTTTGCTTCCAATAATCGCACTCATCTCGCTGCCTCCTTACGACTTGGGAAGGCCGAGCACATGCTCGCCGATGATGTTGGCTTGAATTTGGGTTGTACCCCCACCAATCGTTGTGCCGAAGTTGGCAAAATAGGCACGCTGCCAGAAACCGCCTTTGTAGGACTGATCGTCGTCCATGAAGAGCGCTCCCTGCGCACCCTGAACGTGGGCGCCCATCATCTTGAGGCGTCGCGCGTATTCGGTGTGACGATACTTATTAGACAGTGCAATACCAAACGGGTAATCGGTGTTGAGAGCTGGTATTGCCGCTCGGCGATCGCTAATTGAGTTTGCCTTAGCTTCAATCGCGAACTTAACCAACTCATCACGGATCATCGCGTCTTCTAAGATAGGCGCACCATCGCGTTCGAAGTCATGCATTGACTCCATAAGGTCTTCCAAAGTGATCGACTGGCTCATGTGAGCGCTCGCCTGACCTGCAACTACGCCGCGCTCGTACTCGAGCGTCTTCATGGCCATGCGCCAACCGCCGCCCTCGTCGCCCAACAGACAGCTTGCGGGGATGCGAGCATCGGTAAAGAACGTCTCGTTAAAGCCAAACTCACCCGTTACCTTTCTGATAGGCCGGGCTTCAACACCATCGACTTTCATCGGCGCGAGGAAAAAGGATAAACCATCGTATTTCCTGGCTGTGCTGGTATCTGTTCGCGCCAGCAAAATCATGTGATCAGCGTAATTGCCGAGCGTGGTCCAAACTTTGCTGCCGTTGACGACATACTCGTCACCGTCTCTCACTGCACGGGTTTGAACGTTACCCAAGTCAGAGCCGTGATCGGGCTCCGAGAATCCCTGGCACCAAATTTCTTCGCCAGTCAGAATATTCTTGATGTACCGCGCACGATCTTCTTCCGTGCCCACGTCAAGCAACAAAGGGCCTGTCCAGTTAAGACCAATGGTATTGAAGATAATGGGCGCGTTGTGCGCTGACAGCGCCTTATCGACAATACCTTGATACGCAGGGTCAGCACCCTGACCGCCGTACTCGGTTGGCCAGTGCATACCTAAGAAGCCTGCACTCCAAAGCTTGTGCTGCCACTCGCGCAGGAAATCGAGCTGCTGTTCGGTGCCGACTTCCAAGAAAGTCAGTGGCAACAGAAAGCCGGGATTCTTTGGGACGTTTTCCGCCATCCACTTATCGATGTCGGTCTGAAAGTTCTTCAGGCTGGTCTCAGCTGCTGTCATAACGCTTTTCCTCTCTTGTCCTTCACCGTGGCTTAGAGGCCGTACTGGCGACTCGCCAAGTCACGCATAATTTCTTCAGAGCCGCCGCCAATTGCGTTGACCCTCACCTCGCGATAAATCCGCTCCACGCGGTTTCCTCGCATGTAACCAATACCACCCAGAATCTGCATCGCCTCACGCGCGCAGAATTCCATAACCTCGCTGGCCTGCACCTTTAGCAGGGCGATATCGCCGGCATTGGGTTCACCCGCCTCGATTGCCTCGTAGCACATGCGAATGTAGGCCTGCGTTGCGTTGAGCTTCTGCTTCATCATAGCAATCTTATGGCGAATCACCTGGTGATCAGCCAAACGCTTTCCGAACGTCTGACGTTCGGTCGCCCAGGCTACGGCCTCTTCCATACAGACCCGACCGAAGGCTTCCATAGAAGCTGCCATACCCATGCGCTCTGAATTGAAGTTAGTCATGATGACTTTGAAGCCCTGGTTTTCCTGCCCAATGAGGTTCGACACAGGCACACGAACGTTATCGAAATAAAGTGTTGCCGTGTCAGACGCCCACCAACCCATCTTCTTGTCGAGTGGTGTTCGCGAAAAGCCTTCTGCATCGGTTGGAATGAGCAACATCGAAACACCCGTCGCGCCCTCACCACCGGTGCGCACGGCTGTTGAGACGTAATTCGCGCGCATACCGCCGGTAATGTAGGTTTTTGAGCCGTTAACGATGTAATGATCACCGTCTCGAACAGCGGTTGTTTTCAAGCTCGCGACATCTGAGCCACCACCGGGCTCGGTAATACCGAGAGAAATCCATGATTCGCCGCGCAACACGGGCGGTGCAATTTCGGCCTTCATTTCCTCAGTTCCCCAATTGATCACAGGAGGCAGGCCAATACCGTGGACCATGAGAGAGGCGGACAGACCGCCGACCCCCACACGCGAGAGCTCTTCGTTGATAATCCAGTTGTGCCAGCTGTCGGTCTCCATGCCACCGTATTGCTCGGGGTAGCCTGCACCCAACAGACCGACCTCGGCCGCCTTCGGCCACAGCTCAATCGGAATGTGGCCCGCCTCGTCCCACTCTTCCGCGTAAGGCATAACCTCTTTATCGATAAAACGGCGAAGCGCATCACGCCACGCCAAATGATCTTCGGTGAGGTGCGGATTAGGTATTCGTGCAGAGTCGAACGTTAGGCTCATTGTTTATCCCAGAACTATTTTTTTTGTCTCGGGAGTTATAGGGGGCGACGGGGGGCGAGTCAAATCGAATAACGCGTTAGAATGGCATCCGTGAATCAACGACGTGCGTAGGGTGAGTGCACGGTGCCCGCGTTGTTGGCTCGGTATACCACAGGATTTGTTATGAGATTTATAGGTGCGTCGAATTACGACCACGGCACACAACCCAAGATCGGCGTCTTGCTGACTAACTTGGGCACCCCCGAGGCGCCCACGGCAAAGGCCCTTCGCCCCTACTTGAAGCAGTTCTTGTGGGATCCTCGCGTCGTTGAAGTGCCGAGACTCCTGTGGTGGATGATCCTTCACGCCTTTATTTTAACCACGCGACCTAAGAAGTCTGCTGAAGCCTATTCCGAAGTTTGGACAGACCGCGGTTCACCGCTCCTGTACCACCTAGAGGATCAAGTGTCGGGCGTCGCTGCGCAGTTGAGAGAAGAATGGGGGGACAACATTATTGTCAAAGGCGCCATGCGCTACGGACAGCCCTCGATAGCCTCACAGACTCGGGCGCTATTCGAAGAAGGCGTGCAACAGCTCATCGTGCTTCCGCTCTATCCTCAGTTTGGTGGCCCGACCACTGCGTCAACGTTTGATGCGCTATCAGACGAGCTTCAGGGCCAGCGGTGGTTACCCGACCTTAGATTCGTGAGTTCGTATCACGACCATCCTGCTTATATCTCTGCCGTGGCCGATAGCATTCGCCAGCATTGGGAATCTCACGGCCGTGCCGACAAGTTGGTGCTTTCGTATCACGGCATGCCGAAGCGATATCTCTTGGAAGGCGACCCCTATCATTGTCAGTGCATGAAGACCTCTCGCCTTGTTGCGGCCGAACTCGGGCTCGAGGAGCATGAGTACATGTCGACATTTCAGTCTCGGTTTGGCAGAGATGAATGGCTAAAGCCCTACACAGACGAGACACTTCAGGGCCTGCCAGAACAGGGCGTGAAGTCACTTCAGATCATCTGCCCTGGCTTTTCCGCTGACTGCTTGGAAACGATTGAAGAGATCGGCATGGAAAACCGTGATTACTTCATTGAGGCCGGTGGCGAGCGCTACGAGTACATCCCCTGTCTCAACGCGACGCCGCAGCATATCGATGTGCTCACGCAACTTGTCAAAGAGCAATTAGTGGGTTGGAAAGCACCGAAATATGACTCTGCGGTGACCAAAGACGAAGCCCGCAAACTCGGAAGCGAGTGACACCTGGCCGACCACTGTTAACTCAGGTAGCAGGTGCGTGAATTATCAAACCGACTGAGACCCTCGCCTTTAACTTTCAATGAGTCCATTGATCATTGAGGCTATTTTTTGATGCCTTTACTGATGAAAGTGCGGCTCAAATACGCCGAGCGCCAAAGCGATTAGCAAACCCGCAAGAAAACTGACGGTTAATGTGAGTTTATCGTGGCTGTGGAATTGCACCTCAGGCAAAAGATCCGCGAGCGCAATGCAGATAAAGGCGCCTGCTGAAAAGGCCAAGGCCGCCGGTAAAACACTGGCGATAGGCCCACTGAAGCCAACATAAAAGAGCAATGCGGCAATGGGACATAGCAACGCAAAGATCACGTTGACGATACTGCGCTGTCGCTCACTCCAGCCGTCAAGGCGCATCATTGTCTCGATAGATAACGAATCCAGTGGCTTGTGGAGCAAGATCGCAGCAAAAACGCCCAAGCCTGGCAGCAAAATCGCTCCTTGCTCAACGCGCAGGATCGCACCGAGCGCGACGCCGTCGAGAATCGTATGAATACTCAAGCCGAGAAATAAACCCATCCAGCCAACATCACGAGGAGCGTGCGCATGGTCGTGAGCGTGTGCGTGATCGTGCTCATTCGCGTGGGCACACGACTCACCATCAGTGGCGATATCGTGTTGATGAAAATGAAAGAGCCGCAGCAAAAGCAACATGAAGACCAATCCGCCCACAACGAAATACATGGTGCCGTCGATCGACTGACCCAGCTCAAAACTGTGGGGAATGAGATGAAATCCGGCAACACCAAGCATGAGACCTGCCACCAGACTCATCACCAACTGCGTCTGCGTGTGTGTGAACTGGTAGCGACGCGGAAGCCATCCGCCCAACCAAGAGGCTACGAACAGCGCAACGCCATAACTCAAAATCACTGCCATAGGGGTATCCTGACTACCTCACCGTGATGAGGTTATCGCGGTGTATCAACTCTTCCTCACCGCCGAAGCCGAGTATAGCTTCGATGTCTGCAGAGGAGCGGCCCAATAGTCGCTGAGCATCCTCGCTGCCATAGTTTATGAGACCACGAGCAATCTCCTCACCGTCAGCATTAACACACCGAACAAGGTCACCGCGCGTAAATTCACCTGACGCTGACTTCACACCAACCGGAAGTAACGATCGTCCAGACGTGGTGATAACGCGACAGGCGCCGTCATCCAAAACCAGCTCGCCTCGTGGGTACAAAAGAGAGGCAAGCCATTGCTTGCGTGCAGGCTGCGGCTGCTGCGCCGTGGTGAATAATGTGCCCACAGCTAAGCCTTGAGTCGCACCAGTGACAGAGCTGGGATCGCGTCCGTCCGCGATGATTGAAACCGTCCCTGACCTTGCTGCCAAACGTGCGGCGCGAAGCTTACTCACCATACCGCCACGACCGAGTGCCGAGCCTTCTGACACCATGGCATCCAAAGCCGTGTTATGGGCATCGGTCTCCTCAACCAATTTTGCATCCGAGTGCGCGCGTGGATCTGCGTCAAAGAGCCCCTGTTGGTCGGTCAGCATCAACAAGGCATCGGCGTCGATGAGGTTGGCAACGAGCGCCGCCAGCGTATCGTTGTCACCGAAACGAATCTCATCGGTCACTACCGTATCGTTTTCGTTAACGATGGGTATCACTCCCTGAGACAGCAGCGTTTGCAGTGTCGCGCGCGCATTTAAGTACCGATCACGCGATTTGACGTCATCGTGGCTCAGTAGAATTTGTGCGCAGAGGACGCCAGCAGGCGCGAAGGCTGCTTCGTAAGCTTGTACAAGCGAAGATTGACCAACGGCGGCGGCCGCTTGTAGTTCGTCGAGTGCTGAAGGACGCTCAGAAAGACCTAAGCGGGCCAAGCCAGCGGCTACCGCACCACTCGATACGAGAATTACCTCGCAACCGCGCGCTCGAAGCGAAACCACATCTTGGGCGAGCTGTGCGATAAACGTCCCGCTCAGTCCCTGACCGTTATCGGTGAGGACAGCGCTGCCAATTTTGATAACCCAGCGACGAGCATCTGCGACACTCTGGCGCGTCGTCTGAAGCGCTGCAGGCTGAGTCTGTGATTCGGTGTCCGTCAACTTCGGTACTCGACCTCGACATCGCTGTCGTCAAAGTCATCGTCTTCGTCACTGTCAGCCGCTTGCGCCATGCGAGCTGCTTTCCTCTCAAGACGAAGGGATTCGATCCGCTCACGCGCCTCGCTTTGCATTTGCATCTGGACGTCTTGCTCGCGAAGCTTCAACTCCTCGTCTTCAGCTTCTTGCTCGTTCAGGTACTCAATAGCGGTCATCAAATCGCCGCTCAACCGATCTGTTTCTCGACCACTGATTGCAGAAATTTCATAAACAGGACCCGTCCAATCGAGCGCCGCTAGTATGGCCTCTCGACGCTCAGCCAAGGTTTCTTCATCAACCAAATCGATCTTGTTCAGCACCAACCAACGAGGTCGTGCAGCAAGCGTAGGACTGAAACGCTCAAGCTCGCGCACAATCGACAGCGCCTGCTCTGCAGGATTGCTCTCATCAAACGGCGCAACATCAACTAGGTGTAGCAAAATTCGGTTTCGGGTGAGGTGCTTTAGAAAGCGAATGCCCAAACCGGCACCGTCTGAAGCACCCTCGATGAGGCCAGGGATATCAGCAACAACAAATGAACGATAGGCATCGACTTTAACCACACCTAAGTTGGGGACCAGTGTCGTAAAAGGATAATCCGCAACTTTTGGTTTTGCGGCAGAGACGGCTCGAATCAGCGTCGACTTGCCCGCATTAGGCAGACCCAAGAGGCCAACGTCTGCAAGCACCTTAAGCTCAAGCTTTAATGTTCGAGATTCACCGAGTGTTCCTTCCGAAAACTGGCGAGGTGCTCGGTTGATGCTAGATTTGTATCGCGTATTACCGATGCCGTGGAAGCCACCCTGTGCCACCACTAATCGGTCACCGGCGGCTTGGATATCTCCGAGAATCTCTTCGGTTTCTTCGTCGATGATAGTGGTACCCAGTGGAACCGGCAGAACAATGTCCCCACCAGCTTTGCCTGTGCAGTTGCGACCGCGGCCCGACTCACCGTTTTGTGCACGGAATTTCCGCGTAAAGCGGTAATCGACCATGGTGTTGAGCGACGCACTGCCCTCAAGAATCACACTGCCGCCGTCGCCACCGTCACCACCATCGGGGCCACCCAGTGGAATGTACTTCTCGCGGCGGAAGCTGACACAGCCGTTCCCGCCTTTACCAGCGTGGACTTCAATTACCGCTTCGTCGACAAACTTCACGTTATGCTCCCGTAGGCGATTTACCCAGAGGTAGATGACGCCCAAAAAAAAGCCCCGTCGACTGACAGGGCTTTTTCAAAAAATATGCTGCTATCAGCCAGTCACAATGCGAACTTGCTTGCGATTCTGCGGCCCGCCCGTGTAGAACTCTACTTTACCATCTGCCGTTGCAAATAGAGTGTGATCTTTACCAACACGAACGTTCGCACCTGCGTGGAACTTTGTGCCGCGCTGACGAACGATGATGCTGCCCGCTGAAACTGCCTGACCACCGAAGGCCTTAACGCCCAAGCGTTTGCTTTCGCTATCGCGTCCGTTACGGGTACTACCACCAGCTTTTTTGTGTGCCATTAGACTACTCCCTGGTTATCCCTTGATGCCTGTGATTTTAACTTCCGTGTACCACTGACGGTGGCCCGTCTCGTTGCGGTAGTGCTTACGGCGGTTAAACTTAACAATCTTGATCTTCTCGTGGCGACCGTGGCTTACCACTTCTGCCGTTACGCTGCTGCCTTCAACAACAGGGGCGCCAATTTTTACGTCTGCGCCTTCGCCGACCATCAATACCTGATCGAACTCTACGGACTCACCGGTAGCGACTTCGAGCTTCTCGAGCTTCAGAACTTCGCCTTCCTCAACGCGGTGTTGCTTACCGCCACTTACAATTACTGCGTACATGTCGTTTTCCTTCCAGTTAGCCTGCTCGCTGTGTGATAACCGCTGTGCGGGGCAGAGCGTAGGCACTCGAGTGTTGTTCATAAACAAGGGCGCGGAGAATACGTGGTTTGACCCAAGAGCGCAAGGGAAATGCGGAGTCGCCACAACGTGAATATCCCACTTCGTGACAAGAAAGACGACGGCCCTTTATACTCCCTCCTCGCCCCGGAGATGCATTGTGATAAATCAGATCAGAGCCAGCGTAGAGGCCGAATTTGCCCAAGTAAACGCGCTCATCATTGAACAGCTACATTCTGATGTTGATATGGTCGAAAATGTCGGCCAGTACATCGTTGACGCCGGTGGTAAACGTCTACGTCCACTGCTTGCATTGCTGGCAGCAGCCTCCCTGGGCGACGTAACCGAAAAGCACATCAAGTTTGCAGCGGTCATCGAGTTCATTCACACGGCGACACTGTTACACGACGACGTGGTCGACATCTCGACACTCAGACGCGGTCGCCCCACAGCTAACAGTGAGTTCGGTAATGCGCCGAGCGTCTTGGTCGGAGATTTCCTATACACGCGCGCCTTCCAACTAATGGTTCAGCTCGATGACATGCGTGTGCTCAAGCTTATGGCGGACGTCACGAACCTCATCGCTGAAGGTGAAGTCATGCAACTGGTCCGCGCGGGGGACCCAGATACGTCTCGCGAGCAATACTTCGACGTCATCACGCGAAAGACGGCGATTTTATTTGCTGCTGCATGTGAAGGAGCCGCCATGCTCAGCAACGAGAGCGATGACACCCTAAAGACAATGCATGACATCGGGCTCAATTTGGGTATCGCATTTCAGTTGATTGACGACGTGCTCGACTATGAGGGCGATCCTGAGACCACGGGTAAAAACGTTGGCGACGACCTCAACGAGGGCAAGCCCACGCTACCGCTCATTCATGCCATGCAACATGCGTCTCCGGATGATGCAGCGCTCATTGCCACAGCACTGAGAACCAAATCTGCTGACCACCTCAATGAAATCATTGCGCTCGCAGCGGATAGCGGCGGTATAGCCGAGACGAGATCCGCTGCAGAAGCACACTGTGATCTTGTGAACGATGCGCTCGCGACACTCGCGCCAAGCGCCGCAAAGACAAGCCTAGAAACACTCGCTACCTTTTCACTTTCCCGGGAGAGTTAATCGATGCTGCCAAGCAGTGACGCCGACACCTTAAAAGCCGAGGCGTCGCGCCTCAGCGACGTATCCATTGCAGAACTGCTTTCCAGCGACGCCAATCGCGTAAGCGACCTCACGTTAACTGCTGCGGGACTTAGCCTTGATGCATCCAAGCAGCGGATAGATCGCGCGGCACTCTCCGTGCTGACTGAAGCGGCCGACAATGCGGGGTTACCAGCAGCCTTCGAGCAGCTGGTAACGGGTGTCGAGGTCAATATCACCGAGCAACGCGCGGCGCTACATACTCTGCTTCGAGGAACAGCATCTAACGATTGTTCGGATTTATATAACGAAGTCAGCGAGACGCTTTCTCGAATGAAATCTGCTGTTGAGAGCATTCACAGCGGCGCGCACACGAGCGCATCTGGGCAACCATTCACTGATGTCATTAACATCGGCATTGGTGGCTCGGATCTCGGTCCCCGAATGATCTGCCGCGCGCTCGATACTGAGGCACCGCGGCTTCGCACCCACTTTATTTCCAACGTTGATCCGCACGATCTTGATGTAGTAACTCGCGATCTTAACCCCGCGACCACCCTGCTCATCATCTGCTCGAAAACATTCACCACTGAAGAGACCCTGACCAACGCGCAGCGCGCTCGAGCGTGGCTAATTAAGGGCGGTGTACCGGATGCGGACATCGGCAAGCACGTACTCGCAGTCACCACCAATCTCGACGCAGCGGCAGACTTTGGTATTGATGCAAACGCCTGCTTCCCCATGTGGGACTGGGTTGGCGGCCGCTACTCAGTGTGGTCAGCCATCGGCTTAGTGATTGCGCTCGGGCACGGCTGGGAAGCATTTTCTGAGATGCTCGACGGCGCACGTGCGCTCGATGAGCACACACGCGAAACCGCGCCCGACCAAAACCTCCCGATGATGATGGCGATGCTCGAGCTCTGGAACACGCGTTTCTTGAATACGGAAACGCATGTCGTCCTGCCCTACTCTCAGCGCCTCGAGTACCTCGCTGACTTTTTACAGCAGCTGACTATGGAGAGTAATGGTAAGCGGGTGACGCTCGACGGTGAGTCCATAACGGACGTCACGGCACCTGTGCTCTGGGGCTCTGCGGGGACCATCGGTCAGCACTCCTACTATCAGCTGCTCCATCAGGGAAACAGGGCGTTTTCGGCTGACATCATTTTTCCGTTAACCAACGGGAATGTTGACCTCGACGCACACCGGAAGCTCGCCTCGAATGCCTTGGCACAGAGCCGCGCCTTTTTGATTGGACGCTCCGCCGAAGAGTCACAAGAACTCGCGGCGTCAAAAGGCCTCGCTCCCGAGCTCGCACCTCATTTCGAAATGCCCGGAAACCACCCTCACAGCACCATTGTTATGGATGCAGTTACACCCGCGACGCTGGGTGCATTGGTTGCCGCTTACGAGCACAAAACCTACTTCCTATCCGTGCTGATGGGGCTAAACGCCTTCGACCAGTGGGGTGTGGAGCTTGGCAAAGTGATTGGAAAGCAAATCCGCGGAGCGCTAGAAACGGGCGAAGGTCTCGACGAGCTCGACGCATCAACCGCCACGCTTGCCGCCGCTTGGCGAGAGGCCAATAGCGGCCGTTAAAATGCAGGACTCATGCGCTAGAGCGCATGGCCTTCAGGAGCTACGCAAAACCTCGCCAACCAGCCAAGGCAGGCGCTAAGTAACTCGGGGAGTCGTGCGTACTTAGGTACTGAGGCACTTGGGCGCAGAAAAGAATCACATACAAAAAGCCCGGCTAATGCCGGGCTTTTCGGTTTAGGTTTTGGTTAGGCCGTTAGCCCAACCTAAGCAGATACGAGCGGAGTCACTCGTTAGACCCGCTCGATAATGATGGCTGGAGCCATGCCGCCAGCGGCGCACATAGTGATCAGCGCGTAACGACCGCCCTGCCGCTCGAGCTCATCCAGCGCTGTACCAACAAGGATCGAACCTGTTGCGCCAATCGGGTGACCCAGTGCCATAGCGCCGCCGTTGATGTTCACTTTCTCACGATCAAGATCGAGACGACGAATGAAGCGTTCAGCTACGACAGAAAACGCCTCGTTAATTTCCCAGACGTCGATGTCGTCCTTAGTCAGACCAGCTTTCATCAGCACCTTTTCTGCTGCAGGCACAGGCGCATTCAACATCAACGTTGGGCAATCACCCATGTTGGCTGTAGCAACAATGCGCGCACGCGGCGTCATGCCGGTTCGCTCCATGTACGATTCAGAGGCGAGCAGCAACGCTGCCGCTCCGTCCACAACACCCGATGAGTTACCGGCGTGGTGAATGTGATTGAACTCGGTGATTTCAGGATATTTCTGCTGAATCAGCGCACCATAAGTCGTTCCCTGCTCATCGACGGGCACGTCACGCAACACACTGAAGACCGTCTTTAGCTCCGAAAGGCCTTCCTTCGTTGTTTGTGGACGAGGGAACTCTTCGTGGTCGAGGGCTACTGTGCCGTCAGGGTTCTTAACGGTGATCAGTGACTTATCGAAACGACCTTCCGCAATCGCACGGGCAGCACGCGCCTGACTTACCAGCGCAAGATCGTCAACGGCATCACGATCAATACCCTCGAGTGTGGCAATAGCGTCCGCGCACACACCCTGTTGCGACTGCGGATGCATTGCACGAAGCTCGAGGTTGCCCGAATCAATCATAGGCGGCTTGCTTGGATCACCGATCTGCGAGTGATAGCTCATCATTTCTGTGCCACCGGCAATAACCAGGTCTTCCATACCTGACATCACCTGCGCCGCAGCCAAATTAACGGTTGTGATACCTGAGCCACAGAAACGATCGAGAGTGACACCTGAAGAGCGAACGTCGTAGCCAGCATTGAGTGCTGCCATACGACCGAGGTCACCACCTTGCTTTCCGCTCTGCGAGGACGTACCCCAGATAATGTCATCAACCTCGCTGGTGTTGAGATTGTTTCGCTCTGCAAGCGCAGCCAGAACGGTCGACCCGAGATACGAAGGGTGTAGGTGCGCAAGTGCGCCTTTTCCAACTTTTCCGATACCGCGCGGTGTGCGACAAGTGTCTACGATGTATGCATGACCCATGAGGATTCTCCCAGTCGTGAGTTAGATAGGCACTTTGTGCCTGTTCTTATGTGGTTATTTGATTATCGGTTGTGAGCGAAATCACTTCTCAGGAAAGCAGTCGCTTCCAAAACAAATGCGCGCACACTTCCGTTAATTCCCGTGTAACGCTAATGGCACCGCGTATGCTGGTCAAGGCCAAGCCTGAAAGGCTTTTAGAGTAAGACCGTGATCGGCAGTAAACCCGCTGCGTGACAGTAATCTAACGAGTCGACTGATTGATCAATCAGGCACACACGGCTTCTAGCTGCTGGCACTCGGCCGGGGTAAGTCTTGGATCTCGTTCTGCTTCGACACACTCAATCAGCTCCTCACGATTCTTTACGCCCAGAATCACAGAGCTTGGACCATCAATGGCGAGCGAGTATCGATGAGCCAAGCGCGCGGGTGTCTGTCCCCATTCAGCCGCAAGCTTCCGAAACCCAGCGGCACGATCGAAATCACGTTGATCGGCATCATCAGCAGGTAACTCGCGGTCCATGGCAGAGGTCAATGCGCCGGCCTGCACGGCACGAATCGCCAAAGCCGGTACATCGTGTTTGATGCACGCATCTAATATCTTGCGACCATCAAAGGTCTCGGTGGTGTAAGCGATATTGCCCGCTGAATTGAGTGGGTTAACCACGCATTGGACCGCGCTCGGTGGTGTGTCACTGGCAATCACCGCTTCCAGTGCGGACTCCTGCCCTAGCGCAAAACCCCAACCGCCGATCTTTCCCTCGGCCATGAGGCGCTCAAATGCAGGAACTACAGATTCCAAAAGATAACTGCGAGGCGTTGCAAGACGGTCCCGATGCTCATCGAGCTGATGCAGCACATGGTCATCCTCTATCAGTTGCGAGTGCAGCAAGAAAAGATCGGCGCGCTCAATACCCATGGTCTCGAGGGATCGCGTCAGTGATGCATTTAGCTTGTCGTAGGTGATGGCATCGTCTACGCGACCGAGCCGGTACTTAGTCGTAAAATTAAGCTTCGAGGTATCCATACCCTTGAAGGCTTCACCAATCACCTTCTCGGCTTCACCACGTCCGTACATTGGGGCCATATCGAAATGGGTAATCCCACAATCAAGTGCAAGGCGAGCAGTGGCAACCGCTTCTTCTCGAGTGGTCTCACCCCATACCTGCCCAAGACCTCCGCCGCCCAAGGTAAGCGCACTCACGGAGCCAAACGGCTTAAAAGGTTTCATTTCCATGGCAGGTGACACTCCTGTTACCAGCGTTTTTATTATTAAGACAGGCTAGGTGGCGCGCATCGGTTCGTCAATCGACGCGCAGTGAGATCAGATTTTGACTGCGAGTTTCAAACGGGCTGAGTCTTCAGGCTGCGTCGATAATCGCCAGTAATTCTTCCGTCTTCGCTCGCATTAGCGCCGCGTCGCCACGACTCTCAACGTTCAAGCGCACCACGGGCTCGGTGTTGGACATGCGGAGATTGAAGCGCCAATCGTCATAACTCAGGCTCAAACCATCCATGTGCTCGATAGTATTCGCACCCTCCGCATACAGGTCTTCAACCTTGGCGATCAGCGCTGGCGCATCAGCGACCGTACGGTTGATTTCGCCTGAGCAAGGAAAGGCATGCGTGCGTTCTTCCACAAGCGATGCAAGCGTCTTACCCGTAGCAGACATAATCTCCGCTACCAAGAGCCAAGGGATCATGCCGCTGTCACAGTAAGCGAAGTCGCGGAAATAGTGGTGTGCGCTCATTTCCCCACCATATACAGCATCAACCCGTCGCATGGTTTCCTTGATGAACGCGTGACCTGTTTTACTCTGCTCTGCCGAGCCACCCGCAGATTGCGCAACGTCGATGGTGTTCCAGGTAAGCCGGGGGTCGTGAACCACGATTTGGTCACTCCCCTTTGCTAGGAAAGCGGAGGCAAGTAGCCCAACAACGTAGTAGCCCTCGATAAACTCGCCCGTATGGTCGTAAAAGAAGCAACGATCGAAATCGCCATCCCAGGCGATACCCAAGTCAGCACCGGACTCGCGCACCAAAGCGGCTGACGCGACACGATTTTCCTCGAGCATCGGGTTAGGTACCCCGTTTGGAAAATGGCCGTCTGCTTCATGGTGTAACTTGATGAACTCAAAGGGTAGGTGAGGCTCGAGCAAGTCGACCACGCGACCTGCGCCGCCATTGCCCGCTGTACAGACAATCTTGAGTGGCTTGAGCGATGCAGTGTCGACATAGCTCAGCAGGTGCTCTACGTAGGCGCCGCTGGTATCGACTGACTCGTAACTGCCGCGCGTCGCAGCGGGTGTGAAGTCATCAGCCTCGGCTTTCGCCTGAATCTCTTTGAGACCTGAGTCACCCGAGATGGGCTTTGATTCGGCGCGCACGAATTTCATGCCGTTGTAATCTTTAGGGTTGTGACTCGCTGTGACGCAAATACCACCACCGACCTTCAAGTGCGAGGTCGCGAAATAAATCTCTTCCGTTCCGCACTGGCCAATGTCGAACACATCGACGCCTTGCTCGCGCAGGCCATCTACCAAGGCTGCTTTGATCGACTCAGACGTTAGGCGAATGTCGTGACCGACCACAACAGTACCGGGATTGATCACCTCGGCGTATCCGCGGCCAATGCGTCGGGCAATATCCTCGTTAAGTTCATCGGGGATGCGGCCTCGCACATCATAGGATTTAAAGCAGCGGATCGGCTCAGACACAGGTGCGTTCCTTACAGGTCGTAATAAATATTCTCGTAGACAAAGTTCGTTGCTTCGACAAAACCAGGCACGCTACCGCAATCAAATCGCTGGCCCTTGAATTTGTAGGCCAGAACGCACCCCTTTTTGGCCTGCGTCATTAGCGCGTCGGTAATCTGCACCTCGCCATTTTTACCCGGAGGTGTTTCACGAATAATCTCGAAAATGTCGGGCGTCAGTATATACCGCCCAATAACTGCGAGATTCGACGGCGCGTCCTCTGCGGCGGGTTTTTCGACCATCTTGTCGACTCGATACAGGCTATCGCCCATGGCTTCACCAGCAATCACACCGTACGCGCTGATTTGATCTTCGGGCACTTCCATCACCGCGACTATCGAACAGCGAAACTGGTTATACAGCTCGGCCATTTGCTGCAGAACGCCAGGTCCTTCTTGATTAATGCAGAGGTCATCCGCTAGTACCACGCCGAAAGCTTGATCGCCAATCAAAGGCTCGCCTGTCAAGATAGCGTGGCCCAAGCCTTTCATCTCACGCTGGCGGACCATGGTGAAGACGCCTCGACCAATGACATCGCGAATTCCTTCAAGGTACTTCTCTTTCGAGGTGCCTGAAATCTCATGCTCTAACTCGTAAGAAATATCGAAGTGATCAGCTATGGCTCGCTTCCCTCGTCCCGTCACGAAGGCGCAGTTGTTCATCCCTGCGGCCAGCGCCTCTTCCACTCCGTACTGAAGCAAAGGTTTGTTCACGATCGGCAGCATTTCCTTCGCCGTGCTTTTGGTTGCAGGCAAAAAGCGCGTTCCGTAACCCGCTACTGGAAATAAACACTTCTCAATCATTTTTGATCCTCTTCATGTTTGGCAATAGCCGCTTTACTCACCCTATCTGCACCTCAACTAAGCACTGCGCCGAGGCTCCCACACTGAAAAGCACGCCGGATGCCTCCGCCCGTATCGCTCAATCCGTGGAACGACCGTACACATCCTCGAACCGCACAATGTCATCCTCACCTAGATAACTACCGGACTGCACCTCAATTAGTTCTAGCGGATCTTGGCCTGAATTACTAAGTCGATGCTTGGCGCCGATCGGAATATAGGTCGACTGATCCTCAGTGAGGAGCAACGTTTCTTCACCGTTCACGACCTCCGCAGTACCTCTTACGACCACCCAGTGTTCCGCTCGGTGATGGTGCAGTTGTAGCGAGAGTCGCTGGCCTGGATTCACTACAATCCGTTTTACTTGAAAACCCTCGCCCTCCACCAACAATTCATAGGAGCCCCAAGGCCGAAAGACGCGTCGATGGCTATCAGCCTCAGCTCGCGATGCAGACTTCAACGCCGAGACAATGTTTTTGACGTCCTGTACCGAATATCGATCAGCCACCATCACCGCATCAGCGGTTTCGACAACGACTAAGTCTTTAACCCCTGTGGTCGTCACCAAGCGCGACTGACTGCGGATGTAGCTGTTGCTCGTATTATCGAGAACCACATCACCCTCGGTGACATTACCCGACTCATCCTTTGCCCCTGCTTCCCACAGCGCTGACCAAGCACCAATATCGCTCCAGTCACAATCCAGCGAGACCACGGCTCCGTCGGTGGTGTGCTCCATAACCGCGTAATCGATACTGTCTGCCGGGCTTGTTGCGAATATGTCGGCATCGGGACGAATAAAGTCCAGATCTCGCTCTGCAGCATTCATCGACTCACGACAGGCGGTAGCCACATCCGTCTGACTCGATTCCAAAGCGGACAAGTACGCTTGAGCCGAGAACATGAACATGCCGCTGTTCCATACGTACTCACCGGACGCAAGGTATGCCTCTGCGGTTTCTACATCTGGCTTTTCAACAAAGGTTTCGAGGACGGCGGCATGCTCAGTGATATCCGCGCCTCGTTTGATATAGCCATAGCCCGTCTCAGGACGTGAGGGAATCAAACCAAAGGTCACTAACTTTTGGTCGCTTGCCACATCGATGGCTGCGGTAATGGCATTGCGCAAGTCCTCGGGTCGACCAATGTAATGATCCGCTGGGAGCACCAGTAGCAAGGACTCCGGATCAGACGCCGACGCAGCGTGGGCCGCCAAGGCGATAGCCGGTGCCGTATTTTTACCCTCAGGCTCCAGAATAATCGTTGCCTGCTCGATGCCGAGTTGTCGCAACTGCTCCGCCACCAAGAAGCGGTGCTCGTCGTTACAGACAATGATTGGATCATTCTGCTTGAGACCCTCTAAACGCGCGAGGGTTTGCTGGAGCATGGACTGCTCGCCAATTAGGTTGAGGTATTGTTTGGGTCGGCCCTGCCGAGAAACAGGCCAAAGCCGACTCCCAACACCACCACAAAGCAACACCGGCGTAACTAACGACACCAAAGAAAAACCCCAGAATAACGCACCACACGCCCCAGCATACGGTCTCTTGTGTACTGAAGCTACGGTGCATTTATGACAGCTTGACTACTTCAACACGATATCGAGCGACGGCCCGATGAATTTTTTTCACGGTTAGGAAGCAATTGTGACATCCTCCACTCCGCACCATTAAACCGAGTGCAAGTCAGAAGCCAGCGAGGTACCCTACGCAAATGACTGAAGAATTTGTATTTACCCCCCAAAATGCCTACGCCAAAGACGAGCTAGTCGCCTGTGGTATGGGTAATCTCTTTGGACCCGGCAATGCCAAGCTGCCGATAGATAACATGCTGATGCTAGACCGCATCACCGAGATCAACAGCGATGGCGGCAAGGCGGGCAAAGGTTTGATTTTGGCCGAGCTCGATATTCACAAAGACCTCTGGTTCTTTGACTGCCACTTCCCGGGCGACCCCGTGATGCCTGGCTGTTTGGGCCTTGATGCGATGTGGCAGCTTGTTGGCTTTTTCTTGGGCTGGCGCGGCAACCCTGGACGCGGGCGTGCTTTGGGTTCAGGTGAGGTAAAGTTTACGGGGCAAATACTGCCTAGCAGCAAGCTGGTCACCTATAAAATCGAAATGAAGCGCGTCATCGAGCGCAAGCTAGTTATGGGAATTGCGGACGGCTCTGTCTCTGTCGATGGCCGAGAAATCTATACCGCGACCGACCTTCGCGTCGGCTTGTTCCAATCCACGGATAATTTCTAATGACAAAACGTGTTGTCGTTACGGGCTTGGGAATCGTCTCAAGCCTCGGTAACAATGCAGAAGAGGTTACGTCCTCACTTAAGCAAGGTAAGTCGGGCATTAGCTACAACCCAGCGCAGGAAGAAATAGGCATGCGCTCTTGGGTTTCTGGTAAGCCCGATATTGATCTCGCCGAACACATCGATCGCAAGCAATGGCGCTTTATGGGCGACGCTGCGGGCTACGCGTTTTTGAGTATGGAGCAGGCTATCGCAGACTCCGGTCTCGCACCGGAGCAAGTATCCAACGTACGAACGGGCATCATTGCTGGCTCTGGCGGTGCTTCGAGTGCCAGCCAAGTTGAGGCCGCAGACATTCTTCGTGATCGCGGTCTCCGTCGGGTAGGTCCCTATCGCGTGACACAGACCATGGGCAGTACCGTATCTGCCTGCTTAGCCACGCCCTTCCAGATTAAGGGTGTTAACTACTCGATTTCCTCCGCTTGCTCTACCAGTGCGCACTGTATTGGTAATGCGATGGAGCAAATCCAGCTCGGCAAACAAGACGTTGTCTTCGCCGGCGGCGGTGAGGAACTTGACTGGTCACTGAGCTGCCTGTTTGACGCAATGGGTGCGCTGTCGACCAAGTACAACGAAACGCCAGATCGCGCTTCACGCGCCTACGACGCGGACCGCGATGGTTTCGTCATTGCAGGTGGCGGCGGGATGCTCGTACTTGAATCACTCGAGCACGCGCAGGCCCGCGGTGCCAAAATCTACGCCGAAGTTGTTGGTTATGGTGCTACCTCTGACGGTCACGACATGGTTGCACCCTCGGGCGAAGGCGCTGTTCGTTGCATGCAGCAGGCAATGGCGACCGTCGAGGGCGATATTGATTACATCAATGCACACGGCACTAGCACCCCTGCAGGAGATATCCAGGAATTAAAAGCGGTAAGAGAGGTTTTCGGTGATAGCACACCCGCCATTGCCTCCACCAAATCACTCTCAGGCCACTCGCTCGGTGCCGCAGGTGTTCAAGAAGCCATCTACTCATTACTTATGATGGAGAACGACTTCATCGCTGCGTCGGCCAATGTCGAAACACTCGACGAAGGTGCTGACGGTATGGACGTGGTAACTAATGCGAGAACAGGCGTTACGTTGAACCGCGTCATGTCGAATAGTTTCGGCTTCGGTGGCACCAACGCAACGTTGGTTTTCCAGCGGTTCGAGGGCTAATCGAAAAATACAAGAAGCCCCTTCAAAGCGTAGCTAAAAAAAAACGCCCAAACKWAGGRCGTTTTTTTKKCGTATTAACAAACGTTTATTTATCAGCGTCAATCATTCGTGAGGTTCGTTTTTGCACTGGGATGACCTCGCTGCAGTGTTTCTTTCCTCACAGTAAGACCTAGCGTCTTAGCGGGTGGACATCCAGACTAACGAAGACACCCATTCATCGCTGCGCTAGACTTCACCCTTGAGCACCTTCACAAAATTACAGGGACGGTGTTCGACATCTAGCTGGTCTCGAATAAGTCCGTTCCATGCGGTTTTGCATGCACCCGTTGAGCCGGGCATACAGAAAATTGCTGTTTGATTAGCGAGGCCTGCGATAGCTCGTGATTGCACCGTAGAAGAGCCAATTTCTTCAAAACTTAGAGCGCGGAATACTTCTCCGAAGCCCTCAATCGTTTTATCGAACAAGGGCTGGACCGCCTCGGGCGTTGAATCTCGTCCCGAGAAACCCGTACCGCCTGTCACCAGCACCGAATGAACTTCTGGGTCAGCAATCCATGCGGAGAGCACAGCTCTTATGCGATAAATGTCGTCGATAACGATACTGCGGTCCGCCAGCGAATGACCGGCCCCTAGCAAGGCATCTTCTAAGAACTGCCCCGAAGTGTCAGTTTCTTGTGTTCGCGTGTCGCTAACCGTCAACACAGCCACGTTTAATGTGCCACTCATGTCTTTTCGATGACTCCTTCACCTGAAACATACAACTCGAGATAACGGGTTACTGCACGATCAATAAAATTGCGCCAAGGTAATTGCTGAATCCCAAACTCGCGCCGGATCTTACTGCAGTCGAGTGTGTGATTAACCATCGGCTGAGTCTCGTCGGTGAGATCCTCAAGGAGATCCCGCGCGTCCACAAAAGGCTCATATTGTGAAGCACATGCCATGGCCGCCTCAGCAAAATCAAGATAGCCCGTCTCGCCTAAACTACAGTAATGAAAAATGCCGTGTCTCGGCGCACCAGCACTCATTTGATCGAGTATTCCCATGCAGACCCGTGCGACTTCTCCGACGTGCACGGGGTTACCTTGTAAACGATCAGACACCTGAACAACCTGTCCGCGTCGCAAAGTATCCAAGGCTGTACAAAGCGCATTAGGGCGTCGTCCCGCAAACAAACGCCCTAATCTCAGAATGAGAACGTCATCCAGATGTGTAGTCAGCGTTTCCTCAATCTCAAGAAGCGCGCGACCCAAGCCAGACTCTACGTCAGGTGTATCCTTTTCCAGGTAGGGACGCGTCATAGTTCCTGAGAAAACGAAAGCGCTCGAAAGGTAAAGATAACTTGCACCAATTCGTTCGCAGGCCTGGGCTAACCAGGCGCTGCGCTGCACGTCGCGCTGGCCGATACGATCAGAGGAATCGATCTGCGTTACGATTCGAGTGTCGAGAACAACGTCAGGCGCTGCGTCGCGAACTAGCCTACGAACCTGTCGCTCTCGGCCCCAGCGAGTCTTATCCAAGCTGACGCCAATGAGCTCGTGTCTGCGTAACGGATTCGCGAAGGCACTGATGGAATAACCCACCGGAGTGTCATTACCCAAAATCAGCACGCGCATGACCTTAAAGCACCTTAATCAAACTGTTGGTATTTAGCCGTGGAGTTACAGCTTGTGGCTGTGAACTACTCACTCACTTAGAACGGGATATCGTCCTCTGGGAAGTCTGCAGGTTGCGATGTGGGTGCAGGTGCCGCGTAATTATCCGCAGGCGCGGCTTGTGCCATAGGCGCGGGACTGGGCGCGTAACCGCCGCCGTCTTGATTCATGTTACGGCTGTCCAACATTTGCATCTCGTTCGCGACGATTTCGGTCGTGTAACGATCCTGACCTGACTGGTCTTGCCACTTTCGTGTTCGCAATGAGCCTTCTACGTAGACCTTAGAGCCCTTTCGTAAGTACTCAGAGGCGATCTCTGCCAATCGATTAAAGAAGACAACTCGATGCCACTCGGTACGCTCCTGCATTTGCCCGGTGTTTTTGTCTTTCCAGGACTCTGAGGTCGCGATGCTGATATTGGTGACGCCTCCACCAGAGGGTAAAACACGGTGCTCTGGCTCTTGACCCAGGTTACCCACCAAGATGACTTTGTTAATTCCACGACTGGCCATTTCTTTCTCCTAAGGGCTCTACGGTTCTCACCAACGCGTTACTTTTTTGCAGTGGCTTACACACTGGTTTGTGCGCGGTTTGCTGCGCTCTCTATTCCGCTTTTTAGTGCGCTTTCTACTGCGCTCGCCACTGCATTCTCTGCCGCACTCTTGCTGCATGTCCTGCTGCATTGCCGTCTGCGCCAGCAAACTCCTACAACATGGCCACACTATAACAATCAAGCGGGGTCTGCGGGAGATCTCTCGCGTTCTTTATCGAACAGCAATGCTCTCGGGTGACGCCAAACGCGACAGCCCCAAAAGTACCGCCCATACGAGGGTCAAAGCGGCCATGCCTGCCCAAACACCGATGGCCCCAACAGTATCAAGTAATGCACCACCCATAAGACCGCCGACGAATACGCCAATGAATTGCGACGAGGCAAAAACGCCCATAGCCGTTCCTCGCGCGCTTGCAGGAGCATAAATCGATGCGAGCGAGGGCAACATCGCCTCGAGCGCAGTAAAGCCCGTAAAAAATAAGCAAAGTCCCGCAAGCGTGGGCGCCCAATCACCCGCCGAGAGCAGTAAAACACCTAGCAACAGCACACCCAGACACTGCATTAAATTGGCAATAGGTCTGTCCATGTAACGCCGCCCCTGCACTAGCCAATAGATGCCAGGAACCGAAAACAGCAACGCGCCCAAATAGACCCAGGCGTGCTGCTCAAGCGCGATACCCGCCTCAATCTCGAGACTTGTCGGAACCACGACAAACACCGCCATCAGCGTCAGATGTAAAAAGAAAATACTGAGATACATCAAATTAAGCGACGAGATACTCAACACTTGAGAGAGTCTCGAACCCTGAAAGCCCGATCCATCTAGCTGTTTTTCCCGATCAAAGCGCTGCGGCTTTGGAAGAAAAAGCACAACAACCATGCCCATCAAGGCTAGCGTTGCGGTTGCTGCAAACACCAATTGCAGGCCACCAAAACTTGCAAGTGCAGGGCCAAGGACGAGAGCGATTCCAAAGGCGATTGCGATACTGCCTCCAATAATGGCACTTGCCTTTGCACGTTGCTCCTCGCGCGTGTAGTCGGCGACCAGCGCCATCGTCGCAGAGGCAATAGCCCCAGCGCCCTGCAGAAAACGTCCAAAGATCACGCCCCAAATAGTCGAGGACATCGCGGCAACCACGCTGCCGAGTGTGAGCATCGACAGCCCGAGCACGATGACCAAACGGCGATCTATCCTGTCAGATAACCACCCCATTGGAATCTGGAGGCTCGCTTGCGTTAACCCGTAGGCGCCGACGGCGAGACCCAATAGGAACGGCGTAGCGCCGGCGAGATCGGCGCTGTAAATCGCGATCAAAGGTAGCACCATGAACAATCCCAGCATGCGCACTACGTAGAGGGTCGCCAGCATTGAAACGGCACGCGTTTCACTTGAGGAAAAGGATGTCACGAGTAAGAACCTTGAGTAAAAACGTAGAGTATCACGATCGCGACAAATCTCGTGAAACACAGTCTACGAAGAGCGGATGCGCGTATACTTAGCGGTTTGCTCGATCACCGAGCGGCAAGAAATTTCAGGTGAGTCAGTCGCGGGAAATTATTCGCGTTAAGACCAGACAGCACCAAAAAAGCAGAGCAAGCTTAATACAGAGAGCCCAGCAGTATGGACACTATTCAGGTTCGCGGCGCACGCACCCACAACCTAAAAAATATCGATCTCGACATACCTCGCGACAAGCTGGTTGTCATCACAGGTCTCTCTGGATCAGGAAAGTCATCGCTGGCATTCGATACTCTCTACGCCGAGGGACAGCGGCGTTATGTCGAGTCGCTTTCTACCTATGCGCGACAATTCTTGTCGATGATGGAAAAGCCTGACATTGATCATATCGAGGGTCTATCTCCCGCCATTTCGATCGAACAAAAATCCACCTCGCACAACCCGCGCTCAACCGTTGGTACCATCACCGAGATCTACGATTACCTGCGCTTACTATTTGCGCGCGTAGGTGACCCACGCTGCCCAACCCACGGCATCACCTTAAAAGCACAGACCGTGAGCCAAATGGTCGATACGGTCATGGCAATGCCCGAGGGTGAGCGGTTGATGTTGCTGGCGCCCTTGGTTCGGGACCGTAAAGGTGAGCACTTACATGTTTTCGAGCAGGCACGCGCCGCGGGTTTCATCCGCGTGCGTGTCGATGGAATCGTCTGCGATCTCGACGACGTACCCGAGCTCGACAAAAAGAAGAAACACCGCATCGATGTGGTGGTTGACCGCTTCAAAGTTCGCGATGATCTAGCGCTGCGTCTGGCCGAATCTTTTGAGACTGCGCTTGAGCTTACGGACGGCTTGGCCAGCGTGGCGCCGATGGACGGTGACGGGAAAGAAACGCTGTTTTCAGCGCGCTACTCATGCCCGCAATGCGGTCACTCGATCGATGAGTTGGAACCGAAACTTTTTTCCTTTAACAACCCGGCAGGTGCTTGCGAGAGCTGCGACGGACTAGGTGTCACACAGTATTTTGATGAAGCGCGCGTTGTTGCTCACCCCGAGGCGAGTCTTGCCGCTGGTGCAATTCGCGGCTGGGACCGCAGGAACGTTTACTACTTCCATCTGCTGACCTCGCTCGCCAAACACTACAACTTCGACATCGATAAACCCTACGAAGAATTAGCACCCGAGCACCGGGACATTTTGCTGCACGGGAGTCGTGGTGAGGAGCTGGAGTTTGCCTACATCAATGATCGCGGATCGGTGTTCAAACGACGCCATGCCTTCGAGGGCATCTTGCCCAATATGGAACGGCGTTATCGTGATACCGAGTCTTCGGGTGTTCGCGAGGAGCTTTCAAAGTACGTCTCGACTGCGGCTTGTAATAGCTGCCAAGGCACACGCCTGTGTGCGGACGCGCGTAGTGTATACGTCGACGGACGAACACTACCGAGCATCACCGAACTACCCGTGGGCGAAGCACACGCCTACTTCGAGGGCCTTGAAATGGAAGGCCGCCAAGGTGAAATCGCGGATAAGATCCTCAAAGAGCTGCGTGCTCGTTACCAATTTCTGGTGGATGTCGGTCTCAACTACCTGACGCTCAATCGCAGCGCTGAGACCCTGTCGGGCGGTGAGGCTCAGCGCATTCGCTTAGCATCCCAGATCGGTGCTGGACTGGTAGGTGTTATGTACATCCTTGACGAGCCCTCGATTGGCTTACACCAGCGCGACAACGAACGCCTCCTGCGGACACTCACGC
This sequence comes from gamma proteobacterium HIMB55, assembly GCA_000227505.4. Classification (NCBI taxonomy): domain Bacteria; kingdom Pseudomonadati; phylum Pseudomonadota; class Gammaproteobacteria; order Cellvibrionales; family Halieaceae; species gamma proteobacterium HIMB55. The sequence goes on along the minus strand of AGIF02000001.1, from coordinate 200,664 downwards.
ACCTGAGAGACATCGGTAATACAGTCCTGGTCGTTGAGCACGATGAGGACGCAATTCGCGCAGCTGATCATGTCATCGATATTGGTCCAGGCGCCGGTGTGCACGGAGGCACCGTTGTTGCCGAGGGTCCAATGCAATCGATCATGGATACGGAAACCTCGCTCACCGGTGATTATCTCTCGGGCCGTCGTGAAATCAGCGTTCCCAAAAAGCGGCGCAAAGTTGATGACAGCAAGCAGCTCGTTATTGAGGGAGCAACAGGGAACAACCTCAGAGATGTAACCCTAAACCTACCTGTTGGGTTGCTCACCTGTGTGACCGGTGTGTCAGGCTCAGGCAAGTCTACGCTGATAAACGGCACGCTATATCCGCTCGCAGCGACCGAGCTGAACGGCGCCACAACATTACGCGCGGCACCGCACAGCGACTGCACGGGACTCGATCACTTCGATAAATGCATCGATATCGACCAGTCACCGATTGGTCGTACGCCTCGCTCCAACCCCGCGACCTATACGGGTATTTTCACGCCTGTTCGTGAGCTCTTTGCCGGCACGCAGGAAGCACGTTCGCGTGGCTACAAGCCAGGCCGCTTTAGTTTCAATGTCCGTGGCGGACGCTGTGAGGCCTGCCAAGGTGACGGTGTTACCAAGGTTGAAATGCACTTCCTACCCGATATCTACGTCCCCTGTGACGTCTGTAAAGGCAAACGCTACAACCGCGAGACGCTGGAGATTAAATACAAAGGCCGAAACATCGCAGAAGTCCTCGATATGACCATTGAGGACGCACTCGAGTTCTTCGAACCGGTACCGGCAATCCATCGCAAGCTTCAGACGCTGATGGATGTGGGGCTGAGCTATGTACGACTGGGGCAAGCGGCGACGACACTATCAGGTGGTGAAGCACAGCGGGTCAAACTGTCGCGTGAGCTCTCGAAGCGCGATACCGGAAGCACGCTCTATATTCTCGATGAGCCTACAACCGGCCTTCACTTCGAAGACATCCGGCAGCTACTTGAGGTGCTTCATCGACTACGTGACGGTGGCAATACGGTCGTCATCATTGAGCACAATCTTGATGTCATTAAGACCGCAGATTGGATTGTCGATCTTGGTCCTGAGGGTGGATCAGGCGGTGGGCAAATCATCGCCACAGGAACGCCTGAAGCAGTGGCTAAAAACAAGAAGTCGCATACAGGTAGGTTCTTGGCACCGCTCTTGAGCTAGATGAATTACTGAGCTTCGCGTGGCGGCATTCACACGCGTTGCGATCTAATAATTAGGCTTTACCGGTACGACATGGTCTAGGTTTGTCTTATTCCTTAAGAGGTGTTCGTCTTAATCTTAAAGCGCCGCAAGTAGACTATGTCTAATGTAAAAATCTTAGGCAAAAAAAAAGCCCGGCGAATGCCGGGCTTTTTGCGTTCAGCGTTTCTTAGAAGCGCATACCTACAGACAGACCGTAAGTACGTGGCTCAAGAATGAACTGGTTTGTGAACAGGCTTGATACCGATGAAGTCAAGTATCCACCTGTGATGTTGTCGTCGTCCAAGATGTTACGAACCCACAGCTCGGCGTACCAGTCCTCACCCATCAGACGAGCGTTAGCATTCCACATACCCCAATCTTCAATCTCTGTACCATCAGTATTGAAGTTTGTAGTGTACATCTTGTCCTGCCAGAAGTAGTTCGTCTGCATGGCCAGAGGCATGCCCGCCATTTCTGAACGGTAGATCAGGCCGATGTTGTAGTTGAACTCTGGCGTCAATGCGATCTGGTTACCCTTCAGGCTTTGACGATAGCCGGCACATGGGAATGGCTCAGGCTGATCACAACGGCTGTAATCAACGGGCACCAGGTTACCGCTTGCATCTTCGTAGGGAACAATGAAGTTCACACCGTTGATGCTAGTAACACCTTCAGTCGTACCGCGAGCGTTCGGGTTAGCGGTGTCAACTGTATCGTATTCACCGATCTCAGCATTTACCCAACCGAAGTTAGCAGTAACTTCGAGGTTCTCAGTGGCTGCCCAGCGGAATTCACCTTCAAAACCCGTGATTTCAGCGTCTGAGTTTTGGTTCAGTGAAGTCACCGAAACAATCTTAGACTGCTGCATATCTTTATAGTCGTAGTAGAAGAGGGCACCGTTGAACTGTGCTGCACCGTCCATGAAGGTTGTCTTCACACCCAATTCGAAGGCGTCAACGAACTCAGGGGCGAAGCCCAAGTTGGCCGGATCACCACCAGCGGCAGGGTCTGCCAAGTCATCGTCAACCGAGATAGGGTTAACACCACCGGACTTGAAGCTGGAAGATAGCGTACCGTAAACAAGAGTGTCTTCACCCATGTTGTAGGTCGCATTGAACTTCCACGTGAACTCATCCTGATCATACTCTGGGAAGCCGTAGGCATTGTTCACAGAGTCGAGCGGTGGAAGGTCGGCAAACGTTACGTAGATCGTACGCTGCTTACTCTTCTTAGTCTCATCTGAGTAACGTGCACCGAAGGTCAGGCGGAGGTCCTGATTAACATCCCAGTACAACTCACCGAAGATCGCCTTCGCATCCAACTCGTAACGACGAGTGTCGTTCTCATAGCCCCACATGTGTGGGTTCACTTCGTCGTGCGGGTTAGCAAGGTTCGCTGGTGCAGGGAATACTGCTGGGTTGATAGGCAGAACCTGACCCGGGAACGAGAGACCCGCGTTGCGTACTACGTAGCGGTTACGCGACTCGTAGTCGAGCATCATGCCGCCCAACAGGAAGTTGAGGTTGCCATCGTAGTTAGACTGGATACGGAACTCGTGTGACCAGCCCTCGTTGCTTGACATAGATTCGTCAGCACCGAACTGAGTAGACGTATTGACAACCGATCCGTCTGGCATCAAAACAGGGATGCCTGCACCGTAACCGCCGAGCAGGGCACTGTTACCGGCCCAGAGCGCAGCGCCCGAACCTGGAACACTTTCAACCATGAATGGAGCGAGCGCAGCGAGACCTGTTGCAGCACCTAAGGTGCCAGCGTCAGTTTGTCCTGCAATACCACACGCTGCAGCAGGCACGCCTGCAAGGCCGCAAAGCAATGCTTGATACTCACCACCCGACAGTGCCGTGGCGTTACCTAGATCAACAAATGTATCGAGCGTTGGCTGGAAGTTTCCTGTAGCGACACCCTTCTCGTAGTCTTCTGTAGAAGAGAAGAAGTTTTCGGTGTAACCGGTAGACCAGTTCAAGCTCAAATCACCCATGTCGTGTGAAATCTGGAGCTGGAACATCTCTTCTTCAGCGACGTACGTAGGCTCGTAGTCCATGTTGACGGTACGACGATCGTCAGGGTTGTTATCAAAGAGGAATGTACCGGGGAAGCTTGTTGTTCCAGCAGCAGCGTTGGCACCTAATGCCAAGTTGCCGGGATCACCAATTCCGAGCGATGCCGCTTGAGCCAAGATGCCTTGAACGTTGGTGTTAATCGTTCCAATTGTTGCCAAGAGTGAGTCAGCAATACCACCGCCATTCGCTGTGTTGTAAGTCGGATTACCGGGCAAACAACCGAGAATCGCGTTCGGGTCACGGTTACACGCCTGCTTCTGAGAGCGCATACGTGAGTCGTCTTCCTCAAACTTGCTGTACATGAAGTTCACTTGCGTGTCATCGCCAGCATCCCAAGTCAACGAGAGTCGGCCTGACCAAAGGCTACGGTCGTCAACATCGTTGCCTGTAAACTCGTTCTCTGTGAAACCATCACGCTCAAGCGACATGCCAGCGATACGCAGAGCAAGTGTGTCACTTAGTGGCGAGTTCACGTGGAAACGTGCCTGAGTTGCACCGTAGTTACCTACTGTGCCATCGAGGCTTGCACTGAATTCAGAAGGGTCTGCCTTCGCGGTAATGACGTTAATAACGCCACCCGTGGTGTTACGACCATAGAGAGTACCCTGAGGACCACGCAGTGTTTCCACACGCTCCACGTCAAGGAACTGAGTCTCGAAGATTCGCGTCGCGACCTGGTAGATACCGTTTACGTGAATACCAACACCGGTATCACCAAACGTACCCACAGCACCCGAACCGATACCTCGAATACGGATATCTTGGCTTGTGAAGTTACCCTTCGTGATGTTCAGGTTTGGGACCGAGAACTGCATCGCTGACGCATCGTTAATCAACTGTGCGTCGAGCTGATCCTGCGTAAACGCCGAAACCGCGATGGGAGTGTCTTGGATGGATGCTTCAACCTTAGCAGCGGTTACAACGACTTCCTCAAGTTGCTGGGCCTGTGACAGGCTGGTCAGCGACAATGAGCAAGCGGCAACAGCTACAGCCAGCTTGTTTGCGTGAGACTTCATACGCTCTCCTTTAGTGATAAAACACGAAGAATCTCCGGTGATTCGACGTTTATTTATTAGACTTATTCATAGCCAGCATAAATGGCAGCTATCATCGCTTACGCTATTACGCTTTGCAGGCAATGACAACCCCTGAATTGAGGCAATTTGGTCAAGATTAGGCGGAGGATGCAAAAACCGCTCAAGGGGGATAAGCTCGAGTCGAAATTGGACACTCGATACTGTTGAAAAGAGCTAACAAGCACCGGTAGTCCTCACAAAATAACAAAGAACAGCTTGGAGAGACCTATGAACGCTCCCTCACACCCTTTCGTTGGCGCAGTGGCTGATATTGACGTAAGTGACGCTACTATTTTTCTGGACGACACATGGCCCGCGTATTTCGCAAAACTTCGCGCCGAAGACCCCGTGCACTTCACAGAGAACGAGCTCTTTGGTGGGTTCTGGTCGGTAACGCGCTACGAAGACATCGTTGCGGTGGACTCAAATCACGAGGCTTTCTCCTCGGAGCCCGCCATTACTATTGGCGATTACGGTGATGATGTGCCTGTCGAGCAATTTATTGCTATGGACCCACCCAAGCACGATACGCAGCGCGCAGTTGTTCAACCCGTTGTAGCACCCAAGAACTTGGCGCAGATGGAAGCGCTTATCCGCACTCGTGTGAGTGAGATGTTCGACGCACTGCCTATTGGAGAGTCCTTCGACTGGGTTAGCAATGTTTCGGTTAATTTAACGACGCAAATGCTGGCCACCATTTTCGGATTTCCCTTTGAAGACCGTTCGAAGCTGACCTATTGGTCTGATATGGGCGCTGCCATTCCTGAAATCGCAGGCGGCGACGGATCGGTCGATGAGCGAACCGAAGCGTTGCACGAATGTCTCGCCTACTTCACTGAACTTTGGCACTCGCGCGCCAACGGGCAGTCAGATTCCATGGACTTCATTACCGCGCTGTCGAATCACCCCGATACAAAGAACATGATTGATCGCCCGCTCGAGTACCTAGGTAACCTCCTGCTTTTGATTATCGGCGGAAATGACACGACGCGAAACAGCCTCTCGGGCGGTGTGCTTGCACTTAACGAGAATCCCGATCAGTTCGACAAACTAAAAGCAGACCACAGCCTCATTGGATCGCTCGTCCCTGAAATCATCCGTTGGCAGACACCGCTGATGCACATGCGACGCATTGCCACGCGTGATATCGAGCTTGGCGGCAAGCTGATCAAGAAAGGCGACAAGGTCGTTATGTGGTACGTCTCCGGGAATCGTGACGAGACAGTTATTGAGGACGCGAGCAAGTTCATAATTGATCGCGCCAATCCACGACAGCACCTCTCCTTTGGGTTCGGCATCCACCGATGCATGGGTAATCGTCTTGGAGAAATGCAGCTTCGGATTGTTTGGGAAGAGATTCTCAAGCGCTACAGCCACGTTGAAGTCGTGGGCAAGCCAAAGCGCGTGTTGTCTAACTTCGTGCGCGGCATCGAGCACATGGAAGTCATTCTGCACGCTAAGTAACAAAGTCTCGGATAGACCGATATTGAGGCATCCGAAAATTACATCTTAAAAACAAAGCCTTGGTGGTCATCATGATCACCAGGGCTTGAGGCGACAAATGCAACTTTTTGGCTAGTTATCGCAATTTTCTCAACTGAGAATGCGACTAAAAACTCAAAGCACAAAAAGACGAGCACGATAAAGCACTCCGATACCAAGAAAAAAAGGTGGAACAAGCAAAAATGAAGCAATACCTGATCGCAACGTTTATTGGCGTGCTAGCAAACACCGCCCTTGCCCAACCCGTGACAGCACCGACTGACCAGCGGGTCAACCCAGCGGTGCTTGCTCACCAAGCGACTCTGATTCCGGGTCTGCAAAAATTGGGAACACGTGTCTATGGTGCCGAGTTCATGGGGTACTCCAACTTTGGTTTCATCGAAACTGACAACGGCGTCATCGTGGTAGATGCCGGCTGGTTTCCAACGCCTACCGCGAACGCTTATGCATTACTTCGCGAGCAGACTGACAAGCCCGTCATTGCCGTGATCTACACCCATTTACATATGGATCATTACGGCGGCATCCAAGCGATTTTGCCCAATGAGAACGTGGGCGACATTCCGATCTATGGCCCCGCCGATTGGGAAGCGACGATTGCTATGGGTCAGAGCGTTACGCACAAAGCAACGCTCAGGCGGGCCTTCATGCAAATGGGGATTCCGATCCCCGAGGGGTTAGAGGGTACTGTTGGCAATGGTATCGGGCCCAGCCCCAGACTCGAGCGCAATGATGCGTTGAGCTTCCCACCGACCATCGAGGTGCCCGAGAAGATCGCCATCAACATCGATGGGGTTGATTTAGAAATCTTTCCTGCTGAAGGTGACGTGCCCGAGCACCTGTGGGTATGGCTACCCGAAGACCGGGTCTTGTTTAGTGGCGATGCACCACCTCATGGTGTATTCCCTGCGGTAGAAACAGCGCGCTTCGAGATGGGTAGAGATCCCAATAAAATGATGGCGTCAGTGCAGAAGACCATCGATCTGGACCCACTCGCTATTGTCCCTGGCCATAGCAGCATCATCAGCGATCACTCCGAGATTCGACAATTAATGACGCTAACGCGCGACACAATTCAATTCCTCATTGATCAGGTCGATCGCTTTTATTTGACGAATCGCTCAGTGGACGATCTGCTGAATACCATCGACCTACCACCCGCCGTGGCAGAGCACCCGCAACTGCAGCCTTACTACCACCGCTGGGAGTGGATGATGCAGCAGCGCTTTACGAAGCGCGCAGGCTTTATTGACGACTGGATGGATTACCTGTCGCACAACGCCTATGACGAAGCTGCGCGCCTGGTTCCGGCGCTGGGCGGTAGAGATAAGGTCATGGAGATGGCTGAAGCCAACGTCTCTTCCGACCCTCAATGGGCAGCAAGACTCGCCACTTACCTCATTCTTACCAATGAGAACGATGAAGAGGCGCGACAAGTTCGTCAGCAGGCCTCGATTCGTTTCGCTCAGGTCACCAGCAGCACCAATCAGCGTAATTACCTGTTGGGTCTCGTGGCAGAAGAAAACGGTGACATCGACTTTGGCCGTATGCTCCGGGCGCCCATAGCGGGATCACTCCGGTCGCTGGATGACGGCGAATTACTCGGAAGACTTCGCAACCGGGTCATTGCCGAGAATGCGGACAATGTGGATATAACTGTTCGTCTAGACCTTACCGACGGCGAAGTTTACGACCTCAGAATGATCAATAACGTACTCCGCATCAGCTGGCCCGATGAAGAACGCGCTGTTGCGAGTAACTGGCGTACCGACAGAGCAACAGTCATTTCAGTACTGACTGACGAGTTGAGTCTGAACGACGCAATCACTAGTGGGCGGATAGCCGCCTCGGGCAACGCGCGTAAAACTCAGGCCTTCGCTTCGCTCTTTGAATAACCTGAATTCAAGCAGAGCGACTCAGGGCAGCGAAACTCCGGATAGCGGGACTGCAAGCAGAGGCACTTTAGGTGGACTGACACGTCATCTTCATGTCCGCGATTAACGAAGTGTTTTGACTAGCCACACCGTGCGGCGGCAGTTCATGCGATCAAACGACGCAGGCCGCTATTTCATTGTCAACTTAGACATCGATAACTGGCAAGTCGAAAACTGAGAGCATGCATCTAAGTCTGAACTGACGGGCATAAAAAAGCCGCGATGATCGCGGCTTTTTTGTATCACTTAAGATAGAGACAACGACTTACTCGTCGTCCATCTCCTCTACCTCTTCGTACACCTCAGGTGCTGGACGATCTACAAGCTCAACGAACGCCATTGGCGCTTTGTCGCCCGCACGGTACCCGCACTTAAGAATGCGGATGTAACCTCCGGGACGCTCTTGGTATCTCGGACCGAGCTCGGTGAAGAGTTTACCAACGGCTTCCTTTGAACGAGTGCGATCAAACGCGAGACGGCGATTTGCAACGCTGTCGTTCTTCGCCAAAGTGATAAGCGGCTCAGCGTAACCACGGAGCTCCTTAGCCTTAGCAACAGTAGTCTTGATGAGCTCGTGCTCAACCAATGACACTGTCATGTTGCGGAACATTGCTTTTCGGTGCGAACTGTTCCGGTTTAGTTGTCGACCACTATGACGATGGCGCATGACGATTCCCTTTTACTGTCTGGCTCATCGTGAGATGAGCTCTAAATCATCTGTAATAATTAAATACTTAAACGCTGAGAAGACGCTCGTCGTCTTTCAGGCTGGCAGGCGGCCAATTTTCTAGGCGCATACCCAAAGACAAACCGCGAGAAGCAAGCACGTCTTTGATTTCTGTCAGCGACTTCTTACCCAAGTTAGGGGTCTTCAGAAGCCCAACTTCAGTTCGCTGGACGAGATCACCGATGTAGTAGATGTTCTCAGCCTTGAGGCAGTTCGCAGAGCGAACAGTCAACTCGAGGTCGTCTACTGGACGCAGAAGAATCGGATCGACTTCATCAGCTGCTTCAGCTGCTGCCGCCTGTGTCTGACCTTCGAGGTCAACGAAGACTGCCAACTGCTGCTGGAGGATAGTCGCCGCGCGACGAATCGCCTCTTCTGGATCAATCGTGCCGTTTGTCTCGAGATCGATAACCAGCTTGTCCAGATCAGTACGCTGCTCAACACGCGCAGAGTCAACAACATAGCTGACACGGCGGATGGGTGAGAACGACGCATCCAACTGAAGGCGACCGATAGAACGTGTCTCATCGTCGCTATCCATACGCGAGTCGGCTGGCGAGTAGCCACGACCACGCTGAGCTACCACACGGATCATAAGTGGCTGATCACCTGTAACGGTGCAGATGACGTGCTCGGGGTTACGGATTTCGATGTCATGATCGACCTGGATGTCGCCAGCAGTTACGACACCTTCGCCAGAAGCGCTGAGTGTTAGTTCTGCCTCGTCCTTGCCATTCATGACAAGCGCAACACCCTTAAGGTTAAGCAGGATTTCAATCACATCTTCCTGCACACCTTCGATCGCTGAGTACTCGTGGAGTACACCGTCGATTTCCACTTCGGTAACAGCACAGCCAGGCATCGATGACAGAAGGATGCGGCGCAGTGCGTTACCCAGTGTGTGACCAAAACCACGCTCAAGTGGCTCAAGTGTCACAAGCGCACGGGTAGTAGACTTCTCGTCTACCTTAATAACGCGTGGGGTAAGAAACTCATTTACTGAATTTTGCATAGTGTTTCCCGTTCAAGAATTCGGTTTATTAGCTGTACGCACTCAAGCCTTACTTGGAGTACAGCTCGACGATCAGGTTCTCGTTAATTTCACTCGGAAGATCCTGACGCTCAGGCTTTGACTTAAAAGTACCCTCAAGCTTCTCAGCATTTACATCGATCCACTCTGGATCTGGGCGCTGCTCAGCCAGTCCCATCGCAGACTGAACACGGAGCTGCTTCTTCGCTTTTTCGCGAACAGAAACAACGTCACCAGGCGCAACCTGATATGAAGGAATATTGACCACGCGTCCATTTACCAAAATACCCTTGTGCGATACCAGCTGACGCGCTTCAGAACGCGTAGAGCCAAAGCCCATGCGGTAAACAACGTTATCCAAACGGCTTTCGAGGAGCTGCAGCAGGTTCTCACCTGTCGCACCTTTAAGACGTGCCGCTTCTTTGTAGTAGTTGCGGAACTGCTTCTCTAGCACACCGTAGATACGACGAACTTTCTGCTTCTCACGCAACTGAACGCCGTAATCCGACAGACGTCCACGTCGCGCACCGTGCATGCCAGGCGCAGTCTCTGCTTTACACTTACTCTCAAGCGCACGAACACCACTCTTGAGCTGAAGATCAGTACCTTCGCGACGCGAAAGCTTACATTTAGGTCCAATATATCGAGCCATTTATCTCTTTCCTCAGACGGCGTAATTAAACGCGACGCTTCTTTGGTGGGCGACAACCGTTGTGTGGAATCGGTGTCACATCAGTAATGTTGGTGATTTTGTATCCGCAACCGTTGAGCGCGCGAACGGCAGACTCACGACCGGGTCCTGGTCCTTTGACCTCAACGTCGAGGTTCTTTAGACCGTATTCTTTCGCAGCTTCACCTGCGCGCTCAGCCGCAACCTGCGCAGCGAACGGTGTCGACTTACGTGAGCCACGGAAACCTGAACCACCGGCAGTTGCCCAGCTCAATGTGTTTCCCTGACGGTCAGTAATCGTCACGATGGTGTTGTTGAACGACGCGTGAATGTGCGCCACTCCATCGACTACCTGCTTGGTAATCTTTCTCTTCGTTGTCTTTTTGGCTTGCTTTGCCATCTTCTACCCTACTTCTATATCAACGCTACAAATTGGGATGTAGCTACACATGAGAAGCAACTGACGTTGCTTAACGAAACTTACTTACGGATTGGCTTGCGCGGACCCTTACGAGTACGTGCATTCGTCTTGGTGCGCTGACCACGCAAAGGCAAGCCCTTACGGTGCCGCAGACCACGGTTACAACCGAGATCCAAAAGACGCTTGATGTTCATCGACACTTCACGACGAAGATCACCCTCGACGGTCATTTCCGACACAAGACCACGAAGCTGATCGAGTTCAGCTTCAGAGAGCTCACCGATCTTTGTGCTTTCTGGGATGTTAGTTTCCGCGCAAAGACGCTTCGCTTGCGTGCGACCAACACCATAGATATACGTCAGTGAGATCACTGCGTGCTTGTTGTCAGGGATGTTTACACCGGCAATACGTGCCATTACCAATCTCCATGTTTAGCAGCCTAAGGCCGCATTTTGTGAGCGCTAACGCGCCCGCAATGTGAATCCGAAATTAACCTTGACGCTGCTTGTGACGAGGATCGCTAGAGCAGATCACACGGACCACTCGGTTACGGCGAACCACTTTACAATTACGACAAATTTTCTTTACCGAAGCTCGGACTTTCATTTCTATCTCCAAAGACCTAACGCGTACGACCGGCTGAACCGATGTTAGTTAGGTTAGCTTTCTTCATTACGCCTTCGTATTGGTGTGACATGAGGTGGCTTTGCACCTGCGCCATGAAGTCCATCACCACTACAACAACGATCAGCATTGACGTGCCGCCGAGGTAGAAGGGTACGTTGAACATCACCACCAAGAACTGGGGCAATAAACAGACCAGCGCAATGTAGGCCGATCCGAAAATGGTTAGTCGCGTCAGCACACCATCAATGTAGTTTGCTGTCTGTTGACCGGGGCGAATACCGGGAACAAAAGCGCCCGACTTCTTAAGGTTGTCCGCTACTTCGCTCGGGTTGAACATCAACGCCGTGTAGAAGAAGCAGAAAAATACGATGAAGCCAGTAAACAAAATGATATTCAGCGGCTGGCCTGGACCAATGGCTACTGCAAGGTCCTGAAGCCAATCAGAGCTGTCTGCGCTGCCAAACCACTGCGCAACTGACGCAGGGAAGAGCAGGATTGAGCTAGCAAAAATAGCGGGGATAACACCGGCCATATTCACCTTGAGTGGTAGGTGCGACGCAGGCGCCTGATACATTTGACGACCCTGCTGGCGCTTCGCGTAGTTAACCGTGATGCGACGCTGTCCTCGCTCGATAAAGATAACGAGCGCGATCACCACGATCGCAAGTGCCAAGACACCCAACAGAATAAGAATATTAAGCTCACCCTGCCGCGCCTGCTCGAGCGACTGGCCGATTGCCTGCGGCAAGCCGGCAACGATACCCGCAAAGATCAGCAGCGAGATGCCGTTGCCAATGCCCTTTTCCGTGATCTGCTCACCGAGCCACATCATGAACACAGCGCCGGTCACAAGCGACGTAATTGCAATCACGTAAAAACCGAGGCTGGCGTCGTAAGTGAGGCCCTGATTTGCGAGGCCTACCGTCATACCGGTGCCCTGCACGAGTGCAAGACCTACGGTTAAGTAACGGGTCCACTGGCTAATCTTCTTGCGACCAGACTCACCTTCCTTCTTGATCGCATCCAACTCGGGCGTTACCGCGGTCATGAGCTGCATTATGATCGATGCAGAGATATAGGGGAGGATACCCAGCGCCAAGATACTCATACGCTCGAGCGCGCCGCCCGAGAATACGTTGGCTAGCCCTAAAATCGTTCCCTGATTCTGATCAAACAACGCAGACAGCTGCGCAGGATCGATCCCCGGTACCGGAATGTGTGTCCCGATTCGGTAGATAATCAGAGCAACAAGAACAAAACGGAGACGGCTGAAAAGCTCACCCATTCCCGCGTTATTCATTGAGGGCATACCGTTGGCCATGATTACGCCTCAACGCTCCCGCCAGCGGCTTCGATTGCTTCGCGAGCGCCTTTAGTGACCTTAAGGCCTTTGACGTTTACTGCTTTAGTAATTTCGCCAGACAGGAATACCCGAGCGCGCAAAACATCGTCTTTGACGAGATCCGCTGCCTTGAGTGCTGCTAAATCGACCGTATCGCCCTCAACAGCATTGAGTTCGTGCAAACGAACCTGCGCGGTTGTGCGACCGATGCGCGATGTGAAACCGTACTTAGGCAGGCGCTTCTGAAGTGGCATCTGACCACCCTCAAAGCCAGCGCGAACAGTACCACCTGAACGAGCTTTCAAACCCTTGTGACCACGACCCGCGGTCTTACCAACACCTGAACCGATACCGCGACCAACACGCTTCGCATCGCGTTTGGCGCCGGGTGCAGGGCTCAGAGAATTCAAACGAAGTTCATCACCCATTATGCCTGCTCCTCAACTCGTACCAGGTAGTTAACCTTGTTAATCATTCCTCGCACTGAAGGCGTATCTTCAACCTCAACGGTGTGACCGATGCGTCGAAGACCCAAGCCGCGAACGCAGGCCTGGTGATTCTTCAGGCGACCATTGGTGCTTTTCACCAACGTCACTTTGATCATTTCTTTGCTCATCACCTAATTCCTCTTAGCTGAAGATTTCTTCAACTGACTTGCCACGCTTCGCAGCAACGTCTTCGGGTGAAACCATGTCACGCAGACCGTTATAGGTTGCACGAACCACGTTAGCGGGATTTGTTGAGCCGTAGCACTTAGCCAATACGTTTTGAACACCGGCAATTTCTAATACCGAACGCATCGCACCACCAGCAATCACACCTGTACCTTCAGAAGCTGGCTGCATATAAACCTTTGACGCACCGTGACGGGCTTTCACAGGGTACTGAAGCGTACCGTTTACCAGCTCAACTGAAATCATGTTGCGACGAGCAGATTCCATTGCCTTCTGAATGGCAACCGGAACTTCACGCGCTTTACCGCGACCAAAACCAACGCGGCCATTGCCGTCGCCAACCACTGTCAAAGCAGTGAAGCTCATAATGCGGCCACCCTTTACGGTTTTGGCAACGCGGTTTACCTGTACCAGCTTCTCCTGAAGATCGCCTTCAGTGCGCTGATCACCTTGTCTCTTATCGTTTGCCATGGCTTAAAACTCCAATCCGCCTTCGCGCGCTGCATCTGCAAGCGCTTTAACTCGACCGTGATACTTGTAACCCGAGCGATCAAACGCCACTTCGGTTACGCCAGCTGCTTTAGCGCGCTCTGCAACCAACTTACCCACAGCTGCCGCTGCTTCGATATTGCCAGTAGCACCACTTCGCAGGTCTTTATCCAACGTAGAAGCCTGAGCCAATACACGGTTACCTTCGCCGTTGATGATCTGCGCGTAAATATGGCGCGGCGTACGGTTCACGGTGAGACGAACGTCACCTGCGGTACGCATACGAACACGCGACTTGCGTGCGCGGCGCAAACGCGCCTGAGTCTTATCATTCATCGCTCTACCCGTTACTTCTTCTTAGCTTCCTTACGACGGACGTACTCGTCTGCGTATCGGATGCCCTTGCCCTTGTATGGCTCTGGTGGACGGAAGCTGCGAATTTCAGCCGCTGCTTGACCCACCGCCTGCTTATCAGTTCCTCGGATAACGATCTCTGTCTGAGTGGGCGTCTCTGCGGACAGGCCTTCAGGCAGCTCGTAGTCAACTGGGTGTGACAAACCGAGGCTCAAATTGACAGTCTTACCGGCTGCTTTGGCACGATAACCAACGCCGTTAAGAACTAATTTCTTTTCCCAACCGTCACTGACGCCAACAACGAGGTTGTTCAACAACGCGCGTGTGGTACCCGCCATAGCGCGATTGGTATCAAAGTCGTAAGTGATCTGAGCAACGCCTTCGTTGACATCGATGCCGATGCCATCCGTCAACGTCATTTCCATTGTCCCTTTACCGCCCTTAACTGAAACGCTGCTGCCATTGATGTTGACTTCAACGCCCTTAGGGAGGTTGACCGGGTTATTCGCTACACGTGACATGAATCGATTCTCCCGCTCTCAATTAAAATACTGTGCAAAGGACTTCGCCGCCGACGCCCTGCGCTTTGGCTGCGCGGTCGGTCATGACGCCCTTTGAAGTCGATACGATCGCAACGCCCAGGCCACCGCGAACACTTGGCATACCGTCTTTACCGGCATAACGGCGAAGCGATGGCTTACTGAAACGCTCGATTTCGGCGATCACAGGCTTGCCGTTGAAGTACTTGAGCTCAATGCTCAGACGAGGCTTACCTTCACCCGCTTCAACACGATAGGCAGCAATATAACCTTCGTCTTCGAGAACTTTCGCAACAGCCGCTTTTAACTTGGATCCAGGCATGTCGACAAACTTCTTACCCGCCATCTGCGCGTTGCGCACTCGGGTCAACATGTCACTGATAGGATCTTGCATACTCATAGTCGTTCGTCTCCGTTACCAGCTTGACTTAACCAAGCCCGGCACATCACCGCGCATTGCGGCTTCGCGTAACTTGTTTCGGCACAAACCAAACTTGCGGTAAACACCGTGTGGGCGACCTGTGATCTGGCAGCGACGCTGCTGTCGAACAGGGTTCGCATTGCGCGGTAGCTTCTGAAGCGCGATCTGCGCTTCCCAGCGCGCGTCGTCGCTCGCGTTAACGTCCGCGATAATCTCTTTCAACTTGGCCCGCTTCGCAGCGTACTTTGCAACCGTACGCGCGCGCTTATTCTCTCTGGCCACCATCGATTTCTTAGCCATAACTCCGCCTCAGCCCTTAAATGGGAAGTTGAAGGCGCTCAGTAGTGCACGCCCCTGATCGTCGTTCTTCGCCGACGTAGTAATAACAATGTCCATACCGCGCAGCTTATCCACCTGATCGTAGTCGATCTCAGGGAAGATGATCTGCTCAGTAACGCCCATCGCAAAGTTGCCGCGACCGTCAAACTGCTTGCCGCTGATACCACGGAAGTCGCGAATACGAGGGATGGCGATATCAATCAAACGCTCGAGGAACTCGTACATGCGCTCGTCACGCAAAGTCACTTTGCAGCCAATTGGCCACCCGTCACGAATTTTGAAACCCGCGATCGACTTGCGAGACTTTGTCACGACAGGCTTTTGGCCCGCGATCTTTGTCATATCTGCAACGGCGTTCTCGAGGACTTTCTTGTCCCCAACTGCCTCACCCACACCCATGTTCAACGTAATTTTGGTGACACGGGGCACTTCCATCACATTCGAAAGACCAAGCTCTTCTTTGAGCTTTGGCGCGATCTCGCTGCGATACTTATCTTTAAGCGTTGCCATTATTAGCTACCTCAAAAGCCTTCAATTACGCGTCAATCGCGCTGCCGTCCGACTTAAAAACTCGGACTTTCTTACCGTCTTCTACTTTGTAGCCAACGCGATCGGCTTTGCCGGCTTCCGCGTTGTAAATCGCTACGTTAGAGATCTGAATAGGTGCTTCGCGCTCAACGATGCCACCCGACACACCAGCCTGAGGATTCGGCTTTGTGTGCTTTTTAATCATGTTGACGCCTGAAACCACCAGCTTGCCAGTGTCCAGGACTTGGCGAACCGTGCCGCGCTTACCCTTGTCACGGCCGGCGATTACGATCACTTCGTCGTCACGCTTAATCTTTGCCATTACGTTCTCTCCTAACTCGGGCCGCTCAGATTACTTCTGGCGCCAACGAGATGATCTTCATGAATTTCTCACCACGCAGCTCGCGGGTCACAGGACCGAAGATACGAGTACCGATAGGCGCGTCTGAGTTGTTCAACAACACCGCCGCGTTCTCATCGAACTTGATCAACGAACCATCTGGTCGACGTACACCCTTACGAGTACGAACAACAACCGCGCGCATAACTTGGCCTTTCTTGACCTTGCCGCGAGGGATAGCCTCTTTAACAGTCACCTTGATGATGTCTCCAACGCGTGCATAACGACGCTTTGAACCACCCAGCACCTTGATACACATCACGCGACGTGCACCGCTGTTGTCTGCTACTTCCAAATACGATTCGGTCTGAATCATTTCCCTACCTCATACCGCGGCGCTGTGCCGCATTGGCCTTTAACTCAAGCGATGTCTGTCGCTGTCTCAACGACGTCTACCAGTGTCCAAGACTTTGTCTTAGACATTGGACGAGACTCGGCAACAAGGACGGTATCGCCCATGCCTGCACGGTTGTCTTCGTCGTGAGCGTGTACCTTCGAAGAACGTGTAATGTACTTACCGTAAACGGGGTGCTTTACACGTCGTTCAACTAATACAGTGATCGTCTTGTCCATCTTGTCGCTGACAACGCGACCCTGGAGCGTACGAGCTGTGCTTTCCGCTGCTGCCATCACTGACCTGCCTTCTGCTGCAATACTGTTTTGACACGCGCGATATCACGCTGCGTCTGCTTTAATAAGTGTGTCTGACCGAGCTGCCCTGTCGCTTTCGCCATGCGGAGCTTGAACTGCTCCTCACGAAGATCGAGCAACTGCTTGTTCAGATCGTCTACCGACTTCTCTACTAGTTCACTCGCTTTCATCACATCACCGATCGCTTAACAAATGTTGTCTGAACGGGAAGCTTCGCAGCCGCAAGTGCAAATGCCTCACGCGCCAACTCCTCAGATACACCCTCAACCTCGTACAAAACACGGCCGGGCTGGATCTGTGCTACCCAGTACTCAACGTTACCCTTACCTTTACCCTGACGAACCTCGAGAGGCTTACCAGTGATTGGCTTATCAGGGAAAATTCGAATCCAAATCTTTCCGCCACGCTTAATGTGACGTGTCATTGTTCGTCGAGCCGCCTCAATCTGACGCGCGGTAATTCGGCCGCGGCCAGTCGCTTTTAACGCGTACTCACCAAAACTTACCTTGCTGCCCCGCTCTGCCAGACCGCGGTTACGGCCTTTCTGCATCTTGCGGAACTTCATTCGCTTGGGTTGCAACATACTTCAGTCCTCGCCCAATTAGCCCGCGGTAGCGCGACGTGGCGCTTCCTGGCCGTCATCGGAATCACCAATGACCTCGCCCTTGAAAATCCAAACCTTCACACCGATTACACCGTAAGTGGTGTGCGCTTCGTAGGTTGCGTAGTCGATGTCAGCACGCAGAGTGTGCAGTGGCACACGACCTTCGCGGTACCACTCAGAGCGTGCGATTTCAGCACCACCCAAACGGCCACCAACCTGCACCTTGATGCCCTCGGCACCCTGACGCATGGCGTTCTGTACAACTCGCTTCATGGCACGACGGAACATAACGCGGCGCTCGAGCTGCTGTGCAACATTCTGAGCGACCAAACGCGCGTCCATATCGGGCTTACGAATCTCTTCGATCGTAATGTGGACAGGAACGCCCATACGCTTGCTGAGCTCTTGACGAAGTGCTTCCACGTCCTCGCCCTTTTTGCCGATAACGATGCCAGGGCGTGCAGTGTGAATCGTCACACGCGCTGTTTGCGCAGGACGCTCGATAACAACACGGCTCACTGACGCCGCGTCGAGACGCTTCAGGATGTATTCACGTACTTCGAGGTCTGTGACTAGCTGTGATGCGTAGTCCTTGCTATCTGCATACCAAACCGAGTTGTGGTCCTTGACCACACCTAAGCGGATACCAGTCGGATGTACCTTCTGACCCATGCGGTCTACTCCTTAATTATCGTTGTCAGCAACGCCTACCGTGATATGGCAGGTGCGCTTAAAAATACGATCGCCACGACCTTTAGCACGTGCACGCATGCGCTTCATGGTCATACCTTCGTCGACGAAAATAGTTGCTACACGCAACTCATCGACGTCAGCACCGTTGTTGTTCTCCGCGTTAGCAATCGCAGAGTTCAACAATTTGCGAACAATGTGAGCACCTTTCTTGGTGCTGAATTCGAGCAGCGTCAACGCTTCGCCTACAGGCATACCGCGAACCTGGTCAGCGACCAAGCGGGCCTTCTGAGCCGAGATGCGAGCGCCGCGCAATTTTGCTGAGACTTCCATCATCTTTCTCCGTATGCCTTAGCGCTTCGCTTTCTTATCGACGATGTGACCGCGATAAGTGCGCGTTACCGCAAACTCACCGAGCTTGTGGCCAACCATGTCTTCGTTAATCAGAACCGGTACGTGCTGACGACCGTTGTGAACCGCAATAGTCAAACCGACCATATCGGGTGCGATCATTGAGCGACGTGACCATGTCTTGATAGGACGTCGATCGTTGTTCTCTAGCGCCGTCTCAATCTTCTTCATGAGGTGAAGATCGATGAAGGGGCCTTTTTTCAATGAACGTGGCATCTCTTATCTCCCCTTACTTCTTGTTACGACGACGAACAATAAGGTTGTCCGTGCGCTTGTTCTTACGAGTTTTGTAGCCCTTGGTCGGAACACCCCATGGCGTCACTGGATGACGACCACCAGAGGTACGACCCTCACCACCACCATGTGGGTGATCTACCGGGTTCATAGCAACACCTCGAACCGTTGGGCGGATACCGCGCCAGCGTGAGGCACCCGCTTTGCCCAACTTACGGAGGCTGTGCTCGTTGTTTGAGACTTCACCCAGGGTTGCACGGCAGTCGACTGGGACCTTGCGCATTTCACCAGAGCGAAGGCGAATAGTTGCGTACTGACCTTCACGAGCAACCAACTGAACTGCTGCACCTGCAGAGCGAGCTAGCTGAGCACCCTTGCCAGGCTTGAGCTCAATCGCGTGAATGACAGCACCCACAGGGATGTTACGAATTGGAAGACAGTTGCCTGCTTTGATCGGTGCCGCAGCGCCGGATAACAATGTATCGCCTGCAGCAACGCCTTTTGGCGCAATGATGTAGCGACGCTCACCATCAGCAAACAACAGTAGCGCGATGTGCGCCGTGCGGTTTGGATCGTATTCGATGCGCTCAACCTTGGCTGGGATTCCATCCTTGGTGCGCTTGAAATCGATTACGCGGTAGTGATGCTTGTGACCACCGCCAATGTGGCGTGTTGTGATACGACCGAGGTTGTTACGACCACCTGTCTTCGAGTTCTTCTCGAGAAGCGGCGCATAAGCACGGCCCTTGTGCAGATCCTTGTGCACCACGCGAACGTGATGACGGCGGCCTGCTGATGTCGGTTTACTCTTTACGACTGCCATGACCTATACCTCTTAATTGATCGTCGCAAAGTCAATCTCTTGACCCTGCGCCAAACGAACGTAAGCCTTTTTCCAAGTCGGCTTAGTCGTCCAACCAAAACGGTTGCGCTTTGTTTTACCTTTGACGCGCAGAGTTTTGACGTCGTCAACCGTGACCTTGAACAGCTGCTCTACCGAGTGCTTGATCTCTTCTTTAGTTGCATCAAGCGCAACTCTGAAGACGTACTGGTTGTTCGCGTCGGCGACAATAGCCGCTTTCTCTGACACGTGAGGCCCCATCAAAATCTGGAATACACGCTCCTGATTCATGCCAAAGCCTCCTCAAACTTCTTAACTGCGTCGACCGTTACTACGACCTTCTCATGAGCGATGAGACTGACGGGATCAACACCTTCGACATCACGCACATCAACCTTGTGCAGGTTGCGTGACGCGAGATAGAGGTTCTGATCAACTTCAGACGCAACAATCAACACGTTGTCCAATCCGTAACCCTTAAGCGCCTCGACCAACAACTTGGTCTTTGGCTGCTCGAGGCTCATGCTCTCAACGACCACAAGACGCTCGCTGCGCGCAAGCTCGGACAAGATTGAGCGCATCGCAGAGCGATACATCTTCTTGTTCACTTTCTGGCTGTGATCCTGTGGTGTCGCTGCAAACGTGACACCACCGCTACGCCAGATTGGAGAACGAATCGTTCCTGCACGAGCGCGGCCCGTGCCCTTCTGACGCCATGGCTTCTTGCCGCCGCCCGCAACCGCTGAGCGGTTCTTTTGAGCACGCGTACCTTGACGACCACCTGCCAGATAAGCCGTAACCACCTGGTGGATCAACGCTTCGTTGTAATCTCGAGCGAATGTCGCTTCTGAGACCTCAACCGAACCTGGCTTCTTCTTTCCAGGCTTAACTACACTTAATTCCACGATAAGCCTCCTTAGCGCCGCGACTTAGTCGTTGGTCGAACGATGACATCACCGCCGGGAGCACCGGGGACCGCACCTTTGATGAGCAGCAAGTTGCGCTCAACATCAACACGAACCACCTCGAGACCCTGCGTCGTAACACGCTCTGCACCCATGTGACCTGCCATCTTCTTGCCTTTGAACACGCGTCCAGGCGTTTGGCACTGACCGAGCGAACCCGGCGCACGATGTGAAAGCGAGTTGCCGTGCGTAGCGTCCTGAGTACGGAAGTTCCAGCGCTTAACGCCACCCTGGAAACCCTTACCCTTTGACTGACCCGCGACGTCAACCTTTTGGCCTTGCTCAAATCGTGCAACGGTTAGCTCAGCGCCCACTTCGAACGCCTCGTCAGAGCCGTCCAAGCGAAACTCCCAGAGTCCCGTTCCGGCTTCAACACCTGCGGCGGCAAAATGACCCGCTTCTGGCTTGCTAACTTTTGAGGCCTTGCGGTTTCCCGCTGTGACCTGAATTGCGCGATACCCATCGGTATCTTGCTCTTTGATTTGAGTGACGCGGTTTGGAACTACTTCCACTACGGTCACTGGTACTGATACACCGTCTTCGGTAAACACACGTGTCATACCTGATTTACGGCCGACTATTCCCACAGTCATGGTACTAACCTCTCCGTGTACGGGGCTTAACCCTCTATGGCCGAGTAATTGTCTTACTCGTTACACACCCAGCGAACTGGGCAGGCTTACTTCTAAATTGTCTATGCCAAGCTGATTTGGACTTCAACGCCCGCAGCTAGGTCTAGCTTCATCAACGCGTCAACGGTTTTTTCCGTTGGCTCGATAATGTCCATGAGTCGCTTATGTGTACGAATCTCATACTGATCCCGTGCATCCTTGTTCACGTGAGGTGAAATAAGGATGGTGAACTTTTCCTTCTTCGTTGGAAGCGGGATGGGCCCACGGACCTGCGCGCCTGTTCGGCGTGCGGTTTCAACGATCTCCTGAGTAGAAGCATCGATGAGTTTGTGATCGAACGCCTTGAGGCGGATTCGAATACGTTGATTCTGCACAAGCAATCTCCTAAAAAAACCGGTACCCGCGAGGGATCCCGAAAAAAAGAGAGCGAATTCTAAGGACGGGGGTGAAGAGTGTCAACTGCAATTTCTTGTCAGTTATTACCGTTTAGGCCGCTTTTTCGGACAAAAGAAAAACGGGCCCTAAGGCCCGTCGATCATTTTACATCTGCTTAAGCATCGTCAGAGAAGATAGACTCTGAATATTACATCCCACGAGACCATGAAACTCAAAGATCTAGCTCAAGCGTATAGGTAGCTCTCGTACGCGCCGTCCTGAAGCGGCAAAGATTGCATTACCAATTGCCGGCGCTACCGGTATGAGCGGCGGCTCGCCAAGACCACTCGGGAACTCCTGACTATCCACAAAGGCAATATCAAGCTCCGGAACATCACTCATCCTGAGCGGCGTGTACTGGTCGAGGTTCTGCTCTGCGACTTCGCCGTTCGCAAAACTCGCACCCTCATGAAGGGCGAGACTCACACCCCAAAGCGCGGCGCCCTCGGCCTGAGCCATAGCACCATCGGGATTAACAACCGTTCCCACATCAATGGTCTGCCAGAGTTTCTTCAGCGTGACGTCACCGGAAGCGGGATCCACCGCAACATGAGCCACACAGGCCACCCAGGTTGGCATGCCTCGTTCTTGCCCGTGGCCTACGCCAATACCCAACCCCTCATTGGCTGCCATATCGCGACCCCAGCCCGCGCGCTCGGCAACATCCTTCAGCACAGCAGCTAGTCGCGTCGCACCGCCTACGGTACTTCCGGAGCCACCGGCGTTTTTACCTGCGCCATCGAGCATAGCTAGCCGCATCGCAAGCGGATCCTGACCTTGCTGATGGGCAATCTCGTCAAGGAAGCTCTCAACACCCCAGCTAATCCAACCCGGGCCAACGGCACGAAGCCAACCAGGCAAGAAGGTAGACTGAGCAAGTTCATTGTTAATGGCTCTCACGCGATGCGCGGGGAGCGTGTACCAGTGATCTGCGCCACTAATCGAGAAGCCGTCGAACTTACCCTCCCCATCAATACCGGTTCCAAGGAAACCAGGCGCCATACCTTTTGTCGGCCAGCCAGCCACTACCGCATGATCGATACCGCTCAAGACACCATCGGCATCAAATGACGCTTCAAATGAACAGACGGAGGGCGACCGTACGCAGTCGAAACGGCTGTCGGTCGGCCTATCGAAAATCAGCTTTACGGGACGACCCATTTCTCGCGCTGCAATTGCAGCCGGAATCATCTGATCACCGAACAGCCGTCTGCCATAACCACCGCCTAAATAGTACTGGTGAATAATGATGTCGTTCTCAGGCACCTCTAGCGCCTGAGCGAGATAGGGCAGAATCAGAGACTGCCACTGGTTGCCCGCGTGAATGTGGCATTTGCCCTCAGCGTCGAACTCGACCAGCGCATTTTGCGGTTCCATGGTGAAGTGAAGCGCAGTACTTGTTGTGTACGTAGCGGTCATAGAACTCGCTGCGCCAGCTTTCGCAGCCGAAATATCGCCCTCACTCACATAGAGCGTGCCCGCTTCCGGGTCTGCGGCTAGTCGAGCGCCCTCGGCTAAAATTGCTGACTCGGTCACCTTGGCTGTGGGGCCTGGTGCCCAATTCACCTCGACCGCCTTCGCAGCCTTCATCGCGGCCGGCATCGTCTCGGCGGCAACCACCACGCAGGCTTGAACCGTCTGACTTGGATCCTTGATCTCCATGGCGCCGATGTAACCGTCTATCGACTGCGCCGCAGACTCATCAATGTTTAAGACTTTACTGCCGTAACGTGTAGGCGGCAGTAATGGCATGGCATACGCCATTCCAGGAAGCTCCGCATCGAGACCATAAACGGCTGACCCTTGAGATTTATCGGCAACGTCGAGGTTTCTCAAGTCACGGCCAATGACCTTGCGGTCAACAGGCGCCTTAACCGGCATCGCTGCCAGCTCCTCTTCAGAAATAGTGCGAGAGAAATCGCCGTTACTGACAATCTCGGCGAACGTAAGCGATTTCGCACCCGAAGTGACAACACCGTTTTCCACACTACATGTCTCTGCAGCAACGCCCATCAGCTTTGACGCCGCATCGATCAAGACAGTCCGGCCCGCTGCACCCGCTTGAGAAAGTAGAGTAAAGGACGTGTGAACCGACCAAGAACCGCCCGTGACCATGACTCCCCATTTGGGATCGGTATCCACGTGCTTGAAGGATACCTTGGACCAGTCCGCACCCAGTTCGTCAGCAACAATCTGAGCAAGCGATGTGCCGACGTGCTGTCCCATCTCGGCACGCACAATATTAATCAGTACATCGCCCGCGCCATTAATCTCGAACCAGATATTTGGCGAAAACAGTTTGGTGAGATCGCCCGAGACCAACGCTTGCGAAGCTTGCTCCGAGCTACAACCAGACACCAGTGACCCCATACTCATCATGAGCGAGGACCCAGCCACGCCGGCGATGAACGAGCGTCTAGATAAACCTTGCTCGGTTTTTCCTGTCGAGGGTTTTGCCGACTTATTCATCATTTTACTCATGACATGGTCCCTCCATTCGCGGCCGTCTTGATTGCCTTTTTAATTCGGGGGTAGGCCATGCAACGGCATAAATTACCGTTCATTGCGTTAACGATCTCATCGTCGGAGGGGTTTGGATTGGACTCTAGCAACCCTGCCGCTTGCATAATTTGGCCTGACTGGCAGTACCCGCATTGCGGCACCTGTGCCTCGGTCCATGCAGTTTTGAGTGCCTCGCCAACAGGGGTGGCAAGGCCTTCAATCGTCGTCACAGATTTGCCAGATACGGCACTAACGGGCGTCACACAGGAGCGCATGGGGCTTCCGTCAATATGAACAGTGCATGCACCGCACTGGGCAATGCCACAACCAAATTTCGTGCCGCGCAACTTAAGCTCCTCTCGCAGCACCCATAATAAAGGCGTGTCCGAGTCACTCTCTGCGCTCACCACCTCACCGTTCAACATGAAATTAACCATGATGCGTCCTCTGTTATTTCTCTTATCCGAATATCGTCGTTATGCCTTTTGTTGCTACGGTTTTAACAAAGAACCAGCTTTTTGCCAAAAAAATGTATGCAGACTGAAAGCGGGCATCTTCGCTTAATGAGCGCAAACCGCATGAAAGGCAGGAATAAGACTTCGCCCCTCGCTCGTTAGCGCGGGTGCGTAGAGAACCCGCCGTGAGGAGGCGGCGTAACGGAAAGGGCTACCCGAAAAGGGAGAGAACCATGCGTTAGATTTGGCGTCTGGTTGCGAGCCGGCTTTTTACCCAAGCCTACAAAGCATTGTCTAGAACGTGTTCTTACCAATAATGGCGTCGGCCACGTTACTGGGCGCTTCGGAGTAGCGAGCGAATTCCATGGTGTAAGTCGCGCGTCCTTGGGTGGCCGAACGCAAATCGGTGGCGTATCCGAACATTTCCGCAAGCGGCACATCTGCGTCCACAATCTTGCCCGAGGAACTGTCGTTCATACCAAGGATGAGACCACGGCGTCGATTCAAATCGCCGACAACGTCACCCATATTCTCTTCCGGCGTAACCACTTCCACTTTCATAATGGGCTCAAGGAGTACAGCACCGCCATCTTCCGAGAGCTTCTTTGTCGCCATACTTGCAGCAATTTTGAACGCCATTTCATTCGAGTCGACATCGTGGAACGAGCCGTCATACAACGTGGCCTTCAAGCCAAGCAATGGATATCCGGCGAGAACACCGTTTTGCATCTGCTCCTCGATACCTTTGTTGACCGCCGGGATGTATTCGCGCGGAACTGCACCACCCACAATCTCGTTCACAAATTCGAGGCCTTCTGCACCTTCGTCCTCAGCGGGCTCGAAACGAATCCACACATGACCATATTGGCCACGGCCACCCGACTGACGAACGAACTTACCTTCGATTTCTGCGGTGTTTCGGATGCGCTCACGATAGGCCACCTGCGGCTTACCAATATTTGCCTCCACACTGAACTCGCGGCGCATGCGATCAACAATGATGTCGAGGTGCAATTCACCCATACCTGAAATGATGGTCTGACCCGTTTCCTCATCGGTCTTAACGCGGAACGACGGATCTTCCTGTGCCAGCTTTGATAACGCTATGCCCATCTTCTCTTGATCCGCCTGGGAACGAGGCTCGACCGCTACCGAAATAACCGGTTCGGGGAACTCCATGCGCTCAAGTACAACGGCGTTATTTGCATCGCAGAGCGTATCGCCTGTTGTGACGTCCTTCAGACCGATCGCCGCGGCGATATCACCCGCGAGAACTTCTTTGATCTCTTCGCGGCTGTTAGCGTGCATTTGCACCATCCGACCGACACGTTCTTTTTTGCCTTTCACCGAGTTGAAGATCGCGTTGCCCGATTCGAGCTTGCCCGAATAGACGCGGAAGAAAGTGAGTGTGCCGACGTAAGGATCTGTCGCGATTTTAAACGCCAGTGCCGAGAACGGTTGGCCATCGTCAGATTCCCGCGTGATCACCGTCTCGCCATCGAGTTCAGTACCCTCGATAGCCTTTACCTCGGTAGGCGATGGCAAAAACTCAACCACGGCATCAAGCACGGCCTGAACACCTTTATTCTTGAACGCACTGCCACCCAGCACAGGCACAATCTCGTTCGCTAGGGTTCGCGCGCGAATGCCCGCCTTGATCTGTTCCTCTGAGAGCTCACCCGTCTCGAGGTACTGCTCCATGAGATCATCGTTGGCTTCAGCCGCAGCCTCGATCAGGTACTCACGCATTTCGTCGCACTGCTCGACGAGATCCTCAGGAACCGGACCGTACTCAAACGTCGTCCCGCGATCTTCTTCATTCCAGATAATCGCTTTGTTCTTAATTAGGTCGATGACACCAACAAAGTCTTCTTCAGCGCCAATGGTCATCTGAAGAGGTACCGCATTGCAGTCGAGACGATCTCGAAGCTGATCGACCACGTTCATAAAGTCAGCACCGGCGCGATCCATCTTGTTGACGAAGACCATGCGCGGCACAGCGTACTTGTTAGCTTGACGCCAAACGGTCTCGGTCTGTGGCTGAACACCTGAGGATCCGCAAAGAACAACGACTGCACCGTCGAGCACGCGGAGCGAACGCTCGACTTCGATGGTGAAGTCTACGTGTCCGGGAGTATCGATGATGTTGATTCGGAATTCATCGAACTGGTTATCCATGCCTCGCCAGAAGCATGTCGTTGCAGCCGATGTGATGGTGATGCCGCGCTCTTGCTCCTGCTCCATCCAATCCATGGTGGCAGCACCGTCGTGCACCTCACCTATCTTGTGAGAGACGCCGGTATAGAACAGAACACGTTCAGTGGTAGTGGTTTTACCGGCATCGACGTGGGCGCAAATTCCGATATTGCGATAGCGGTTAATCGGGGTTTTGCGAGCCACGTTGATACCTCGTCGCTGTGATCAGCGAAATTAGAATCGGAAGTGCGAGAACGCCTTGTTGGCTTCTGCCATACGGTGCACGTCTTCACGCTTCTTGACCGCATTTCCTTTGCCTTGTGACGCGTCCATGATCTCGCCAGCAAGACGCATACGCATAGACTTCTCGCCACGATTGCGCGCGTAATCCACGAGCCAGCGCATAGAAAGCGCTACACGACGGGCAGGACGTACTTCAACAGGTACCTGGTAGGTAGCACCACCAACGCGGCGCGACTTTACTTCTACCATAGGTGCAATGTTTTCGAGTGCTTCGTCGAATACCTCGATGGGATCGCGTTGGCTCCGCTCTTGAACGAGGTCAAGGGCACCGTAAACAATAGATTCGGCGACCGACTTCTTTCCGCTGATCATTACGTGGTTCATGAATTTTGCGAGGGTAGTGTTCCCGTACTTGGGATCGGGTATCACTTCACGTTTTGCAACAACGCGTCTTCTTGGCATGTCTTTCTCTCTTCTTCAGGTTACACAGCCACGTTAGGGCTGTCCTTACTGTCACACGGGGTGACGTTATGGCCGCAAAACACAGCCGATTCTTTCTACAACTGCGCCTTACTTAGGACGCTTGGCACCGTACTTCGAACGGCCCTGACGTCGGTTAGCTACACCAGAGGTATCGAGGCTTCCTCGAACGGTGTGGTAACGAACACCCGGCAAATCCTTAACACGACCACCGCGAATCAAAACAACGCTGTGCTCCTGCAGGTTGTGGCCTTCACCACCAATGTATGAGGACACTTCAAAGCCACTAGTCAATCGAACACGGCATACCTTACGCAGTGCCGAGTTGGGCTTCTTAGGTGTTGTTGTATAAACGCGAGTACAAACGCCTCGACGCTGTGGGCATGCCTGCAGTGCAGGTACACCACTCTTCATTACTTTACGCTTGCGCGGCTTTCGCACTAGCTGATTGATTGTTGCCATTCGGCCTTAACTCCAAGTCGTTAAGCGCGCCCAAATAAAGGCGCTATAAAAAAGAGCGCGAAGTCTAATGACGGGGACTGGCCCCGTCAAGTTCGCGCCACCCAATTACTCAGCATCACCCTCGGTGGCTGCTGCGTTTTCCAACTCAGCTGCGAGCGCTTCTGCCAAATCGTCAGCAGCTCCAGCCTTTTCGAGTTCTTCAGCAAAGCTTTCAGAGAACTCCTCAGCAGACATCTGAACACCAGATTCGCTATCCAACGCACGCTGACGTCGACGCTCTTCGTGGTGCGCGAGACCTGTACCGGCAGGAATCAAACGACCAACGATGACGTTCTCCTTCAAGCCGCGGAGGTAATCACGCTTGCCAGTTACTGCTGCCTCAGTGAGGACACGTGTAGTCTCCTGGAACGACGCTGCAGAGATGAAGCTCTCTGTCGCCAACGACGCTTTGGTAATACCCAAGAGCTCGCGTTCAACAGTTGGTCGAACAAGCCCCTCAGCATCCATGCGATCGCACTCTTCGAGGAACGCATTCCACTCGATCTGCTCACCCTTAATAAAGGTTGAGTCACCAGCGGAGACAACGTTCGCCTTGCGGAGCATCTGGCGCACAATCACTTCGATGTGCTTATCGTTAATCTTCACACCCTGGAGGCGATAGACCTCTTGGATTTCGTTAACGATGTACTTCGCAAGTTCAGGAATACCCTTCAACCGAAGGATATCGTGTGGGCTGAGCGGACCTTCAGATACAACTTCGCCCTTCTCAACCTGCTCGCCTTCGAACACAGAGAGCTGACGCCACTTTGGAATGAGCTCCTCGTAGTGATCTGAACCATCAGGCAATGTCTTGCCGTCGGTCGGTGTGATCACCAAGCGACGCTTACCTTTCGTCTCTTTACCGAAGCTAACCGTGCCTGAGATCTCAGCGAGAATCGCAGGCTCTTTTGGCTTACGTGCTTCAAAGAGGTCAGCAACTCGTGGCAAACCACCGGTAATGTCACGTGTCTTAGAGCCTTCCTGCGGGATACGCGCAATAACGTCACCGACTTCGACCTTGACGCCGTCTTCGAGGTTGACCATCGCAGACGCAGGCAGGAAGTAGTGCGCAGGAACGTTTGTACCTGCGAGGTACAACTCCTCACCCTTATCATCAACAAGCGTTACCGCTGGGCGGATATCTTTACCCGCACTTGGACGCTCTGATGGGTCCATGACTGAGATACTTGAAAGGCCAGTGAACTCGTCAGTCTGACGCTTAATAGTCACACCTTCTTCCATACCACTGAGCTTCACGATACCAGCGACTTCAGTCACGATTGGGTGCGTGTGTGGATCCCAGGTTGCCACGACATCACCTGCTGCAACTGGAGAGTCATCGCCCACTTTGATCACTGCACCGTAAGGTACTTTGTAGCGCTCGCGCTCACGACCAACGCTATCCATAACAGACAGCTCGCCCGATCGAGAAACGGCCACCAGAGAACCATCCGCACGGTCTACGACCTTCATATTGTGCAGACGGACGGTGCCGTCAGAGTTCACCTGGATATTGTCCTGAGCTGCCTGGCCCGACGCGGCACCACCAATGTGGAAAGTACGCATCGTAAGCTGTGTACCCGGCTCACCAATCGACTGAGCAGCCACGACACCAATCGCTTCGCCCATATTGACCTGATGACCACGACCTAGATCACGACCGTAACAGGTCGAACAAATGCCGTAGCGCGTCTCACAAGTGATCGGCGAACGTACGAGAATCTCGTCAATACCCATCTCTTCGATGCGCTGCATCCAAAGCTCGTCAACAAGAGTGCCAGCGGGGACAAGCACTTCCTCTGAACCCGGCTTAACCACGTCTGCTGCCACGATTCGACCCAGTACGCGGTCAGCGAGCGATTCAATGATGTCACCACCGTCGATAACAGGTGTCATCAGAAGACCGCGCTCAGTGCCACAGTCCTGCTCGATCACAACCACGTCCTGAGCAACATCCACGAGACGACGAGTCAGGTAACCCGAGTTTGCAGTCTTTAGGGCTGTATCGGCCAAACCCTTTCGCGCACCGTGGGTTGAGATGAAGTACTGGAGTACGTTCAAACCTTCACGGAAGTTCGCAGTAATGGGCGTTTCGATAATCGAACCATCGGGCTTCGCCATCAAGCCGCGCATACCGGCCAACTGACGAATCTGTGCGGGCGAACCTCGCGCCCCTGAGTCAGCGTACATATACACAGAGTTGAACGAGTCTTGCTGCTCCTCGTCACCGTCACGGTTTACAACCGTCTCCGATGAGAGATTAGCCATCATCGCCTTAGCAACCTGCTCGTTTGTACGTGACCAGATATCGATGACTTTGTTGTACTTCTCACCCTGAGTCACCAGACCCGCTGAGTACTGTCGCTCGATCTCAACAACTTCAGCGTCCGCTTTCTCGATGAGCTCGTTTTTCGCATCTGGGATCTCGAAATCGTTAACCCCAATCGACGATCCCGACTTGGTTGAGTACTCGTAACCGGTGTACATAAGCTGGTCAGCAAAAATACATGTTTGCTTCAGACCCACCGCACGGTAGCACTGGTTAATGACCTGCGAGATTGCCTTCTTGACCATGGGCCGGTTAATCATGTCGTAACCAAGGCCCTCTGGAACAATATTCCATAGGAGTGCACGACCAACCGTTGTCTCGACAACGCGGGTTCGCGCCTGTGCCGCTTCACCATACTCAATGACTTCTTCGTGGATACGCACTTTGACGCGTGCCTGAAGGTGTACAGCACCACTTGCGTAAGCGCGTGATACTTCCTTCGTGTCCGCAAAGACCATGCCCTCGCCCTTCGCGTTAATACGCTCACGAGTCATGTAGTAGAGACCCAAAACCACGTCCTGAGAAGGAACAATGATGGGGTCACCTGATGCGGGCGACAGAATGTTGTTTGTCGACATCATCAGTGCACGAGCTTCGAGCTGTGCTTCCAACGTCAGCGGTACGTGTACCGCCATCTGGTCACCGTCAAAGTCAGCGTTGTAAGCCGCACAGACCAAGGGGTGAAGCTGAATCGCTTTACCTTCAATTAAAACAGGCTCAAACGCCTGAATACCTAAGCGGTGAAGCGTCGGGGCACGGTTCAGCAGAACTGGGTGCTCACGAATCACCTCGGCAAGGATATCCCAAACCTCGGGTGGCTCACGCTCGACCATTTTCTTAGCGGCTTTGATGGTGCTCGCCAAACCGCGGTGCTCGAGCTTGCCAAAGATAAAGGGCTTGAACAGCTCAAGAGCCATTTTCTTAGGCAAACCACACTGGTGAAGCTTCAGGGTTGGACCCGTCACGATCACCGAACGGCCAGAGTAATCAACACGCTTGCCGAGAAGGTTCTGACGGAAACGGCCCTGCTTACCCTTGATCATGTCAGCAAGCGACTTCAATGGACGCTTGTTAGAGCCAGTGATCGCGCGCCCGCGACGTCCGTTATCCAACAGCGCGTCAACAGATTCCTGCAGCATGCGCTTCTCGTTGCGTACGATGATATCGGGCGCGTTGAGGTCGAGCAGACGCTTGAGTCGGTTGTTACGGTTGATAACGCGTCGGTACAAATCGTTCAGATCTGACGTCGCAAAACGACCACCATCCAATGGCACCAATGGACGCAGATCGGGTGGCAGAACAGGCAGCGCGTTCAACACCATCCACTCTGGACGGTTGCCTGACTTATCGAAGGCTTCCATGAGTTTCAAGCGCTTGGAAAGCTTCTTAATCTTTGTCTCAGAGTTGGTCTGCGGAATTTCCTCACGAAGACGCTCGATTTCGCCACGCAAGTCAAGCTGAATCATCAGTTCTTGAATTGCCTCAGCACCCATCTTCGCAGTGAACTCGTCACCGAACTCTTCCATGGCTTCGAAGTACTGCTCGTCATTCAACAGCTGGCCATGATCAAGCGTCGAAAGGCCGGGATCGGTCACAACGTATGATTCAAAGTACAGAATGCGCTCGATATCACGAAGCGTCATATCCAGCAGCAAGCCAATACGCGAAGGTAGCGACTTCAAGAACCAAATGTGTGCCACTGGG
This sequence comes from gamma proteobacterium HIMB55, assembly GCA_000227505.4. Taxonomy (NCBI): domain Bacteria; kingdom Pseudomonadati; phylum Pseudomonadota; class Gammaproteobacteria; order Cellvibrionales; family Halieaceae; species gamma proteobacterium HIMB55. Next base: position 168,386 of record AGIF02000001.1, on the reverse strand, counting down.
CTCGCGAGCTCGATGTGACCCATACGCTCACGACGAACCTTTGCCAACGCGACTTCAACGCCACACTTTTCACAGATGACACCGCGATGCTTGAGGCGCTTGTACTTACCGCAGAGGCACTCGTAGTCCTTAACCGGGCCAAAGATCTTGGCGCAGAAAAGGCCGTCACGCTCTGGCTTGAACGTACGGTAGTTAATTGTCTCAGGCTTCTTAACCTCGCCGTAAGACCACGAACGGATCATCTCGGGTGAGGCAAGACCAATACGGATCGCATCAAAATCTTCAGATTTCTCGCGGTTCAACAGGTTTAATAAATCTTTCACGTGTTCTCTCCCCTCAGAAGCCTGATGACTCGGACTCGAGATCGATATCGATACCGAGCGAGCGGATTTCTTTGATCAATACATTGAACGATTCGGGCATACCCGGATCCATGCTGTGATCCCCATCAACGATGTTCTTGTACATCTTGGTTCGACCTGCAACGTCATCCGACTTCACAGTCAGCATCTCCTGCAGGGTGTGCGCCGCACCATAAGCTTCAAGTGCCCACACCTCCATCTCTCCAAAGCGCTGACCACCGAACTGCGCTTTACCACCCAGCGGCTGCTGCGTGACAAGGCTGTAAGAGCCGGTTGATCGAGCGTGCATCTTGTCATCCACCAAGTGGTTGAGCTTGAGCATGTACATGTAACCAACGGTCACTGGACGATCGAACTCGTCGCCAGTACGTCCGTCATGAAGCACGAGCTGTCCGCTATCGGGCAGATCTGCCAAGCGGAGCAATGCTTTGATGCTATCTTCACTTGCACCATCAAAGACGGGCGTTGCCATTGGCACGCCAGGACGCAGATTTTGCGCCATCGCGAGCAACTCATCGTCAGACAAGCTATCGATGTCAGCATCGCGGCGGCTGTCACTCGTATGTGCATAAATCTCTTTGAGGAACTCACGCAGCTTGGCCACTTTCACCTGCTGCTCGAGCATCTCATTGATCTTCACACCCAGTCCCCGTGACGCCATACCGAGGTGGGTTTCGAGAATCTGACCCACGTTCATTCGCGATGGCACACCCAGAGGGTTCAAGACGATATCGACAGGCTCACCGTTCTCGTCATAAGGCATGTCCTCAACCGGCATAATCACCGAGATAACACCCTTGTTGCCGTGACGGCCAGCCATCTTGTCACCTGGCTGAATGCGACGCTTAACCGCTAGGTAAACCTTCACGATCTTGAGAACGCCAGGGGCGAGGTCGTCGCCACTCTGGAGTTTCTCTTTCTTCGCTTCGAAGCGCTCTTCGAGGAGCTGGTTTTGCTCTTCCAACAAACGCTGCGCTGATGCGAGCTGGTTGTTAAGTTCAGAGTCGGAGAACTTGAGCTTGAACCACTGCTCGCGATCGAGTTCAGCGAGCACATCTCCGTCGATCTTGGTGCCTTTAGAGAGACCACCACCAGAGACCGTTGTCTGTCCGTTCAGCAAGTCCGCCAATCGAGCGAATGTCGCTTCTTCGTAGATTCGGAGCTCTTCTTTGAGGTCTTTACGGTAGTCGGCGAGCTGTGACGCTTCGATCTGCTTGGCACGAGCATCTTTCTCAAGACCATCGCGAGTGAAGACCTGAACGTCGATCACAGTGCCCTTGTAGCTTGATGGGACGCGCAAGGACGTGTCTTTCACGTCAGAGGCCTTCTCACCAAAGATGGCACGGAGGAGCTTCTCTTCAGGCGTCAGCTGAGTCTCACCTTTTGGTGTGACCTTACCAACAAGAATGTCACCAGCGTCGACCTCAGCACCGATGTACACAATGCCTGATTCGTCGAGCTTACCTAGTGCGCCTTCGCCAACATTTGGGATATCGGCTGAAATTTCTTCAGCCCCCAGCTTAGTATCGCGAGCAATACACGTGAGTTCCTGAATGTGGATCGTTGTCAGACGGTCCTCTTCAACAACGCGCTCTGATACGAGGATTGAGTCCTCAAAGTTGTAGCCGTTCCAAGGCATGAACGCTATGCGCATGTTCTGCCCAAGCGCCAGCTCACCGAGGTCAACCGAAGGTCCATCCGCTAGGATGTCGCCGCGCTGAACGGAGTCGCCGGGGCTAACAATTGGACGCTGGTTAACACAGGTGTTCTGGTTAGAACGCTTGTACTTCGTGAGGTTGTAAATATCGACCGGCGACTCGTCCTGGCCCACCTCAGCGGGGTTAACACGGACAACAATGCGGCTCGCATCAACAGAGTCAACGACGCCACCGCGCGTTGCAACTTTACAGACACCTGAGTCGCGAGCCACGTAACGCTCCATGCCCGTACCGACGAGCGGCGCTTGGGTCTTGAGCGTAGGCACCGCTTGACGCTGCATGTTTGAACCCATCAATGCACGGTTCGCATCATCGTGCTCGAGGAAGGGGATCAACGCGGCTGCGATTGACACCACCTGCTTTGGAGACACGTCCATGAAATCTACGTCAGCAGCAGGCTTCACCGTGAATTCGTTCATATGACGAACATTAATGAGCTCGTCAACGAACTGGTTCGAATCATTCAACGCAGCAGAAGCCTGTGCAATCACATGGTTCGCTTCGTTGATGGCTGAAAGGTATTCGATTTCATCAGTAACGACGCCATCGACCACCTTTCGATAAGGCGACTCGAGGAAGCCATACTCGTTAGTGCGCGCGTAAGCTGCCAATGAGTTGATCAAACCAATGTTTGGACCTTCCGGGGTCTCAATGGGACATACACGACCGTAGTGCGTGGGGTGTACGTCGCGAACTTCAAAGCCTGCACGCTCACGTGTCAGACCACCTGGGCCCAAGGCAGAGACGCGACGCTTGTGGGTCACCTCTGACAGTGGGTTGTTCTGATCCATGAACTGTGACAACTGACTTGAGCCAAAGAACTCTTTGACCGCGGCAGAGACGGGCTTAGCGTTGATAAGGTCCTGCGGCATCAAGCCTTCGCTTTCAGCCATAGAAAGACGCTCTTTAACCGCACGCTCAACACGAACCAGGCCTACACGGAACTGATTCTCGGCCATCTCACCGACAGAACGGATACGACGGTTGCCGAGGTGATCAATATCATCAACAACGCCTTTACCGTTACGGATATCGACGAGGCACTTTAGAACCGCGACGATATCTTCCTTGTCCAGCGTACCGCTGCCCGTGACCTCTTCACGACCCAGACGGCGGTTGAACTTCATGCGGCCCACGCCTGACAAATCGTAGCGATCCGCAGAGAAGAACAGGTTAGAGAACAAGTTCTCAGCCGATTCCTTTGTTGGTGGCTCGCCGGGACGCATCATGCGGTAAATCTCTACCAACGCCTCGAGCTCAGTGCGTGTGCTGTCGCCAGCCAAGGTGTCCGAAATAAATGGACCACAGTCGATTTCGTTGGTGTAAATCGTCTCGATCGCCTCGATCTCTTTCTCACGAAGACCATTCAAGACTTCTTCAGTCAGCTCGCCGTTGCACTCCAGCAATACTTCACCGCTTGCTGTGTCGATAACAGGCTTTGCGACGCGACGGCCCACGAGGTACTCGTCAGGAACTGCCAAGAACTCAACACCCGCGTCTTCTAACTGACGGATGTGGCGCGCAGTGATACGACGACCGCGCTCAACGAGCACCTTATCGCCCGCCATGATGTCAAATGCAGCCATGTCGCCCTGCAAGCGCTTGGGTACCAATGTCATAGTCGCGAGGTTTTCGTCGTTCAGCTGGAACGTCGTTGTCTCGTAGAACATCTCAAGGATTTCTTCCGACTCGTAACCCAGAGCACGCAGGAGAACGGTGGCCGGCAGCTTACGACGACGGTCGATTCGTGCGAAGACCTGATCCTTGGGATCAAATTCAAAGTCGAGCCATGAGCCACGGTAAGGGATGATTCGCGCACTGTAGAGCAACTTGCCCGACGAGTGTGTCTTGCCACGGTCATGGTCGAAGAACACACCAGGAGACCGGTGCAGCTGCGATACAATCACGCGCTCGGTTCCATTGATCACGAAAGTGCCGTTATCGGTCATGAGCGGAATCTCGCCCATATAAACATCTTGCTCTTTGATGTCTTTGATTGACTTAGAAGATGCTTCCTTATCGTAAATGATCAGGCGCACTTTGACGCGAAGCGCGCAAGCGTAGGTTGTACCACGCAACACACATTCTTCGACGTCGAAAACAGGGGTGCCCAGAGAGTAGTCCACATACTCAAGCGCCGCATTGCCACTGTAGCTCACAATGGGGAACACAGAGCGGAAAGCTGCGTGCAGACCGTAGTCGCCGCGCTCATCCACCGGGGTATCCGGCTGAGTAAACTTGCGGTAAGAGTCCAGCTGGATGGCCAGCAGGTAGGGGATATCCATAACCTTCGGCATCGATCCGAAATCTTTACGAAGGCGCTTCTTCTCTGTAAACGAGTAAGTCATTGATACTCCTCAACGAATGTCGTTGGTTATCACCAACACGAATGGCTTAAGCCAATTAAACCGGCCACTAGAACCGGAAAAAGGCCGGTGCGCATTGCGCACCAGCCCGGACCTGCAAATCTGCAATCCTAAAAGGATCACTTGAGCTCGACTGAACCGCCAGCTTCTTCGATTTGCGACTTGATGTCCTCAGCGTCTTCTTTGCTAACGCCTTCTTTGATGGGTGATGGCGCACCATCAACCAGGCCTTTCGCCTCTTTGAGGCCAAGACCAGTGATCGCGCGAACTGCCTTGATCACGTTTACTTTCTTCTCACCTGCAGAAGCGAGGATGACGTCGAATTCAGTCTGCTCAGCTGCTGCTGCGCCGCCTGCATCGCCACCCGCTGCTGGCGCTGCGACTGCAACGGCTGCTGCGGCTGAAACGCCGAACTTCTCTTCCATCGCTTCGATTAGCGCAACAACATCCATTACGCTCATTTCTGCGATTGCATCAAGGATTTCTTCCTTTGAAATTGCCATGTTTATCTCTCCTAAAATGTGTAGTCGAGCACTCGCTTACGCGGTTTGCTCTTTTTGATCACGAACCGCTGCCACTGTACGAACGAGCTTGCTTGGTACTTCATTCATCGTACGAACAAGCTTGCCGACAGGCGCTTGCATAACGCTCATCAACGATGCGAGTGCTTGCTCGCGAGTTGGCAGTTTAGCCAACACGTCGAGCTGGTCTGCACCCAGCAACTTACCGCTAACGGACAATGCTTTGACTTCGAATTCGCTATTATCTTTAGCGAAATCTTTGAACAACCGAGCCGCTGCACCTGGATCTTCCATTGAAAATCCAAAGATGGACGGACCTACGAGTGTGTCGTTGACACATTCATAGTCAGTACCTTCGAGTGCACGCTTTGCGAGAGTGTTACGAACAACGCGTAACTGAATTTGATTCTCGCGAGCGGTGGCGCGGAGAGCCGTCATGTCATTCGATGCTACGCCTCGGGCGTCAGCAATAACGAGTGACAAAGCACTGGCCGCTGTCTCGTTGACTTCAGCGACGATCGCTTTCTTCTCTTCGAGTCCAATTGCCACGGATCTACTCCTATGGTTTATGCCAAGGCCATAACACTGCTATGACCACCCTAGGTGAACGTATTCACCATCTGCGTAGGTTGAACTTCTACCAGCTTCGTTTAAGGAGACAGTGTCTCCCCCTACGGTCTTTGATAGTCCTGCGTCCTGCTAGGGGCTGCGCCCACACACTCTGCTTAAGACTTCAAAGTGGAGTGCCTAAACGCTGCACTCCGTGCCTGCCAAACAGCGACAAGCGAGCCCCGGGCAAGCCCGGAGCAAATTCTGGATCATTAAAATTCGATAGCGCTGTGATCGATCGTGACGCCAGGGCCCATAGTCGTGGACAGTGTCACTTTACGAACATATACGCCTTTTGCTGCTGCTGGCTTCGCCTTTTTGAGGTCAGCCAATACCGCGACGAGATTGCCCTCGATAGCTGCAGCATCAAAATCAATTTTTCCAATACCGCCATGGATAATGCCGTTCTTGTCAGTACGGAAACGCACCTGACCCGCTTTCGCATTCTGTACGGCCGCAGTGATGTCTGGCGTTACAGTGCCAGTTTTCGGGTTGGGCATAAGACCACGAGGACCCAAAACCTGACCCAGCTGACCAACAACACGCATCGCATCGGGAGATGCAATAACGACGTCGAAATCCATCATGCCGCCTTTAATCTGGTCGGCAAGCTCTTCCATACCTACAAGGTCGGCACCGGCTTCTTTCGCCTTGTCAGCATTTTCACCCTGAGTGAATACCGCTACGCGAACTTCTGAACCAGTACCGTGAGGCAGGGTTGTCGCACCACGAACGCCTTGGTCCGATTTACGTGCATCGACGCCAAGGTTTACCGCAATCTCTACAGATTCGTTGAACTTCGCGGTTGCCGTTTCCTTGAGGATCGCAATCGCCTCATTGAGGGGATAGCTCTTGTTTGCGTCAACACGCTCGCGAAACGCTTTTACGCGCTTTGATAACTTAGCCATTGTTAAACCACTCCCTCTGTCTCGATGCCCGCTGCGCGCGCGCTGCCAGCGATCGTACGAACAGCTGCGTCCATATCTGCAGCTGTCAAATCAGGCCACTTCTGCGTTGCAACTTCTTCGAGCTGCGCGCGAGTTACCTTGCCCACCTTCTCTGTATTAGGACGGCCAGAACCGCTCTTAATACCTGCAATTTTTTTCAGCAGAACAGATGCGGGTGGTGTCTTCTTAATGAAGGTAAATGACTTGTCGTTGTAAACAGTAATAACAACAGGAATCGGCAGACCTGGCTCAAGGCCTTGAGTCTCAGCGTTAAACGCTTTGCAGAATTCCATGATGTTCACACCTTTTTGACCCAGTGCTGGACCAACGGGTGGCGAGGGGTTTGCCTGACCGGCAGGGATTTGCAGCTTAATGTAGCCGTCAATTTTCTTTGCCATGTTTTTTCTCCTGGGTTCAAACGCCGTTGCAGCAAGCTGCGCGGGCTCCCCAATCATTGCCGCTAGGCGGCGTTACTTTTGCACCGTAAACCGGCGCGATTGATCAGCCCTTTTCGACCTGACCGAATTCCAACTCTACGGGCGTCGAGCGACCGAAGATCAAAACAGCCACGTTTAAGCGGCTTTTTTCATAATTCACACTCTCAACGACACCGTTAAAGTCGTTGAATGGACCGTCGATAACACGAACCATCTCACCCGGCTCGAAGACAGTCTTGGGCTTAGGCTGATCCACACCCGCTTCAACGCGCTGCAAGATAGCGTTCGCCTCAGCTTCAGTAATAGGCGCGGGCTTATCAGCCTTTCCACCAATAAAGCCGAGTACGCGAGGCGTGTCTTTCACTAAGTGCCACGTGTCGTCGTCGAGTTCCATCTGAACCAAAACGTAGCCTGGGAAGAACTTGCGCTCGCTTTTGCGCTTTTGTCCGCCCTTCATTTCGATCACTTCTTCTGTCGGGACAATAATCTCGCCAAACCGATCCTGCATGCCGAAACGATCTACCCGCTCTTTAAGCGCGACAGCTACCTTTTTCTCGTACTGAGAAAAGGCGTGAACTACATACCAACGTAAAGCCATGAATTTCCCTTATCTCAGTACTTAGCCCAACAACAGCGAGGCTAACCAGCCCAAGAAACTGTCGAGCGCCCAAAAAAACAACCCACAAACAACAACAAAGATCATCACGATGATGGTGGTCTGCGTTGTCTCTTGGCGTGTTGGCCAAATAACCTTTCGGATTTCAGTCCGTGCGCCCTTAATCATCGTCCAGGCGGAATCGCCACGCGCAGTTGTCACCGCGATGGACATTGCGACACCCGCAATGACAAGCAACCCAATCACCCGGTACAGCAGGGATTCGTCACTGAAATAGCTATTGCCGTAGATGCCTGCACCCACGAGTAGCGCAACTAACAACCACTTCAGGCTATCGAGCTTGTTGCCCGCAGCTTCACTCATACTTCAATCCTTCGAGAGAACGACACATCACCCTCTTCCTAAATTACGTTGCCACTTCATCATCCGATGAGAGTGGCAGGCCAGGAGGGAATCGAACCCCCAACCTGCGGATTTGGAATCCGCTGCTCTGCCAATTGAGCTACTGGCCTAACACATCTGGTGGTCATCCCCACAGAATCGGCAGAGACGACAAAGCCGAACGCGTCAAAAGACGGTTCGGCTTAATATCGAGGCGCGCCGCAGCACACCTCACAGGCTCATCAATTACTCGATGATTTTCGCAACAACACCAGCGCCAACAGTTCGGCCACCCTCACGGATAGCGAAACGCAGGCCTTCTTCCATCGCGATTGGCGCGATTAGCGTTGCAACGAAGTTCAGGTTGTCACCTGGCATTACCATCTCAACGCCAGCAGGAAGCTCAACAGCACCTGTCACGTCAGTTGTACGGAAGTAGAACTGTGGACGGTAGCCTTTGAAGAATGGTGTGTGACGACCGCCTTCATCTTTAGACAGAACGTATACTTCAGCTTCAAACTTGGTGTGAGGCTGAACTGAACCAGGTACAGAAAGAACCTGACCACGCTCAACGTCATCACGCTTAGTACCACGCAGAAGAACACCAACGTTCTCACCAGCACGACCTTCGTCGAGCAGCTTACGGAACATCTCAACACCAGTACATGTCGTCTTGGTTGTCTCACGGATACCAACGATCTCGACTTCGTCGCCGACAGTGATGATGCCGCGCTCAACACGACCTGTTACAACCGTACCACGACCTGAAATTGAGAATACGTCCTCAACAGGCATCAGGAATGGCTGATCGATTGCACGCTCTGGCTCTGGAATGTAAGAGTCGAGTGTTTCAACGAGTGTCTTAACAGCTGTTGTGCCGAGATCGTTGTCATCTTCGCCGTTAAGCGCCATCAGCGCAGAACCGCAGATGATTGGCGTGTCGTCGCCAGGGAACTCGTAAGTGTCGAGAAGCTCACGAAGCTCCATCTCAACAAGCTCTTTCATCTCTTCGAATTCTTCAGTGTCAACACCGCCGCAGTCTTCTGCAAGAAGGTCAGCTTTGTTGAGGAAGACTACGATGTACGGAACACCTACCTGACGTGAAAGCAGGATGTGCTCGCGCGTCTGAGGCATGGGGCCGTCAGTCGCACCACATACAAGGATAGCGCCGTCCATCTGCGCAGCACCTGTAATCATGTTCTTAACGTAGTCCGCGTGTCCGGGGCAATCTACGTGTGCGTAGTGACGGTCGTTTGACTCGTACTCTACGTGTGAGGTTGCGATCGTGATACCACGCTCACGCTCTTCAGGTGCGTTGTCGATACCGTCAAACGCAACTGCCTCACCACCAAATACTTCAGAGCACACACGTGTCAACGCTGCAGTCAGTGTTGTCTTACCGTGGTCAACGTGCCCAATTGTTCCCACGTTTACGTGGGGTTTACTACGCTCAAATGCTTCTTTAGCCATTGCGACCCTCTCCTGGTCAATTTCGCATTACTTCCCGACGCCAACGCGCCTTACTCAATTAAGCACACTTACCGCTGTGTACCTCACTCAGTATAGGCCGTGGCCTCTACTGCTTTGACCGCCGGAGCGGTCGAACAAACACCTTTTGGCGCCTGCTCAAATTGGAGCTCATAACCGGATTTGAACCGGTGACCTCTTCCTTACCAAGGAAGTGCTCTACCGACTGAGCTATATGAGCAAAAACTCATCGCCGGATTCTGGAGCGGGCAGCGGGAATCGAACCCGCATCATCAGCTTGGAAGGCTGAGGTTCTACCATTGAACTATGCCCGCAGCATTCAACCGCCGACGGAGGTCAAACCTCAAAGCCACCCGTCTGACGACGGCTCGTCGCCAAAGCGACAGGGCTTATCCGGTTCAGCCCCCTTCTTTACTCACAAGACCCTCACTAAGTAGTGTCTTTTATATCCTTGGTGGAGGGGGGTGGATTCGAACCACCGAAGCTCGCGCGTCAGATTTACAGTCTGATCCCTTTGGCCACTCGGGAACCCCTCCAGAAGGGCGCACATTCTCTAGATGTCAAGGAAGGGTGTCAACACTAAATTTTACCCTCAAATTACCATCTTACGGCTTTGTTTAACCTTGAAATCGAGATTGAGACTCCGAGCGAACACAAGCACTGTAAAAGCAGCGCTTGCGTGACCAAACATCAAGCACCAACGACGCGGGCTTTAAGCATCAAAACGCGGGTTGCCAAAGACCGATTCACGCGCCCCTCGGAGGAGAAAAAAGCTCACCCCGTGCGCTCAGCGTCCCTCATGTTGATTACGAAACGGCGGAGATAGAAACCAGCAAGCGCTAGGATCACTCCTGTCACTGCAGTTATGACCGACAGTGAACCAAACCAAAGAAGCGCAACAGTAGCCAGCATGTGCTTGTTGACGTCACTGCCTTCGTCAATGTTGTAGGCGTACATCGCCAGACGATATATCTGGTTTTGGTTGATGAGTTGACGGACTTCAGTCTCGTTTCGAAGTATCTCAGAGTCTAGCTTGAAGATTTTCTCGTCAATGCCAAACGATTGCTGCGCCATCACCTCTAACTCAACATACTTCTCTTCTTCGTATTCATTCACAGCCACGATCTCTGAGTCACGAAGACCAATAAAGTCACGCCTCTCCCTGCCAGATTGATCGTAGATACGCTGCTCAGTCGCTTCATTTTCGAGCGTGCGATCGACAATAGTTTGCTTCGCCGCGTCAATTCGTTCGTTTACCTCACGAACACGTCTCTCATACTTACTGTTAACAAACTCCATTTGAGAACGAAGGCGATCTTCCATTTGCGCTTGCTTTGTCAACGCATCACCACCCAAGTAGCCCAGCGTAATTTCCTGTAACTGCTTCTCCTTGGAAGCAATCAGCGCCCGATACCGATTTTCAACGGCGACTTCTGTAAAGAAACCCGCCTCTGATCTCTCCTCTTCAAACTCCTGTTTGAGTAGCTCAAGCTCTTCGAGCAAACGATCGCGCTCATCTGAGCTACCTGAAATGTTGTTGAGCAACATCGCAGAAAACCGCTCCTCTACGAGCGCTGTCTCTTCTGACCACGAGTTGTAATAGCCGTCACGCGTTGTCATCAACGCGTCAATTTTGTCGTTTAGTTCTTGCTCGAAGCTGTAATCAATAGCTGCTAGTTCTGTCCTGACTCGAGCGTTAATTTCGGCTGTTTGGGCCTCGAAACGCTCATTGATCATTGAGCGGTTCTCAGTCACCTCAGCAATTAGCTCCTCCTCAGTGAACTTAAGAATTTGTGCACGGCGCATTTCCAACAACTGTTTTTCTGAATCGAAATTGGCGTTCTCGAGATTGCGCTCATCAATCGCTCGATTGAGATTTGCGAAGTTGCGCTCAAATCCGTTGAACATCGTCTCGAATGTAATGAGGCAGAGGAACAGGACAAATATCAAGAATAGGGAGCGCCAGAACATATTCTTGACTGCCATGAAAGCGAAAACCAAAGGAATCTTGCAAAGCTCTACAACGGCGATAAGGATGAAAGGCAATGCCGTAACCAAAATCGCGGCAGTGCCCTCTACAAATCCTGCTCCTCCCGATTGCTCAAAAGAGTTGTAGGTTGCCAAACCCATGACCACTGAGATCGTAAGCCCGATGGCAACGGCTAAAATCTCGACGACCCAAGCCAATCGAACCAAGAAGTCAGAGTAATAAGATACCTGCGACTGAGAATAAATAGATGTGTACTGCATAACCGCCCCCTTTTTGCCGCGGAGACGATCGCACAATAGAAGATCAGTTGCTACTCCACACGTCACTAAACACGCTAGTTATCTTTGAATGAGGAACAAATGCTCGCGGTTAGAACTTAATCGCAGTTGCCGTCTGGATGAAGGCGCAAGCGAGTGCACCTCCGCAGAGCGGCGGGATCTTGGGGTTTCTTAAAAAGGAAATGGAGCTGGCGAGAGGAATCGAACCCCCGACCGCCTGATTACAAATCAGATGCTCTACCTACTGAGCTACGCCAGCTAGACGTTGAGACAGCGCTGCCATCTCGAAGGGCGCACATGATCGTCAAGAGGAGGTCTCAGGTCAAGCCCCATTTAACCAAAAATACAAACCATCAAACACAAGGTCAGTAACGAGTTCTCCTTGCACACCGAGGTCGATCAATGTGGGCGCCGCACCACCTGCCAAGAAGAGCGGGCAGTGCGGATAACGCGTTGCAATCTCTTTCACAGCCCCAACGATGGTAAGCCATGCGCCAGAAACCACGCAGGCACCGGTATCGCTGCCCGGTTCTAGGGCAGCCGGAGGCTCCGTCGAGTAGCGTATCTTGTCGGTATTAGCGACCAGCGCCTCACAGGCCAAATTGGGGCCGGGTAAAATAAAGCCGCCAACGTGCCGATTTTTCTCCAAAACATCGATGGTGCAGGCTGTACCAATGTCGACAACAATGCCGCTCTCATGGCCTCGTGACTTTAGCGCCAAAACTGCCAACCATCTGTCGACCCCCAGCGAGGAAGGATTTGCATAAGCGTTCGAGATACCGGCATGTGTCGCTGAACTCTCTGCAAAAACAACACTGGAACAACCCAGCTGAACCAGGGCATCGTGAAGCTCACCCGCAAACTCATCATTACGGACACAAGAAACCGCAACCCGCTGGCTGGGCAAGTTTCCAAGAGATTCAAGCCAAATCATTAATCGACTGACGTCGCCCCTACCTGTACCGGTGGCCTGCTCAGACTCACGCAACTGCCACTTGATTGCGGTATTGCCGATATCGATAAGAATTGTCATTTCAAGGACACTCGCCGCATATCACATTCACTTCCCCTCTGAGGCCTCGTTTTTCGACCACTCAAGGACTGACATGTCCCAGACTGACCTCACCTGCGTAGAAGATCTCCATCCTGCCACCACAGTCAACTTGCAATCCACCGTCTACAGCAATCCCTTTGGCAACACCACGCACGTCACTGCCCGCGGATTGCGAAACGCATACCGCTTTGTTGAAGAGGAAATCTCTTTCAGGCCATTGGTGCCTTAAACAGTTGGTTATATCTGCAGTAGAGAGATTAGACACTGCAATGATCGCCCGCATAACGGCGAGTGCAACATCTTCAAGGACAACTGACTCCTGACGGGTGCTTTGTAATGCGGTTACTGGTCGGCCTAGCAATTCCTCATTGGGATGGCTGGCCACATTAACGCCCACACCTACAACAACCGCAGTGACCCCGTCTTGCATCGTCGAGGTTTCGAGCAGCATCCCGCCACATTTCTTCCCATCCAGATAAAGGTCGTTGGGCCACTTAAGCTGAATGCAAATACCGAGTGTTGATTCAAGCTCCCTCGCGATCTCAACCCCAAAAGTAAGTGGAAGGAGCGACACTACCGAAAGTGGTTGTGGGGTGTGAAAACAATAAGACAAGTAAAGATTACCTGAGGGCGGACTCTGCCAGGCACCACCTCGCCGCCCTACTCCTGCTGTTTGCTGGAGCGCGATTAAAAAATGAGCGTTAGAACCCGCCGCCTCCGACAATAGCTGGGCGTTGGTAGAGTCTACGGTATCGACCACCTCGACAGCTGCGAACGATCCGCTTTCACTCCGAGTCAATTGCTCGCGCAACGCTCGTTGCAGCACTTCTGCATTTAAGGCTTCTGTTGACGTTGTCATATCGTTCCCAAAAATGGAGAAGGGCCTCTGAGTCACAATCGAAACCAAAGCAAAGGTCTCAAAAGTGTCCTTGAAACCACGAATTGATCTGCTTTGCCATGGTAGTTCGCAGAATCTCTCCGCTTATAAGCGCAGCAATGAGAGCAAGACCGGCAAATACCATAGACATGCGCGTGCAATGGTATACCGTTTACGTGGTTGAGAATAAATAGAGTAATCATGTACCAAACACTTCGAAACGCCGCCGCCGGCTTGGCCTTTCTGGTGGGTTCAGCACTCATCGGCAGGCTTTGGCTCGTTGCACTCGATGCAATCAGTTTGAGCAATGCCGCGCATGGGCTCGTTTTCTTGCTGCTCGCCCTCGGCCTGATGGGTTACCAGAGGCTCAGTTTGGTGCTGACTGCTTTGGCCTGTGCTCCCGCACTCCTTAGTCACCCCGCCAGCGGCGGGTTCAATATCGTGACAATTGGACAATATCTACTTTTCGCACTCTGTGTCTTTTTGATCATCATTCATCCTAAATACCGAAGCCCGGATAAGGTGTGAAAAGTAAGCTTGTGGACAGCCCTATCGGGTGCCTTGAACTTCTGGCTACCGACTCCGCCCTATGCGGGCTTAACTGGGCTCACCAACATGCACGCCCACAGAACCGCAGCAATGATTCACGTTTTGATGGTCGATCACGAATCCTTGAGCAAGCCTCAGAGGAGCTGCAACTTTATTTCGAGGGTAAGTTGCAAGTGTTCACAGTCCCCTGTGCGCCCGAGGGCACGCCGTTTCAGCGTCAGGTCTGGTCGGTACTCGAAACCATTAGCTGGGGCAAAACACTGACCTATAAAACGGTGGCAAATGCGCTGAATAAGCCCTCAGCCGCGCGCGCAGTAGGTACGGCAATCGGGAAAAACCCCCTCCCAATTTTTATACCGTGTCACAGAGTGATTGGCAGCAATGGCTCGCTTACCGGGTTTTCCGGTGGCATGGACATCAAACGAGAGTTACTCGCGCTTGAAAATGAGCAATACGACCTCTCGCTCTAAACTGAGAACTAAGAACTGATTTTAAGCGTCGATATCGGGGACTATTTCGTCTTTAAGAAACTCGATCGCGTCACGTAGCCGAAGCTTTTCTCGTTTGAGACGTCGGATATGAAGCTGGTCAGCGAGGGGCTGGAGTTGCAGATCAATTAGCTCTCGATCCAGGGCTCGGTGTCGATCTTTTAATATCGATAACCTCATCTGAGCAGGCATTGGCTCATTGGCAGCTGGATGATCTGTATCAACGTTCATGCGCATGCTCCCCTCAGCACAACACACTTCGATTGAAATTGTACCCGTTCCTGTACCTGAGGGTTAATGCTCGGGGAAGAATATTTTCGCGAAGTTGATAGAAGGGTCGGCGGCCGCGACAAACGATTGCGCAAGAAGCGACTCGCGCTGGTTGTACAAAATTTGAGCACCTGCACTGTCGGTAACCGAACCGCCTGCTGCACGCACCAAGGCATCGCCAGCGGCCACATCCCATTCACTACAGGGCGATGTTCGTGGATACACATCTGCAGCACCGGAGACCACATCACAGAACTTAACGGCGCTTCCGGAGTTGACTCGCTTAACGTCTGTGAAATTTGTGGCCAAGCTACTCATCAGAGCCTCTACGCGTTTCGGGGCATGGCGATGACTGGCCAGCATGACCATTGGCTCAGACGCATTGTATGCACTCGTTTGGACAGCTCGGCCAGAGAGCCCCTCGCGCTCTGGGAAGATCGCGGCGCCATTACCCACCACACCCACCCAATGCTCCTTTAGGCAGGGAACGGAGATCACCCCCAATTCCGATTTGCCATCGATTACAAGCGCTACATTAATGGTGAACTGATCGGTCTTCTCGATGAATTCTTTGGTGCCGTCTAGTGGATCAATCACCCAGCATGCGCGCCATCCGCGTCGTGAGGCTATATCGTTGGCCTCAGATTCCTCTGAAAGGACGGGGATCCCAACTGCCATTGATTGCAAATGGCCGGTGATCAAATGATGTAGCGCCGTGTCTGCCTCAGTAAGCGGTGTCATATCCCCTTTCTTTACGACATCCAACTCATCGGCTTTTCTGTAATACTCTCTCGCAATCGCAGACGCCTCATCCAGCATGGCTAGAAGGTCCAACAGCAGCGTGTGCTGCGACACACCACAAGGCGCGAGCACGGATTCAAGTTGAGCGTTACTATTTTTTTCGGACCACCACATACTTTTACAACCAACGAGAGCAGAACAGGCTAACACCTGATGAATGAGCATGGAGTAATAGACCCGCTGCACGAAACAAATGTTCCACGCGTAGACTGGACAAAAGTTGACCACGTTCTGCTCGACATGGATGGCACGCTGCTCGACCTCGCATTCGATAACGATTTTTGGGGTCATCAAATCCATGCGCACTACGCAGCGCTACATAATGTTAGCTATGAGAATGTGGTCGCCAAATTTGAGCCAATTTTCCGCTCTGTTGAGGGCTCACTAAACTGGTACTCCACCGACCATTGGACCCAACAATATGGCTTCGACATCATTGCTTTGTCGCAGTCGTTCAAGGATGAAATTCGCTGGCTGGACCACGCTCAGCAATTTCTACTTGGCTTACGTGACGGCGGGATCAAAACAACGATTCTGACCAATGCACATCCGGACATTGTGGATCTCAAACACTCGGTTGTTGGTATTCGCGACTACGTGGATGACGTTATTAGTAGTCATGAGATTGGCTATGCAAAAGAGCATCCGCTTTTTTGGAAGGACGCTTTCGCGATGACGGGGATATCGAAGAGCGAAATCAGTGATAATCGTGTGCTCTTTTTCGACGACTCGGTGCCCGTTCTCAATGCAGCGATTTCTGCCGGTATTCATTACTCGGTTATGATTTGTGCTCCCGACAGCACGCGCCCAAAAAAAATGTCTAGCACGCGATACGCTATAAATAGCTTCGATGAAATCTGGACCCAAAAACCATCGGAAAGACCCGACTGATGGAGCGTCTCAGAGTAGACAAGTGGCTGTGGGCTGCACGTTTTTATAAAACTCGATCAATTGCCAAGACAGCCATCGAAGGCGGCAAGGTCCATCTTGATGGCCAGCGAGTAAAGGTCTCCAGAGAAATTTCGATCGGGGAGCGCCTAACGGTCAAGCAGGGCTGGGACGAAAAAGAAGTGGTTGTAAAAGCGCTCAGCGATCAGCGAGGTCCGGCACCGATTGCTCAAACCCTGTACGAAGAGACACCTGAGAGTATCGAGCGACGCGAGCGCGAAGCGCAGGCACGAAAAGCTGCGGGAGGTGCAACTGCGCGACCAACCCAAAAACCAGGGAAACACGAGCGTAAGGCACTTGAAAAACTTCGGAAGCAATTCGATCTCTAACGCGACGCTTGCTTGATGGACCACCACCAGTCGAAGCGCCTTCGAAGAACCGCGAGACTTAAAAGACGCTCTAGTGGGTAAGACTAAGGGAACTTTCTAAATAGTCCGGTCAGATTCCTCATCAGCTGACAGGTCCCCCGCCGTGATTCGGTTACGGCCCGAGGTTTTGCTTTCATACAGCGCATCGTCAGCCGCCTGTAAGAGCTGGTCAAACTCAAGCTCCCACTCGGGTATGCAAGACACCACGCCAATTGACACGGTTACAAATTCCGAAGTCAGTGATTTTTCGTGGGGAATTCTGAGATTTAAAACACCTTCCCTTACCCGCTCGGCAACCTCGAGTGCGGCCGCGAGCTTCATGGTTGGGAAAAACATGGCAAATTCCTCACCGCCCATTCTCGCGGCGAACTCACCAGAGCGATTCGTGAGTTCAAGCATTACGGTAGCGATGCGTTGCAACACTTGATCACCGGCAGGATGACCATAGTTATCGTTGTAGGTCTTGAAGTGGTCAACATCGAGAACGATGAGGGATACCGGCAGCTGCGCTCGCTTCATCCTACCGAGTTCATCGTTGATGATAATGTTGACGCCCCTGCGGTTTCGAAGGCCTGTCATTTCGTCGATCGTTGCCTGTTCTGCCAATTGCTTACGGGCGTCTTGCAGCTGCAAATTCCGTGTTTTTAGGCTCTCAGTTAAGGAGGATAAGTCCTTGCTCATGGCGGCTCTTTCTAAACTGGTCTCAACCATCTCAGAGAAGGACCTACTCATCCACTCGCTGGTGATGATCAGAAACACCATGAGCGCCACGAGTAAAAGGGCGAAGCCTGCATTAAAGGGTCTTTGGTCGACATGCCAAGCAAGCCAAAGCGCGATCACGCCAAGCGAGCAGGAAAGCTGTGCAAGGTAGGCACCTCTTATGACCACTGACACGGAGATATTGACCACTGAAATGATGGCGACACACATCACGCACAAATAAAAAGTCAGATCAGACAGGTAAGTATCCAAACCGATGAGTGTTGCCGACCAGATAGATCCGTTGATCACCGAGTAAGTAACGAGCTCGTTTAAAACAGTGGGGCGCTGCGAAAAATGGCGATTGGTAAGAAGTGTTTGATTAATCCGTCTCGACCACCAAAGGTTGAGTGCAAGTAGTGAGAGCGCCCAGCTAACAAGATAAAGCGGTTCAACCGCGTAGAGTGCAGCGGCACCTAGACTCAAAACTCCAATGAACTGCGTTCCAACACCCGCATAGCGTCCACCGCGCAACTGCAACTCGAGTTTTGCGGAAACAATCTGATTATCTGGTATGCGACGTTGGTACAGCACCGGCAAAACTACCCTTGCACTCTCAACATAGGTTATCGATTATGCACAAACTGGCCGCTCGGGCCTACACGTCGTTCGCGTTTGATAAAGGTGGATGAAAATGCTGAGGTTCGCCTGGGCGACAGCCCTTGCTACGCTACTGGTACTGGCCTTGAATCTAACCTTGCTAGATCCAGCCAATCAAACAGCCTCCTGCGCCCAACTTGAGCTCGAATTCGAATCGGAAGATTTCAGAGGATCAATCCCAGAGGCTCCAGCGCTCATTATCGGCAATCAAAGAGTTCGCTATTGGGAAACACTGCCATCATCTCTAAACCCTCGGGCGTCAATCAGCCGGTCAGCGCCTGGTCTAAATCCCACGCTTATTAACCAATGCTTTCCCCGATTAGTTGGCTTTTACCAGCCATCATTAGTTGTCATCCCTGTCGATACTGCTCATGCAGTCAATATCGATCAGTCAGAGCTTACAACCGCGCTTCAAGGAATTATCGATCAACGCACCGAGTACTCTTTGGACTTTGATTTGTGGGTCATAGCCCCTATAACCACGCCGCGTTATGAATCGAGCGACAAAGCCTTTCTCGAGGAAGTACGGGAAGCGGGTGTCGAGTGGGCGGACAATAAATTCAAAGTGCGCTGGCTGGATCTACAGTACAATTTCATCGCCGAGACCGGTGGCGCAGACCCAAAGCTTGTTTGGCCAGACGGCGACACACTAAACGAAGCTGGTTATAAGAAGTTGACGGATGCACTCGTCACGATTTCAAATGAGCGTAAATAATAATTTACAGGTATAGTGTCAAAATGAATTTTGATCAGCTGCCAACAAAAGCCCCGAATACACCGGTTTTAGACCGCGTAGACGTAGCACCTGAGGCTATCTCCGATCTTAGCGGTGAAGAGTTGGTGCAGCTCGCCAATGAATTGCGCGAGTTTTTGCTCTACTCCGTATCCACAACAGGTGGCCACTTCGGTGCAGGCTTGGGCGTTGTCGAGTTAACGATTGCGCTACACCATGTTTTCAACACACCGGAAGACCGAATCGTTTGGGATGTCGGCCACCAGTGTTACCCACACAAAGTACTGACGGGACGCCGACAGCGCATGGGCTCTATGCGCCAAAAGGGTGGCTTGAGCGGATTCCCAAAGCGTAGCGAGAGCGAGTTCGACACCTTTGGTGTTGGCCACTCCTCGACCAGCATTTCCGCCGCCATGGGCATGGCACTGGCGGCAAGGCAACAAGGTATTGATCGCAAGGTTGTAGCCGTCATTGGTGATGGTGCGATTACAGGTGGTATGGCCTTCGAAGCCCTGGCTCATGCAGGCCACGAGCGCCCAAATATGCTGCTCATCCTGAACGACAACCAAATGTCCATTGGTCACAACACGGGCGGTCTGGCGAGCTATTTCGCGAGAATTTGGGCGACGCAAACCTACCTCACACTTCGCGAGACCTCTAAGAAGTTACTCGAGCACGTCAAGCCAGCCTGGGATCTCGCGAAACGTACCGAAGAACATATGAAGGGCATGGTAGCGCCCGGAACTCTGTTCGAAGAACTTGGTTGGCACTACATCGGACCATTGGACGGACACGATCTGCCGTCATTGGTTGAGGTACTTAAGCGCGTCTCCTCGCTCAGCGGACCACAGATTCTTCATATCCGCACGATCAAAGGGAAGGGTTTCACGCCTGCTGAAGAAGACCCCGTTGGCTATCACGCTCTGGGTAAGATTGAGCCCAAAAAAGATAAACCGGCTGAGGCAGTTACACCCGCGCCTAAACCGCCAAAGTATCAAGACGTCTTTGGACAGTGGCTATGCGACACAGCTGAGGTAGATCCTCGTCTCGCCGGAATCACACCGGCCATGTGCGAAGGCTCGGGCATGGTTAATTTCGCTCAGCAATACCCTGATCGCTATTTTGATGTTGCCATTGCGGAGCAACACGCAGTCACACTTGCGGCCGGTATGGCCTGTGATGGTGTGAAGCCTGTAGTGGCCATTTATTCGACGTTCCTCCAACGTGGCTACGACCAGTTAATTCACGACGTAGCGCTGCAAAACCTAGATGTGACCTTTGCCATCGACCGCGCAGGTCTTGTTGGCCAAGACGGTGCCACCCACCACGGTGCCTTTGATCTAAGTTACATGCGTTGTATTCCGAATATGATCATCGCGTCACCCAGTAACGAAAACGACTGCAGGCAATTGTTAGTAAGCGCTTACAACCACCCTGGACCCTCAGCGGTTAGATACCCTCGTGGTGAAGGGATCGGTGTAAGAATTGAGCCAGAGCTCAAAGGACTCGAGATAGGGAAAGGCGAGATAGTCCGTCAAGGCGCTGGTGCTGCCATCGTGAACTTCGGTGTGTTGTTGACCGAGGCCATCAAGGCGGGCGATGTGCTTGATGCAACGGTTGCAGATATGCGCTGGGTGAAACCACTCGATACAGATCTACTCGATCAGCTTGCTTCATCGCATGATGTGCTCATTACCGTTGAGGAAAATGCCCTCGCTGGCGGTGCTGGAAGTGCGGTTGCTGAGTATTTTTCAGAACGCGGCGTGAATTGCGAAGTTCGCCATATCGCGATTGATGATCGCTTTATCGATCACGCGGGCCAAGGCGAAACACGAACTGACGCGGGTCTGACGGCTGAGGATATTCTCGCCAAAGCGTCGACCGCTTCGGGTAGACTTCAAGCTCAAACTAAAGCGGTAGCATCATGAGCAGCGAAGCACCAAACGAAGGTATTAGCGAAGGCCTTAGCGAAAGTACAACCGAAAAAAAGAAACTCAGCGAACAAATCGATGAGTTGACCGCCATCGTCAGAAAGCTCGAGGATCCCAGTATCGAGCTTGAGGACGCGCTTGCGGTCTATGAAGCGGGTATGAAAATCGCCAAGGCGGCGCAAGCTGCGCTCGAGGACGCCGAGCAACGCATCGAAACGGTCTCGGCAACACACGCCTCTTCCTGATACGACAGGTATAAACCCTGAAATATGGCGCTGTCATCACACATAGTTTGTAGCGATCCCGGCCTTAAAAAAGCCCTCACATACGCACTCGAAAACCCCGGCAAGCAATTGAGAAGTCGATTGTGCAAAGAAACTGCTGCGATGGTTGAAAGTGCATCGCCTAGCGGAGCATCGGTTGTTGGTAATTCAATCGAGAGCGCGAACCGCGTTGGAGAAGCGATCGAGTGCTTACATACCTACTCGCTGATTCACGATGATTTACCTGCGATGGATAATGACGATCTTCGCAGAGGCAAACCCACCGTCCACAAATCTTTTGATGAAGCCACCGCGATACTAGTCGGCGACGGCCTGCAGGCGTTCGCCTTCGAATGGGTAAGCGAGACCGAAGGTCTCTCTGATACTCAGAAAATCCAGTTGGTAAAACTCCTCAGCAAGTCGGTAGGTTTTGACGGCATGGTGGGCGGGCAGGCGATGGATATTGCCGCAGAGGGTAAATCTCTCGATGTTGCGGCGCTGAAAGAAGTTCATTTGAGAAAGACAGGCGCACTCATCGAGGCGTCGGTACTGGCGGGCGCCATTTGTGCAGGCGCCACCCAGAATCAAACTGCGGCACTGCATCAATTCTCAAGGAATATTGGTCTCGCCTTCCAGGTGATGGATGACGTGCTCGACGTCACCGCCTCCTCCGAGACACTCGGTAAAACAGCGGGAAAAGATATTGCGGCAGAGAAATCGACCTATGTCGCCTGCATGGGCGTAGACGACGCGCGTGCTTACGCAAACCAATTACTCGACGAGGCACTCGCTTTACTGACACCTTTTGGAGAGGCCGCCGAGTCACTGAGCGCGTTGAGCCGTTTATTAGTCCAGCGCGATAGCTAGCGCTTCCTCAGATTGCCGTGAGTGCGTAGAGCAGATAGCCACCGGCCAAGAAAGGGACTGCTAATAGAGCGGCAACGACATCATCGAGCATAACGCCCACTCCATCACCAATCTTGCGGTCGACCCACCCTACCGGCCACGGCTTTATGATGTCGAAGAGCCTGAAGCCAATAAAGCTTAAGAGCAGTAACAGGTTCGTATCAACTGCACCGCGAAGGAACACATCGAGAAGTGTGACGACCAGGCACTGCCCTACGACTTCATCAATCACAATCAAGCTCGCGTCGTGCTGCTCGAGCGCTGCCTCTATGGCATTTGACGCCCATACGCCCATTAGAAACAACGCGCCGATAACAAGCATTGCTTGCCCTACGGGAACTGAGAGCAAGAAATAGGCAAGCGGCAGGGCAGCTAGGCTCCCTACTGTGCCTGGTGCAACCGGGGATAAGCCAGAACCAAAAAATGTCGCCACTAACATCGGGAATTTGGCTTGTTCAGTGGAAGTGGTCATAGCCTTCCCTCTCTATTGCAAGGTCACAAACGACGCCCTCGCCGGCCTCGACCACACCAATAATAGTGCACCCATCAGGTAGTGATGAAGATTCTGGAAGCGAAAATAGCAACTCAAAATCCTCACCACCCGCCACTGCAAGCTCTAGGGCACGCTCTCTCCCAATACTCGCTACTAATGCTCCGGAGAGAGGAAGCTTGGCGCTATCTATTACCAACTTACAGCCGCTAGCGTCTGCAATGTGTGCGGCATCTGCAAGCAGACCGTCGGAGACGTCTACACAACTAGTTGCCTGTCCTAGTAGATCCTCGCCAAGGCTGATTCTCGACGCGGGTCGGCTAAATCGAGACAAGAGGTACTCCTGGTCTTCAAATTCGATGTCCAATCCTCGCTCCTTTCCCTGCAGCATAGAGAGACCAAAGGCGGAGTCTCCTAGGGTTCCGCTGACACACAGCAGCTCACCTGCACTTGCGCCTGATCGCAGCAATTTCTGACCGATTGCGCACTGCCCCATCACAGTCACAGTGATAGACAACAGACCACGCGTGGTGTCGCCGCCAACTAAGGGTAGTTCGAAGTCACTACTCGCGGCGGCGAGACCTTGCGAAAACCCATGCAACCAGAGCGCGTCGTGCTCAGGCAGGGAGATCGCCAATGTCATTCCCAATGGCGATGCCCCCATTGCAGCAAGGTCACTTGCTGCGGCGGCAACAGACTTATAAGCGATGTCTTCTGGAAATAGGTCGTCGGGGAAATGCACCCCCGCTGTCGATGTGTCCGTAGAGACAATGAGCTCGCAGCCTTCATCGACACGAAGCGCTGCCGCATCGTCACCGACAGAGAGCAGAACGTTCTTACCCGCTCCAAGCGATGAGAAATACTGTGTGATTATCGAGAACTCGCTCATGCTCAAAGCAGTTACTGCGGGGGATTTCCGCAATCAGCACTGCGTGACAGTAACTTAACTATCTGCAAGCTCATGCGGTCTGAGTGACAACCCTACCTGATCAAGAACGCCATTGATGTAACGGTAGGAGTCGGTTGCACCGAACTTCTTTGCCAGCGAAACGGTCTCATTCAGAGTCACTTTTGCAGGCACGTCAATGCGCTCCAAAAGTTCGAAAGTACCGAGGCGTAACAAGTTACGCTCGATGCAGTCCAAAACGTCTAATTCACGATCCAGATGGGGAACAAACAACTCGTCTAGCGCCTCTGCACGCTGCGTTATGCCGACCAGCAACTCGTTAAAGTACTCAGTGTCGACATTACTGAAATCGTTGTCCGTGCGGAATTCCGCCTCAATCGAAGACGGTGTTGCCCCAGTCATAGACCACTGGTATAGCGCTTGGACGCAAAAGTGCCGCGCGCGTCGTCGCTGCGCGGCAAGGACATTAATGGCTGTCATTAGCTGTTGAGCGCACCCAGTAGGCTGACCATCTCAAGCGCACTTGTCGCCGCTTCGGCACCTTTATTGCCTGCCTTGGTTCCTGAGCGCTCGATCGCCTGCTCGATGGAGTCCACAGTCAGCACGCCAAACGCAATAGGCACACCTGAGTCGAGCGATACTTGAGCAATACCCTTAGTGCACTCACCGGCCACGTGCTCGAAGTGGGGGGTTCCACCGCGAATGACCGCACCCAATGCAATAATCGCATCAACATCGCCGCGCTTGGCCACAGCCTGACAGACGAGTGGAATCTCAAAAGCACCAGGGGCTCTAACAATGTGGAGCTGATCTTCACTCACACCGTGCCGCTTAAGTGTATCGATGGCGCCCTCAAGAAGGTGCTCGACAACGAAGCTGTTCCAGCGACCAACAACTAAGGCAAACTTCCCCGATACTCCGTGAAGCTGACCTTCAGTGGTTGTGATTGATTGTGATGCCATTTCTCTTCTCCTCGTCACGCGCCGTGCGCGGCTTATGGCTCTATAAACTCAACGACTTCCAGCCCGAAGCCTTCAAGCGCATTGTACTTTACTGGCGACCCCATGAGGCGGATTTTACCAACACCTAAGTCGCGCAGGATTTGCGCACCCATACCTACTTGCGAGTAACCCACCGAGCGCTGCTGCGAATCATCTAACGTTTCACGACCTAATACCGCGTCCACTTGAGCTAAAAGCTCGCCATCGGTCTCATCTTTGTTGATGAAAACAACGACGCCCACCCCCTCTTCGCTTACGCGAGCCAAGCTCTCTTGAATTGACCACGAAGAACGGTCTGGTGCCGATATCGACATCAAGTCTCTGAGCGCAGATGTAGTGTGCACACGGACAACGGTGGGCGTATCCGCGGAGATATCACCGGTGCTTAGGGCCATGTGGATATGCCCTTGGGTACTTTCCTGATAGACCGATAGTAAAAACTCGCCGTGCCCCGTTTGCACGTCACCACTCCTGATCAACTCAACAGTGCGCGAGTGATTCAGTCGGTAGTCAACAAGGTCTGTTACGCGACCAACCATCAACTCATGGTGATCGGCAAACTCGACCAAAGCTTCGGCGTTAGCCATTTCACCCTGTGAATCCAATACCTCCGCAAAAACTGCCGCAGGCGTGAGGCCCGCAAGTGAAGCGAGATCAACACCTGCTTCAGCGGCGCCCGTTCGTATGAGGAGCCCACCATTCAAGGTGGCCACTGGGAAGATATGTCCTGGCTGCACTAAGTCAGAAGGCTTCGCATCGGGCGCTACCGCAACTCTAACCGTGCGCGCTCTGTCGGCGGCGGAAATACCGGTATCGATACCTGTGCTTGCCTCGATGGACAGTTTCACGGCTCCCGAGGTCGCAGGATCGACCATGGGTGGCAGATTGAGCTGTTCGCAACGCTCCTCTGTCAGCGCCAGGCTAACCAAACCGCGAGCCTGTCTTGCCATAAACGTAACGTCATCGGGCTCGCAATACTCTGCAGCCATTGCCACAACGCCTGTTTGCTCACCATCGCTCTGGTCAAGCACCAATAAAACTTTTCGACCTCTTCTGAACTCACTGATCAACTGATCGGCGGATGCTGGAGGGACTGAATCAATCACTGCGATACCCCGCATTTCTGAGGGTGTCTAGAGTAACGCCATCGCTCGTTGGCACAACACCTGATTGGAGCAAACGCTCCAAATAGCGCGCAATAATATCCACCTCGAGGTTAACCTCGGTGCCAACTGCGTACTGACTGAATACCGTCTCCTCCCATGTCTGAGGGATAATATTTAAATCAAAACGCGGCCCATCGACCGAATTGACAGTGAGACTAGTACCGTCAATACAAATACTGCCTTTTTGGGCGATGTATTTCGCAAGACCCGCGGGCGCCTCAATGGTGACGCGCC
This sequence comes from gamma proteobacterium HIMB55, assembly GCA_000227505.4. Lineage (NCBI taxonomy): Bacteria > Pseudomonadati > Pseudomonadota > Gammaproteobacteria > Cellvibrionales > Halieaceae > gamma proteobacterium HIMB55. The sequence continues at coordinate 142,328 of AGIF02000001.1, read as the reverse complement.
AAGAGCGCGCATCGCGGGTTAGAGCGACCACCTTCCCTAAGCCATCGACGTGACCACTCACCAAATGCCCACCGAGCGCGGTGGTGGGCGTCAGTGACTTCTCGAGATTCACTGCGCTACCGATTTTGATGCCCTTGAGCGATGTTAAGGATAGGGTCTCGTTGGAGACATCCGCCCAATAACCATCACCCGGAAGCTCAGTCACGGTTAAACAGACGCCGTTAGTGGCAATGCTATCGCCTAACTGGACATCCGCCAGCGGGAGCTTGCCGGTCTTTATCCTAAGCTTGACATCGCCATCCGCAGGTTCGATGGCGGCCACCTCACCCACGGCTTGAATGATTCCGGTAAACATAAATATCTCTCTTCGTATCGCGCTTCGTTTTGCGCTCTTAGTTGCGCTCTTCGTTGCGCGTTAGGGACAAAGTTTAGGCATCGTCCGCCGCGCGCAGGGTAATACGCAAATCACCACCAATCAGGTTGTGGCTTGTTATGGAGTATTTTGGGGCATCACTGAGCTTTTTAAAGACCCCCGAGTGCACTGGCCTCGCGTCAGCACCTAACATACTCGGCGCCATGTAGATCAGCCACTGATCGATAAGCCCCTCCTGCTCCAAAGCGCCCACCAATGTGGGGCCTGCCTCGATAAGGATCTCATTGGCTCCTTCATCGCCTAGCGCTTTCAAAACAGCCTTGAGGTCGACACCACCCTCGTCACCAGCAACCGGAATATGGCTCACAGTAGGAGGCATCGCTGAGTCCGGTATCGCATCCGAGCGAGTAAATAGATAGGTGGGCGTCTCACCGCCGACTACTTTTGCATCGGGAGTAACTATTGCAGATGAGTCCACCACCGCTCGAGGCGTTGGACGCGCAAGCGCGCGGTGCCAGTCATCATCTGATAGCCGATTCTCGCATTGCCGCAGCGTTAGCGCGCAGTCATCAGCCTCCACCGTTCCGCTGCCCGTAAGAATGACGTCGCTTTCCGCACGCCATGCCTGAACATCTTCCCGTGCAGCCGGGCCCGTAATCCACTGGCTCTCACCTGAGGCCATCGCGGTTCGTCCGTCCGCAGACATAGCCATTTTTACAGTGACCCTGCCCCAGCCCCGCGATAGGCGAAGAAAGAAACCGCGGAGCTCCTCATCGGCCTCAGCCTCGAGTATGCCCGTCTTGACTTCGATACCAGCAGCCTCAAGGCGCGCAATACCTTTACCTGCCACTCGCGCGTCGGGGTCACGACACGCGATCACTACCCGCGATACTTCGGCGTTGATGAGTGCCTCGACGCAGGGACCTGTGTGGCCCGTATGGGCACACGGTTCGAGCGTGACGTAGGCTGTCGCGCCCTTCGCATCATCGGCTTGAGAAAGCGCATGAACTTCTGCGTGCTGTTGACCCGTGGGATGGGTGAATCCGGACGCAAGAAACTGATCATTCTTCGTCAGTACGCACCCAACAGCTGGGTTTGGGGCAGACCATACGCGAGCCTTGCGACCCACTTTGATCGCCTCTGACATCCATGCTTCATCTGAGCGAGGCATGTTCGAGCTCAGCTCTGAGGATCCGCCTCGAGCGAGGCAATCGCGTCACGAAACTCCGACAGATCCTCAAAGCTTCGATAAACCGACGCGAACCGGACGTATGCGACTTGGTCTAGACGCTTTAGCGCTTCCATCACAAGCTCACCGACAGCGCGCGAGTCAATTTCTCTCTCACCCGTTGCTCTCAAGCGGTTTTTGATCTGCCCTAACTCGCTCTCGACGGCTTCAACGGCAACAGGACGCTTCTCCAGCGCGCGCTGCAGACCCGCGCGCAACTTTTCCTCATCGAAGGGCTCACGACTACCGTCTTGTTTTATAACGCGAGGCATAACGAGTTCAGCCGCTTCATAGGTAGTGAAACGCTCACGACAATTCACGCACTCACGGCGGCGACGCACCTGCCCGCCGTCAGCCACTAATCTCGAGTCGATGACTTTTGTGTCGTCCGCACCGCAGAATGGACAAAACATCGCTCTACCCCCTAACTTATTTTTCTAGTCGTGCGGTATTAGTCCGCGTACACAGGGAAACGCGCGCAAAGTGCTTTGACCTTCTCGCGTACTGAATCAATCACCGACTCAGGATCGCTCGACTCCAAGCCTTCAAGAACGTCACAAATCCAGTTCGTCATGGCCTGTGTTTCTTCATCACCAAAACCACGAGTGGTAATGGCAGGTGTACCCAAACGAAGACCTGAGGTCACAAAGGGCGAGCGCGGATCATTGGGTACTGCGTTCTTATTCACGGTAATATAAGCACGACCTAGCGCAGCATCCGCGTCTTTACCGGTGTACTCCTTGTCTCGTAAATCGAGGAGCATCAAGTGATTGTCGGTACCACCGGAAACCAGATTAAAGCCACGGCTTGTAAATGTCTCTGCCATTACTTTCGCATTGCGAACAACCTGATGTTGATAATCGACAAACGCAGGATCCATCGCCTCTTTGAAAGCAACTGCTTTCGCAGCGATAGCGTGCATCAGCGGACCACCCTGAGCACCCGGGAAAATAGCTGAGTTCAGCTTCTTGTGAAGCTCTTCATTCTCGCGCGCGAGGATCAAACCCGAACGTGGGCCACGTAATGTTTTGTGGGTTGTTGTTGTGACGACATCCGCGTGAGGAATTGGGTTTGGGTATACGCCAGCAGCTACGAGGCCCGCAACGTGAGCCATATCAACCAGCAAATAAGCACCCACCGCATCAGCAATTTCACGGAACTTCGACCAGTCCATGATGCGGCTATAAGCGCTGAAACCACCGATGATCAGCTTGGGCTTGTGCTCCAAGGCAATCTTCATTAGCTCGTCGTAATCGACCTCACCTGTCGTGTTGTCGATGCCGTACTGAACCGCGTTGTAGATCTTGCCCGAAAAGTTTACACCCGCACCGTGCGTCAGGTGTCCGCCGTCTGCAAGGCTCATTCCCATTACGGTGTCGCCGGGCTGCAGGAGTGCGTGGAAGACCGCAATGTTCGCGCTTGATCCAGAGTGTGGCTGAACGTTGGCATACGCTGCACCAAACAATTCCTTGGCACGCTCAATTGCCAAAACCTCTGCACGGTCAACGAACTCGCAACCACCGTAGTAGCGCTTACCCGGATAACCCTCCGCGTACTTGTTCGTAAGGACGCTCCCTTGCGCCTCAAGAACACGCGGGCTTGCGTAGTTCTCTGACGCGATTAACTCGATATGCTCCTCCTGGCGCTGTGTCTCTAGCGTCATTGCATCCCAGAGCTCGCTGTCGAACGATGAGATGGTCTGTGAGGATGAGTAACCGTGACCGGTGGGCGTCTTCGCAGCCTGATTCATGAGGTATGTCTCCTGGGAAAAGGGGCACAAAACTGTGTGCAAAAATCGGCGATGTGCGGATGATAGCGCAGCTAACCACAGCATGCAGTGGAATCGGAAGTTTTACCCAGAGTTGACCTGGTTTGGATCACCAAAAGACTGTCATATTTCCGACATAAAAACGTCACATAAGTCATTGATCATCACGACATCATTTGGGGGAATATCAGTGCGTATAAGTATTTTCGGTAGTGGCTATGTTGGGTTAGTGCAGGCAGCCGTATTTGCCGACGTGGGCCATCGCGTCATCTGCATGGATATCGACGAAGCGCGTGTCCAGCGCTTGAGAGCCGGTGAAGTCCCCTTTTTCGAGCCTGGCCTCAGCAATATGTTATTGCAAGCTGTCGACGAAGGGTTACTCACATTCACCAGCGATACGCGAACCGCTGTTCAAGACAGCGACTTTTTATTTATCTGCGTTGGCACGCCCTCTGGTGATGATGGCAGCGCCGACTTGCGTTATGTGATTAGTGTTGCAGATGGCATTGCCGAGCACATGAATGGACGTAAAGTGGTTGTTAACAAATCCACCGTCCCCGTAGGTACTGCCGATGCCGTGACAGCACGCATCAAAGCGGGCTTGCAAAAACACGGGCAAAATCATCCATTTGAGGTCTGCTCGAATCCCGAGTTTTTAAAGGAGGGTTCAGCCGTCAGCGATGCCAAGAGCCCGGACCGCATCATTGTGGGTGCCCGCTCGGAGGACACCAAGGCCGACTTCAAGCGCATGTATGCGGCCTTCAACCGTAACCGCGATAAGCTCATGTTCATGGACCCACGAAGTGCCGAGCTGACGAAATACGCAGCGAACGCCATGCTGGCCACTAAGATCAGCTTTGTTAATGAGATCGCCAATATCGCCGAGACGGTTGGGGCCGACGTCGAATTAGTGCGGCAGGGAATAGGTTCGGATCCGAGAATAGGCTATCAGTTCATCTACCCCGGTGCTGGCTATGGCGGCTCCTGCTTCCCAAAAGATGTAAAGGCACTTAAGCACCTCGCGCAATCTGAAGGCTGCCATACGTCAATTTTAACCGCAGTCCACGACACCAACCAGCGTCAGAAAAACAAGCTCGCAGAACGCGTAATGCAACGGCTGGGCGCGAATCTCGAAGGTAAAACAATTGCCGTTTGGGGACTCGCCTTTAAACCGAATACGGACGATATGCGCGAAGCACCAAGCCGTTTCTTACTCGAAAATATTTGGTCCTGCGGCGGCAAAGTTCGCGCCTTTGACCCTGAAGCAATGGACGCTTGCCATGCGATTTATGGCGACCGGGACGATGTGACCTATGTTGCCTCAAAGGACGAGGCGCTCCAGGGGGCAGACTGCCTCGTGGTTTGCACTGAATGGCGAACGTTCTGGTCACCCGACTTCGAGGCAATCAAAAAAGCGCTCAACGAGCCCGTCATCGTCGACGGCCGTAACCTCTACGACCCACATTATCTCGCCAGTATAGGCATCGAATACTACGGAATCGGCCGCGGGTTATCGGTAGCAAAACAACCCTAAAATGACAGTGCGAGTTTGAGCCTGACCTCTTTCACTCAGCCCCCCAGAAGTCCCTTAGCAAGACGAACTATTGCGAGCGCGCAACTTCTCATTTGTGTTCGCATTTGCGAACTGAAAAACCATAAAACCTGTCCGCAGGCCCTGCCTTACAGCGCTTGCACGGGGTAGAATTGGCCCTAGCAGGTGACGTTTAGATCACGTCCTTTTATGACAATAGGTTTGAGACATGAGCGACAACAAACACGGAAAATCAGGTCAATATGTTTATTCAATGAATCGCGTGAGCAAGGTGGTACCGCCAAAACGCGAAATTCTGAAAGACATATCGCTCTCATTTTTCCCCGGCGCGAAAATTGGTGTTTTAGGCCTTAACGGCGCGGGCAAATCGACACTCCTCAAAATCATGGCCGGCATCGATACTGATATCCAGGGCGAAGCACGTCCGCAAGCGGGCATCAAAATTGGCTACCTCGCTCAGGAGCCACAACTGAATCCAGATAAAGATGTCAGAGGAAATGTGGAAGAGGGACTGGCCGAGGCCATTGATGCACTTGCCGGGCTCGATAAGATTTATGCAGCTTATGCCGAACCTGATGCGGATTTTGATGCGCTAGCGAAAGAGCAGGCGCGTCTAGAGGACGTGATCCAGGCAACGGACGCCCACAACCTCGAAACGCGTCTCAACGTTGCTGCGGATGCATTAAGACTCCCCCCCTGGGACGCGGATGTCACCAACTTATCGGGAGGTGAACAACGCCGCGTAGCGCTCGCGAGGCTTCTACTAAGCGAACCAGACATGCTGCTTCTGGACGAGCCAACCAACCACTTGGACGCTGAGTCTGTCGGCTGGCTAGAGCGCTTCCTCGAGGGCTTTACGGGAACTGTGGTGGCCATCACCCACGACCGCTACTTCCTCGACAACGCCGCAGGCTGGATTTTGGAACTCGACCGAGGTCGCGGTATTCCTTACGAAGGCAACTACTCAACATGGCTCGAAGCGAAAGACCAGCGGCTAGCTCAGGAGCAACGCCAAGAGGCATCACGACAAAAAGCCATCAAAGCTGAGCTTGAGTGGGTGAGATCAAACCCCAAAGGCCGACAGGCGAAAAACAAAGCCCGTCTTGCTCGGTTTGATGAATTGAACTCGCAAGATTTCCAGACCCGAAACGAGACTAACGAAATTTATATCCCACCTGGCCCACGCCTCGGAGACAAAGTGATCGAAGTAGAAGGGCTCAGGAAGGTCTTTGGCGATCGACTCTTGTTTGACGATGTGACGTTTACCGTACCCAAGGGCGCGATAGTGGGCATCGTTGGCGCAAACGGTATGGGTAAGTCGACCCTTTTCCGATTACTGATGGGACACGAGCAGCCCGATGGCGGTGCAGTCACTGTCGGTGAGACCGTGCAGCTCGGATATGTCGATCAGTCACGCGACGATTTAGACGGATCAAAGACGGTCTGGGAGGAAGTGTCTGATGGTCTCGACATTATCCGCATCGGCACGTATGAGGTACCTTCGCGATCCTATATTGGTCGATTCAACTTCAAGGGCTCCGACCAACAGAAGTTCGTAAAAGACCTGTCAGGCGGTGAGCGAAATCGTCTGCACCTTGCCAAGCTTCTCAAACAAGGTGCGAACGTGCTGCTACTTGATGAGCCAACTAACGATCTCGATGTTGAGACACTTCGTGCCCTCGAGGACGCTGTGCAGGCCTTCCCAGGCTCTGCCATGGTGATCTCACACGATCGCTGGTTCCTCGATCGCATAGCTACGCACATTTTGGCTTATGAAGATGATGGCTCGGTTATCTTCCACGAGGGTAACTACACTGAGTACGAAGAAGATCGTCGTGCTCGCCTTGGAAGAGATGCCGATGTGCCAAGCCGCGTAAAACATCGAAAGTTGATGTAGGCCAACGCTCACCACAACGCCCATAAAACCAAGCCCGTAGATTGACTCGACGGGCTGTTTAAATCGCAACCAAGGAATGTGTAAGCGACTCATCGACCTGACCACACTCAGTCAAACAGTGCGATAGCCTCGTCGAGCCGTGAGACAGGCTGAACCTGAATGCCAGGGATTTTTGTTCTTGGCGCATTACCTTTAGGGACGATCGCGCGCTTGAAGCCATGCTTTGCTGCTTCAGCGATGCGTTCCTGACCACTTGTCACGGGTCGGATCTCACCCGTCAAACCAACTTCGCCAAAAACAACCAGATCTTTTGGCAGCACCCTGTTTCGAAGACTGGAGACAACAGCAAGCAAGAGCGACAAATCACCGCTAGTTTCAGCGATTCGAACACCGCCCACCACATTGGCAAAGACGTCCTGATCACCCACGTGCAAGCCCACGTGCCGGTGCAACACCGCAAGTAACATCGCGAGCCGGTTTTGCTCAAAGCCAACCGCTACGCGGCGCGGATTACCTAAATTGCTGGCATCGACCAAAGCTTGAATTTCAACAAGCAAAGGGCGTGTTCCCTCCCAGACAACTACAACGACGGTACCCGGCGCTGGGGTCTCAGCGCGTTCCAAGAAGATAGCCGATGGATTGAGAACCTCTTTCAAACCAATATCGGTCATGGCAAATACGCCAAGCTCATTAACGGCACCGAAGCGATTCTTCTGACCGCGAAGCGTTCGGTAACGGGAGTCTTGCTCGCCCTCCAGCAATACCGAGCAATCGATCATATGCTCAAGTACCTTTGGCCCGGCTAAGCTGCCATCCTTTGTTACATGGCCCACAAGAATCAATACGGTACCCGTTTGCTTGGCATACCGAGTGAGCAAGGCTGCGCAGTCCCTGACTTGAGCCACACTTCCCGGCGCTGAGGTCAAAGCATCGCTGTGAATCACCTGAATAGAATCGACTACCAAGACCTTTGGCTTGTGTTTATCAGCCGCCGCCAAAATCTCATTAACGTCGGTCTCAGCCATTAGCTGTAACGCATCGGTCTCTAAGCCCAAACGCTTAGCCCGCATCGCTACCTGCTGCGGAGACTCTTCACCCGTAACGTAGAGCGCGGGTGCCTGAGCAGCAAGCTTACACAGCGTTTGAAGCAATAAAGTACTTTTGCCTGCACCGGGATGGCCACCGATCAAAATCGCAGAGCCCGGAACAAAGCCGCCACCCAAAACACGGTCGAGCTCGGCAAAACCGGAGCTAAATCTAGGAAGATCTATAAGGTCAATTTCCGAGAGCTTTTGAACTGTTGCTGTTGTGCCAGCAAAGCCACCACGTGACTTTGGACTAGCCGTCGAGCTTGGGCCTGAAAGCCTCACTTCGGAGAGTGTATTCCAGGCCTGACAGGCTGAGCATTGTCCTTGCCACTTACGATAGTCAGCGCCACAGTCGTTACAGACAAAGGCTGTCTTAGTTTTTGCCATAGATCACTCCGACAGGGGTGCCCAGCCACCCCGAAACCGCTATGCTACCAGACCAAGACTCATAGCTAACATCCATGTCCAACTCACGATTCATCCCTGAACGCTATTGCACGTTCTCTGCACAACTCGCCGCCACGATTGGTCTTGAGGAAGCGGTATTGCTGCAGGGATTGAGCCATCAGCTGGGTGCGGAGGGTGGGCAAAACACCAATATTTCTATCCCAACATTGGCTGCAGAATTCCCATTCTGGGACGAAGTAAAACTCAATCAGCTGCTACAGCGCCTTGTCGACTTGGGAATCATTTCAGCTACGCCGACATCGGACCCTGCGGTGTGGTCGACCAGCCGACACCAAAGAAGCGAGACACCCAAAGTACAAGACACTGAGGCGTGGCGCCCGAGTGAGCACGTGATCGACCTCCTGAACTTAAATCACGGGCTAACGCGCGACTACATACTGTCTCAGCTGAAAACCTTCGATCGCTCAGGTGACCCCAAAGGATATGACAGTCGTTTTCGACAGCATGTTTTATCCGAATGGCGACACAGCCAAAAGCACCCCGCTTTTGATATCAAAGAGCCACCAAAATTCGATAATCAGTGGCAACCCAGTACTGATGCTCAAGAAATCCTTGCACGGGCGGAAATCCCAACGTCATTTTATGAAGACATCAGACCCGAGTTCATTCTCTACTGGAGAGAGCGCGGTGGCGCGCCCAAAGATGTAAACAGCAAGTTCATACAGTTTGTGCGCCAGCGATGGGTCCGCCACGAGAACAGTATTCAGCACAGTACCCTGCCTGAGCGGCTCAACCCGCAATGGCGCCCCAACGCCGCGGTTTATGAAACCCTCGCGTTATCGGGCATTAGTCAGGATTACGCAGATTCGGTACTCAATGAATTTGTTGTTTATTGGGTCGATAGCAACGAAGTGCACACCTCGTGGAACGCGAAGTTTTTGCAGCATGTAAAATACCAATGGCAACGCCATCAGGAGCAGATAAGTGGCAGATCAACATCAGGCGGCGGAACTGGCCCAGCAGATCGCACGAAAGACCGCAGCATCTCCGACGACCTCAGCGACACAAGCTGGGCAGGCTAGCGCCGAAAAGTCAGACGACGCAGCCCTAGACGGTGGGTTGGTCGAAGCGATTAATCAGGTATTTGCGCTCTTTCGACTGAACTACCACAACCAATATTACGCTGCGTGGTCAGACGCACAGCAATTGGGTCAGGTGAAGCGGCTGTGGCTAGAAGCGCTGGGGCATTTTTCCAGCGATTTAATTCTCATGGGGGCGCGCCGCGCGATAGAGGGTAGCGATTACCTCCCCACGCTAAACCGCATGCTTGCAAGCTGCTCTGAAGCATTGGGTGAGCTCGGTTTACCCACTGCAAATGTTGCTTATGAGGAGGCGTGTCTCGCCCCCAGTCCAAAGGCAGAAGCCACTTGGAGCCACCCCATCGCCTATCTCGCTGGGCGAGATACGGGCTGGTATTTACTTGCAAACCATACTCGCAATGAAGCTTGGCCAGCGTTTCAAGTCCACTACAACCAATGGCTCCGCAAAGCACTTGCGGGAGAGACATTGACGATTCCGGAGCGCAAATCGATCGACGCGCCTCGTGAGGAGGACGCCATGTCAAATGACCAGAGGAAAGAGGCGTTATCTGCGTTGAAAGAACAACTCGGCTTCTGAGATAGGGCTTTGGAAGTTCTAGCCCCCTGAGCTAATAGCCTTGCTTAGTCAGGTAAACCTCTAGCGACAAACGCTCCGCGTCCAGCGCCTTGATGAGACCCGGCGCTTGCTCGAGTTCGCCCGCCGCCATGGCGAATTGCAACAACTTTGCGATCTCAGAGAGTTGGGCCGCTTGAGCGTTACCGCAAGTGCCTTTGAGACGGTGTGCCAAGGCACGAATGGGTTCTGCCTCCTGTTGTCCCTGAAGCGTTTTTAGCTGCTCGATGTCGCCAAGAATTTCAGCCTGAAATTTCTCAAGAATCATTTTTACGAGACTGTCGTCACCACCAAGCATAACGCGCAGTGCATCTAGGTCGATGGGCGAACCCTCGCTAGGCGCCATAGTGCTCATAATCGCTTCTCGCTAAATTCTCGAATCGTGTGAATTGTCCCTGGAAGGACAGACGGCAGGTACCGATAGGGCCGTTACGCTGCTTGCCGATAATAATTTCGGCCACACCTTTGTCAGGAGAGTCTTCGTTGTAAACCTCATCCCGATAGATGAACATGATGACATCTGCATCCTGCTCAATCGCGCCCGATTCGCGAAGGTCCGAGTTTACGGGTCGCTTATTCGGTCGTTGCTCTAACGAGCGATTAAGCTGCGACAGCGCGACAACCGGACATTTGAATTCTTTTGCAATGGCTTTCAAGCTTCGCGAGATTTCTGAAATCTCCGCGGTTCGGCCTTCGTTAGAACCTGCCACGCGCATCAGCTGCAGATAGTCGACCATGATCATGCCAAGATCACCCTGCTCGCGAACCAATTTGCGAACACGCGATCGAAGTTCCGTAGGCGTCAGCGCAGGTGTGTCGTCGATGAATACCTGTGTGCCTTTAAGTTTCTCTGTTGCGCTGGCGAGCTTCGGCCAATCGTCCTGTTCGAGCTTACCTGTTCGCACCCGGCCCTGATCAATGCGACCGAGAGACGACAACATACGGATTACAAGCTGCTCTGCTGGCATCTCCATCGAGAAAACCATTAGCGGACGATCACTCGCTAGCGCCGCATTCTCGATAAGGTTCATCGCAAATGAGGTTTTTCCCATCGAGGGACGCCCGGCAACAATGACGAGATCCGAGGGCTGTAGCCCGGACGTCATCCGATCTAAGTCGATAAAACCAGTGGTTAATCCCGTGATATCGCCGCCAGTGTTGTAAAGCTCCTCAATACGATCAATGGCACCCTTCAGCAGTCCTTCCATGCCTTGGGGACCACCCGCTTTCTGGCCACTTTCAGAGATCTGCATGATGAGGCGCTCGGCCTCGTCGACTAGCTCTTCCGAACTGCGGCCCTCGGGATTGAAACCGGCTGAGGCGATATCTTGCGCAGCATTAATAAGCTGACGAAGTACCGACCGCTCACGCACGGCGTTGGCATACGCTCGAACGTTAGATGCGGTAGGAGTTTGCTCTGCAAGTTCAGCAAGGTAGGTGTGCCCGCCGGCAGCGTCAAGTTCGCCCGTGGCAAGCAGACGGTCTGAAACCGTGACGACATCGACGGGCTCACCGCGATCGACGAGCAAAGCAATTTGGCGGAATATCGCCCTGTGCTCAGGGCGGTAGAAATCAGCGGCTGCGACGACCTCGGCAACGCCGTCCCAGCTATCTGAAGAGATGAGTAGAGCGCCTATGACAGAGCGCTCTGCTTCAATAGACTGCGGCTGCAGTTTTAGCTTGGCAACATCCCAATCGGGATTTGATGCTGTCTCCATATCAACTCTTTACCGATGATACCGTGTTGATCTCACCGCGCTCTGCCCGGCGGTACAGCATGCCACAGTTCAGAACTGTGGCGTAAGAGACATTCGTTACTCGGCAACGATTGCAATGTTTGCTGTCGTCGCTACCTCAGCGTGAAGCTGAATCATGATCTCGTACTCGCCGAGCTCACGAATCGCGCCGTCGGGGAGACGTACTTCCGACTTGTCAGTATCACAGCCTGCTGCAGTTAGAGCCTCGGCGATATCGCGTGTACCCACTGAACCGAAGAGTTTGCCCTCTTCGCCAGCCGTTGCAGCGATTTGCACCTGCTCCAAAGCCTGAATGCCTTCTGCGCGCTTTTGTGCGGCACCAAGTGTTGCAGCAGCGGCGGCTTCGAGTTCAGCACGACGCGCCTCGAACTTTTCAACGTTCTCAGGCGTGGCAGGCACTGCTTTCCCTTGTGGGATAAGGAAGTTACGGCCATAGCCTGGCTTCACATCAACACGGTCACCCAGTCCACCCAAGCTACCTACGTTATCGAGCAGAATTACTTCCATCGTTTTTTCCCTCTACTTTGAGCACAGTGTGCCCAACCTTTTCTAAACTCATTTCGACCTTGCTCGACGCCCTAAATCTAGGAACGCGTCCAGCAAAACCGCTAGTAACACGCCGACTTTTAACCCATCGACGATAATCCAAAGCACATAACCGACGGTCAGAAACGTGCCACCTAACTGTTGGCGCCTTGCAATGTGATGAAACAATGCAAAGCCCGCTAGGGTCACGGGAATCCCCGCCAGCGCAGACCAAGCTGCTGCCTCGCTACCATTTAGCGCTCCCAGCATCGCCGCGAGCACCAAAAGCGCCGTTAAAACACTGGGCAATTTAAATGCCCTGAACTCTTCTCCGAATGCACCCGGCTTGAAGAGCGCTGCCTGCCAATACCGCCCTAGCAATAAACTCAAGGACGCCATCAGCGCATTCCCGGTTGCCATCAAACCCGCAACCTGAGTCACCGTAGGTCTAAACGCATTCAGCGATTCACCCGACTCGGGCGACTCCGCTTGAAGCGCCGCGATCCATGTATCCAGCATCGATAGCATAGCCTCTAAAAAGGCCGAGTTGAGCGTTAGCAGCAAAACGCCACCAATCGCCGACACCGGAACGATCGCTAACAACGCCAGCGACAGACTTAAGGTCTGTGCAAGCACCATCGCACCTACAAAAACGGACAACAGCAAAAAGCCGGTTCCGTAATCTCCACTTACCCAACCCAACAAAAGCGCAGGTAAAAGAGACCATAAAGCTACCCAAGATCCATCGCGCGTTCCTTGCGCCATTGTCACTAGGGCTATCGCCGCCGCACTAATCGGAGCGGCGAAGACAAGCACTGAGCCAAGTACAGCTACCGCCAGCGCTTGCCAGCGGCCACGCATGATAAATTCAGCGAGGCCGCGCATCACTGTCTTACTGGTGGGAGTCCGTGTAAGGCAATAGCGCTAAGTAACGGGCGCGCTTGATGGCTGTGGCCAACTGACGCTGATACTTCGCTTTGGTACCCGTGATACGGCTAGGTACGATCTTCCCAGTCTCAGTGATGTACTGCTTGAGAACTTCCAAATCTTTGTAGTCGATTTCCTGAACGCCTTCGGCGGTGAAACGACAGAACTTTCTACGTCGGAAAAAACGTGACATCGATTACTCCTCCTCTGCGCTATCAGTTTCTGCGGGCGCCTCTTCAGCTGCCTCACCAGAAGCTTCTTCTTCAGCTGCCTCGGCTTCAGCGGCTTTCGCCTCTGCAGCCTGACGCTCTTGATAACGTGACTTACGCTCACGATCCTCTTTCTCGGACTTCATGATCAGAGACTCTTCAGTCACTGCTTCGTCCCGACGAATAACGAGGTTGCGGATAACCGCATCGTTGTAGCGGAAAGTGGTTGTCAGCTCTTCCATGGCCTCATTGCTGGCCTCAACATTCATTAAGACGTAATGAGCCTTGTGAATCTTATTGATGTGGTAAGCAAGCTGACGACGACCCCAATCTTCGAGGCGGTGAACTTGTCCGCCATCCTTGGTGATCACATTGGTGTACCGCTCGATCATGCCCGGTACTTGTTCCGACTGGTCCGGATGGACCATAAAGACGATTTCGTAGTGTCGCACTAACGATCTCTCCCTTCGGTTGTAGCTGCCTGACTAACAGTGCAGCAAGGAGTTAAGGCTCATAGAGCCCGGCTAATTGTGAGGCGCGGAGTCTACAGAGGCGTAAACAAGAATGCAATTACCCGCTGCGACGTTGCCGCACGGCCTCAAACAGACAGATCCCCGTCGCCACTGAGACGTTAAGACTCGAGACATCACCCGCCATTGGCAGCTTGACCAAAAAATCACAGGCCTCGGTCGTTAGGCGTCGCATACCAGGACCTTCTGCCCCCATCACCAGCGCGGTTGGAATCGACAAATCCTGATCGTAAACCAAGGTATCTGCCTCGCCTGTGGTGCCAACAATCCAGATACCCAGTTCTTTGAGTGAGCGGAGTGTTCGCGCAAGATTGGTGACACGCACAAGCGGGATAACATCTGCGGCGCCACTGGCGACTTTCCGGGCAACCGCATTGAGCTCTGCGCTGTTGTCTTTGGGAACGATTACCGCAGCCACACCCGCTGCATCTGCCGATCGCAGGCAAGCGCCCAGATTATGAGGATCGGTCACCCCATCGAGCACCAACACGAGCGGGCAGTCGATGCCTTTGAGATAGCCTGAAAGATCGCGCTCGGCAACCCCGCCATCGGCCTGTCTTGGCTTGATAACCGCCACGACCCCTTGATGACGCTCAGATACCATCTCGTCGAGATCTGCCTTGCTAACCCTATCGACCGCAACACCTTGATTTTGAGCGAGCGATAGGAGGCCCTGAATACGCTTGTCGTTTCGGTCAGATTGGATTGAAAGAGCGATAATCCGCTCTGGCGAGCGCCGAAGAATGACGTCTACCGCATGGATACCATAAGCCGTTTCGGACACTAGCTTCGCCCCCGACGCTTTGGTGCGCCCTTATTCTTCGATGCTTTTTTAGACGGCTTAGACGCCTTTGCCTTTACAGCCTCGGCTTTCGAGCCTTTAGCCTTAGCGGACTTCTTATCCGATGTCTCTTTATCCGAACTGCGCGAACTATGCGGAGTCCGTCTTTCTGCGGCCCTACCCGACTTTGATCGTTTTGACCTAGGTGCGTCTGACGCCCGTGACTGCCGTCGCACCGACTTCTTATTTCCACGACGACCTGCGCCAGGCGTTACTTCGCCAACAATTTCGAGGTCGATCTTTCGGTCATCGAGATCAACTCGCGCCACCTGCACTCGAACGGCGTCGCCCAATTGATAAGTCTTTCGCGTGTGCTCACCCACTAGTCGCTGAGATGCTTGATCAAAGTGGTAGTAATCAGAGGGTAAGGCGCTGATATGCACCAAGCCTTCCATATAAATATCACTGAGCTCAACAAACATGCCAAAGCGCGTGACGGACGCCACAACCCCGGCAAACTCATCACCAATGTGATGCCGGAGGTATTCGCATTTGAGCCATAAATTAACGTCCCGCGTCGCGTCATCGGCCCGTCGCTCGGTCATGGAACAATGCTCACCCGCAGCAACGAGATCCGTCATTGTGTAGGGATACAAGGAACGGCTCTTCTGTTTGGATAACTTCCGTGGCGTCGACCCCATGCTTGTCGCTAAGCGCTTGATCGCTCGATGCACGAGCAGATCGGGGTAGCGCCGAATTGGCGAGGTGAAATGGGCATAGGCCTCGTAGTTCAACCCGAAGTGTCCGCCGTTATCGGGCTTGTAAACCGCCTGACTGAGTGAGCGCAGCAACATGGTCTGGATCACCTGCGCGTCGTCGCGGTCTGCCAGCCTTGCTAACACCGTTTGGTAGTCGAGTGGCGTTGGGTCCAAGCCGCCCGGTAACTCAAGCGCTAGCTCTCCCAAAAAGGTCCGAAGCGCCTCCAGTCGTTCTGCAGAAGGTCCCTCGTGGACTCTGAACAAACCAGCGAGCTCAGAGGCCTCGAGAAAGTTTGCCGTAGCGACATTGGCCGCCAACATGCACTCTTCGATGAGCTTGTGTGCGTCATTTCGATTGACCGGAACAATAGCATCGATCTTACGGTTTTCATCGAAGAGAATGCGGGTTTCCACCGTCTCGAAGTCTATGGCCCCGCGCTTTGCTCTCGCTTGGCGCAGCACTTTGTAGAGCGCGTGCAGCCTGAACAAGCCGTCCAATCGCTCTGAGGGAACACCATCACACCAGCCGTTTTCTAACACCTCTCCCACCTGGGTGTAAGTCAATCTCGCATGCGAGTGAATCACCGCCTCATAAAAGGTCGAATCAGTCACTTTACCGTCAGCATCAATCAACATCTCGCAAACCATGGCGAGACGATCGACTGCCGGTTTTAGTGAGCAAAGCCCGTTTGAGAGCACCTCGGGAAACATCGGCACAACCCGCTCGGGGAAGTACACCGAGTTACCGCGATTGAAAGCTTCCTCATCGAGCGCACTGCTGATGGGAACGTAATGACTGACATCGGCAATGGCAACCCAAAGTCGAAACCCAGACCCCTCGGTCTCGCAGTAAACCGCGTCATCGAAGTCCCGAGCATCCTCACCATCGATAGTGACGAGCCCGAGTTTTCTAAGATCGACTCGGTTTTTCTTATCCGATTCCGAGGGCTCATCACGCAATGCCCCTGCCTCGGACAGCACCTCTTCTGGCCATTCGTTAGGAATGTCGTGTGCGCGGATCGCGACATCGATCTCGAGACCTGGATCCAAATGATCGCCAAGTATCTCCTCAACCTCGCCCTTGGCACCCAGAACCTCGGTCGGGTAGCCGGTGATTTTGACTGACACTAGCTGCCCAGACTTCGCACCCGCCTTGGCCTTCGGGGGAATAAGTACGTGATTGCTGATTCGTCGGTTGTGGGGCAACAGGTAGCCGATGCCACCTTCTTCCATGTAGCGACCAACGATCGATGTATGTGCACGGGTTAGCACCTCAACAATCTGTCCCGAGGGCCTACCCTTATCGTCAAAGCCTGACTCTGCGACCAGCACTTCATCGCCATCGAAGACGCGGAACATCTGACGGCTCGACAGGAAGAAGTCGTCACCGTCCTCAACAGGTGAGGCAAATCCGTAACCGTCTCGATGACCAATCACTTTGCACTTCACCAAGTCCATTTTCTTGGGAAGCCCCAAAGCACCTCTGCGACCCGAGACGATCTGGCCGTCGCGCTGCATCGCACGCAATCGCTTTTGCAGGGAGAACAGGTCGCTATCGTTGACGATACCCAAGGCATCCGCCAACTCGGACATCCGCATAGGTACATCACGCTCCGCCATCACCTCGAGGATAAGTTCGCGGCTAGCTATAGGCTGTTCGTATTTTTCTGCCTCACGTGACGCTTGAGGGTCTTGCAGCGTTTGAGGCTTGGAAGGTTTTTTCAAAAGTCCGCCGATAAGGGTAACAACAAGCAGGATTGCTTCCTGATATACGCGAAGTGTACGGCCATGAGATTGACAAATAAATGTCCAAGCCGTAGCCTCGCGATCCTTCGTTTTGCCTTACCTGCCCAGGTGGTGAAATTGGTAGACACGCTAGCTTCAGGTGCTAGTGCTCGCAAGGGCGTGGAGGTTCAAGTCCTCTCCTGGGCACCATTCCCAAATTTCAAGCACCGTGTTTCGCGGACCAAGCCATTGACCTTCAATCATATCAACAGGTCAGCAGTTTTATGGGCTCGTGCAAATCCTATTTATGGTCATCCATATGGTCTACCAAGAAAAAACCCAAGTTCCGAGTCACACGGTGCGTGAAACAGGGGTAACTCGGGGTTACTGAAGTAGGGGTCGGAACAGGTTTGGCTGCGATTTGTCCGCCCCACCCTTATAGCTTGCGGGCTTCGGCTCGAAACATGGGGCTTGGTTCATGGATCGGATTTACACTAATGCCAGAGCCGGATGTGATGATAAGCAGGCCAGCTTATCAAGTCTGAAGCCCTATAAGTTCTTTTTGAAGCGGCTCTCAAGGGCTGTGATATATGCGAGCAGGCCATCTTCTGCTTGCTTATAAAAATCGGCGTCCACATAAGGGGTGACTGTCAGCGCCACTTGCTGCATGCCGGTTGCCATTATGCGCGGCGTCAACTTGTTTCCCCTGTCTTTGGTCTGGGTATGGCGAGGCCATGCGCTCCATAATACCCACATATTTTCCGCCAAACGATGACAAAGCATGTCATCGACAGGCAACTTGCCGGGGTAATTGGCAAATAAGTTATCCAGAATACGCCGGACTGCCTCAATACCCTCATCCGTGAGGCTTTGAAAAAGTGTGTCGAGCTCAGGCGAACGATTTGCCAATTCCCGACTGGCGGATACAACAAATCGATAACGCCACAAAGTAGCCGCGCCGCCGGCATAATAATCGACCAATTGAGCTGCGCTGACCGCCCCGAATGTTGGTAGCGCAAGATGTTGCATCAATTCCTCGCGCAAGCGCTGGACAACTTCCAGCGCAATCTCCGAAAAATTATTGAAATGGTAATAAATATTGCCTGGGCTGATGCCGGTGTGTTCAGCAATTTGCGCTGTACCGATGTTGGACCCTTGCAGGTTCATCAACTCGATCGCAGCCTCAATAATCCGCTCACGATTGCCGCCGCGCTGAGAATTTGGAGGGGTAGTTATAACGCTCATAAGGTGTCGAGCCGATTAAAACGATTCTTGTCCATATCAAATAGTCTGCAGAATTTAGACCTCGAAATCTATATTTAGATTATTGACTCTATTTTATAGAATTATTAGTCTATTTTTACAAATGAGGGGGATGAGATGGCAAAGAGTTTTCAAGGACGCAAAATTATCGTCACCGGTGCCGCAACCGGCATCGGAAAAGCAACAACAGAGGCACTGATTGCAAGCGGGGCATCAGTCGCCCTATGGGACATTGATAAGGCTGCTTGCGGGGCAATAGCGGCCAATTCATCAGAAAAAGCAATTGCTCTTGAGGCAGATGTAGCCAGCGCCGCTTCAGTCGAAAAGGCCATGGCAGACACAATTGAAGCACTGGGCGGTATTGACGGGGCATTCAATAATGCCGGAATTGGCATTGATACATTGCCGCTTGAGGTAATTGAAGAAGCTGATTTCGATCGTATCGTATCCATCAATATGAAGGGCGTCTGGCTGTGCATGAAACACCAATTGGCGCATATGAAAGCCAATGGCGGCGGTTCGATCGTCAATAATGCCTCTGTCGCCGGTCTTGTCGGACTGGCCATGCAAGGCGCTTATAGCGGCACCAAACATGCGGTTGTCGGCATGACCAAAGCCGCGGCTTTGGAAGCGGCACCGGAAAAAGTGCGCGTCAATGCTATTTGCCCGGGCGCCACCTACACGCCGATTTTGACACATTTGCTGGAAGCCGGTGTCACCGAAGATATGTTGAGCGAGATGGCTGCGCAAAAACGCCTCGCCAAGCCTGAAGAAATTGCCAATGCCGCGTGCTGGCTATTGTCGGACGAAGCGAGCTTCATGACCGGCGTCGCCATGCCCGTCGATGGCGGCTGGACCGCACATTAGGAGACAATGATGACTGAGACAGTACAAGCGGCGATTGGGAATTGGGTTGATGCCGATTTTTTTGACCCGAATTTTCGTGATGACCCATATCCGAAACTAGCCCATTTGCGAGAAACAGAGCCGGTCAATCTGACCCCGGTCGGTACGTGGCGCATTAGTCGCTATGACGATGTGAAGGCGATTTTCACCGACGCGCCAACCAGCATGACCGACATGCGTGGCGAAAGCCCGAATTTCGACCCGTTGGATCGAAAAGGCAGCTTTCTGGAGTTTATGCTGAATAAGGACGGCGATGCGCATCGTCGTTTGCGCTTCCTGGTGCAAAAATCATTTGGTCAGAAAACCATAAATCTGATGGAAGAAGAAGTTGAAAAAACTGTCTCCGCCGCTATGGACAAAGCTCTGGCTGAGGGCGGTATGGATGTGATACCGGCATTGGCACATGAAGTGCCGTCGCGCATGATTTGTCAGATTATGGGCGTGCCCATGCAGGATCGAGGGGTTTTCAATGAATGGACAGCAGCGCGCACCAATGCGTTCTTCGCCAAGTTCTTGCCGCCGGATGTGCAGGAGCGAACGCGCAATGCCGGGGCAGCGATGGAGGATTATTTCCGCGCACTGATTGCTGAACGCAAAAAAAATCTTGGTGATGATTTGCTCAGTTCCATGATTATGACATCCGAGGGTGGCGATAAATTTAATGATGATGAGCTTATCATCCAAGCCGTTGGCGTCATCGTCGCCGGGTATGAAACGACCATCGGCCTTCTGGGGAATGGCATACGCGCATTTGTAGAGAACCCTGACCAGCTTGCCAAACTGCGTGAAAATCCGCGGCTTGTTTCCAATGCGACGGATGAATGCCTTCGTTATGACACGCCGATTCTGTTCAACTGGCGAGTGCTGGAACAACCTTATGAGGTCAGCGGCGTGACGCTGCCGGCCGAGGCCGTCATTTGGCAATTGCTGGGCGCAGCCAATCGCGACCCTGAACGATTTGTCGACCCTGACCGTTTCGACATTGAGCGTGAGGATATAGCGCACCAATCCTTCGGTGGCGGTCCGCATTTCTGCCTCGGCAATCGGTTGGCCAAAATGGAAGCACGTTATGTGTTCGATGCCCTCGCCCAACGCACCAAAGATATAGACATTAAGGCCGGAGACATTGAATGGTCGCACTCGTTTTTCCGCGTGATGGCCAGTTATCCAATTGAATTCAACTAAGGGAGCAAACCATGGAAGATTTGAAACTCGAAACCCGATGGCTGTGCGCAATGCATGGCACCATTCCTGAGCCCAATATGGCGCTTGATAATTTGATGATTTTCAACGTTGAAGGTGCCTGGATTGAGAGCCCGCGCTTTAATGCAAAGCTGGTTGGTCCGGGTGGCGACTGGATCCGCCTGCAACCGAACGGCAATTGGAAGCTGGATGTGCGCCTGCTGTTTCATGGCGATGATGGCTCGGCCATTCACTGCTTTTACAATGGCGTGCTTCGCATGGAGCCGCACATTGCCGAAGCCATGGAAAAAGGCGAAGAGATTGACGGTGAGGATATGTATTTCCGTGCAACGCCTTATTTTGAAACCGCTTCAGAAAAATATGCTTGGCTAAACAATATCGCAACAGTCGGCAAAATGCGCCGCTTTGGCGGCGGTAAAGTTGTTTATGATATTTTTGAGGTGCTGTAATGGCGGTCAATAGGCAGCCGAAAATTCTCATTATCGGCGCTGGCATGTCCGGCATTCTGGTTGCCATGCGTCTTTTGAAATCAGGATTTCATGACTTTCATATCTATGAAAAAGACGATGATTTGGGGGGCACATGGCGCATCAATACTTATCCGGGTATTGCTTGTGATGTACCTTCGCACTACTACACTTACGAAAATGAGCCGAATGGTGACTGGAGTGCACGCCTGCCGCAAGGAGCTGAAATTCAGCAATATCTGCAGTCGATCGCCGAGAAATATGAGGTCCGCAAATATATTTCCTTCAATAAGGAAGTGGTGGATTGCAAGCATGATGGCGAACAATGGACCATCAAAATGCAAGATGGTGAGACGCTGGTGCATGATTATGTGATTGCCTGTTGCGGTCTTCTCTATCACCCGACCTATCCGGATATTGACGGGCTAGACGACTTTACGGGCGACGCCTTTCACTCGGCGCGCTGGGATCATGATGTCGAACTGGCCGGGAAAAAAGTCGGCCTTATCGGCAATGGCTCGACCGCGGCACAAATTGTCTCGTCATTGGCCGCCGACAATGTCGATTTGAAAATGTTTTTGCGTACCCCGCAATGGATATTCCCCCTACCCGACCGCAAATATACAGCTGTCGAACGCACACTGACGCGTTGGTTCCCTGCACTGGCTAGCTTCGGCCATACTTTCTACCGCGTGGTGTTTGAAAACCTATTTGCAAAAGCCGTCATTAAGCCGGGCTGGCAACGCAATCTGATGGGCTGGGCGTGCAAGCAAAACCTGAAGACGGTGAAAGACCCGGTCCTTCGGGAGCGTTTGACACCGGATTTCGAGCCGCTATGTAAGCGATTGGTGATGAGCACGTCATATTACGGCGCCATTCAGCAAGACAATGTCAGCATTGTTGACGGCAATATTCAGAAAATTGACGGTAATAAAGTTCACACCAAAGATGGTGAGGCGCATGAGCTGGATGTGTTAATCATGGCCACCGGTTATGACGCGCATGCTTATTTCCGCCCGCTGGACATGACCAATGCACAAGGCATGACATTGAACAATGCATGGAAAGATGGCCCCTACGCGCTGCGTACTGTTGCTGTGCCGGGCTTTCCGAATTTCTTTTTCACACTTGGGCCGCAAAGCCCAATCGGTAATTTCTCTGCCATCAGCATTGTTGAAACGCAAATCGATTATATCGTCGATTGCATCAAGCAGGCCGTCAGAAATGACATCAAAACCATTGATGCCAAAACCGACGCCACTGATTCATTCAATCAAATGGTTTATGCCGCAATGCCGGATACGATTTGGATGACCGGCTGCACGAACTGGTACACCGGCAAAAACGGCATTCCGTCGGCTTGGCCGTTTACCGGTGCGCGCTTTCGCAAAGAGTTGAAGAAAGCCGACTTCGAGGAATATATCACCAGCAGCTAGGCGGTCGGAGATTGTCTTCTGGAGCGATTAGGAGAATGAGATGAGCACTAGTGAATTGCAAACAGTCTTGGCTATGCTGGCTGAACAAGCGGCCAACACACCGGCCGATTTGTCGGTCGAAGACCAGCGCGCCGGTTTTGACGCGGCGGCTGATATGATGCCCTTACCTGAGGAACCTCATAATATCGGCGAGACTTCTTTAGGTGGCGTGCTGGCCCGCAAAATTACGCCCGAGAATGCACCTGCCGGTAAGGCCGTGTTATATTTTCACGGCGGCGGTTATGTGTTCGGTTCAAGCCTATCACATCGTCATCTCATTGCGCGTTTAGCGGTCGATAGCGGTGTTACGCATTGGGGGGTGGATTACCGCTTGGCTCCCGAGAACCCTTTTCCGGCTGCGCTCGAAGACGCTCACGCCGCCTACATGGCATTACTTGAAAGCAGTTTGAGCAGTTCGGACATCGTCTTGGGTGGCGACAGTGCGGGTGGCGGTTTGGCTTTGGCATTAATGTTGAAACTGCGTGACGAAGGTACCCCCTTACCCGCCGGTGCCATAATGATGTCACCTTGGGTCGATATGAGCGTATCCTCTGAAAGCTATCAAACACGCAAAGCTGTCGACCCGATGGTGACGTTTGAGCAATTGGCTGGACTGGCCTCCCTCTACAGTAGGCCCGAAGAGAGTAAGAAGGCGCCGGTGTCACCGCTTTTCGGCGACATGACCGACCTCACACCGCTATATATCCAAGTCGGTGACAATGAGCTGCTGCTCGATGACAGCCGTAACTTGCAGGCTAAAGCGAAAGCCGCTGGCGTGACGGCCGAGTTGGAAATTTATCCGGACTTGTTCCACGTTTTTCAATATTACTGGCCGATGTTGAAGCAGGGGCGTGAGGCGCTGGCCGCGGTTGCACAAAAAATCAATTCCATGCTCGCCTAAGGGCAAGCTGCGGATAGCGGCCGTTCGAGGCGAGAATCCTTCACCGGCGTGGCCGGCTAGAACCGAATATGGCATCGCGCTTCCCGTCTACCTATTGCAGGGGTTAGTGCTCCCGAAGGGTGTTCATCAGCGTGTCGACAAACGACAAAAACTCTTCGATCTTTGGACGCATTTGATTTTCTAATCAATAATCCTTCTGATTTCCCAGTTAATGCACATCGCTGAAGCGGTCTATTTTCATTTGAAAGGCATCGAACTCCTCTCCTGGGCACCAAACTCAAAAACTATCGAATAAGCGCTTTGCCATCGTGAGCTTCGTGCCATGAAAGACAAGACGAATACTGTGGCGTCTCACCACCAAAACCATGAAAGCGAAAGCAAGGAAACAGAGGGTGACTCAATCGTAGTCAGCTAGATCCTTGTTGGACTTAGCAAGAGTACTCTCGTACCTCTCATGTTCATCTTCAAGATCGAGCCAGTGAAGTTTACTGCCGTAATTCACATGGAAAGTCGGTTCAAAGTCAGATGGGTTTTCAAGAGAGCCTGCATATAAGTGCATACCTCCCGGGTAGTGATCAGCCTCAAAACCTATGGGGGAGCCGCACTGACCGCAGAAGTGTCTAAAAACACCTTTGGAGCTTTCAAATGTGTTGGGGTTCTCTCCAGTCCATTCAAAATTCTTTAGCGGTACGCCTAGCCACGCGACCACGGGCGCTCCGCAATTGCGCCGACAATCATCGCAGTGGCAATAGCACTGCCAAGTGACGGCCCCTTCGAACTCCCACGTCACTTTTTTGCAAAGACAATGACCTTTTGTTGTCACGGAAAAACACCCAATGGACTTAAATGAAATAGCCCTGAATCAACTCAGTGGCTCGCAGTTCGTGACCTACCAGCTCTCTTTATAAGGCCTGAGGTCTAGCTCATGACTCCAGGCCGAGGGATGCTGTTGATGCAACGCCCAAAACGCCTCGGCAATCGCACGCGGCTCCAGTGCGCCATCGTCCCCCAATGCATCGAGGTAATCAGCAAAACGGCCCCGAACAATGTCGCCATTTACAATTCCGTCGATTACAACGTGAGCCACGTGGATGCCCTGAGGGCCATACTCCCGCGCAAGCGCCTGCGCTAGATTACGAAGGCCAGCTTTAGCCACAGCAAAATGCGCGAAATTAGGTCTACCGCGCATTGAAGCGGAAGCCCCCGTGAAAAAGAGCGAGCCGCGACCTTGTTCCTGCAAAATCGGGAGGGCAAGACGCGCGGTCAAAAACGCACCGTAACAACCGATGCGCCAGAATTCGTCAAACTGCTCGGGCGTCAAGTCAGAAAACTTGATGGGTAAGTTACTGCCAGCGTTATACAAGACAGCCGCTAAAGGCTCACCGCGCTGGCTTACTCGATCAAACACAGCGTCTTGATCCTTGCCGGCAGTGACGTCGGCAACGACGGCCTCAGCCGAACCGCCCTCGCTTATGGCAGCCTCAACAATTCCATCGAGCTTGGATTGTGTCCTGCCTGCGACAATGATGTGGTGACCATTGGCTGCAAATTTCTGCGCCAAGGCACCTCCAACGCCGGCGACTGCACCCGCGCCCATTATCAAAACCGTCTCGGCCATACCCTTCACCTTTCCTGTGCTATGCAACTCGTTAGTCTTAAGTCACCCTCACCCTACTTACACCAGAGCGGTGGCGACACCTCAGAGTAAATCGCCGCCCGCTGCCATAGCTGTGGTTCCGTCTCGCTCGTAGGCTTTGAGGACGTTCTTACCCACTTTCCAGCGGTGCACCTCGTCTGGACCATCGACCAGGCGCTGACTGCGAATCGAGGTGTACCAGTCCGCTAACGGCGTATCACGTGAATAGCCCAGCGAGCCGTGCAACTGGAGCGCTGTATCCACCACTTGATGGACCATGTTCGCAAGGAAGATCTTGGCGATCGAGTTCTCCTGCGTCATATCTAGCCCATTCTCGGCTTTGTAGGCGATGTGCATCAGCATCAATCGCGCTTTGTAAATCTCGGCTGCGCAATCGGCTAGCATGAACTGGACGCTTTGACGGTCGGATAACTTCTTACCGAAGGTCTCACGCTCAAGAACATGCTTCGCGGCCATATCGAGCGCGCGCTGAGCTTTTGCAACATTGTGCATCCCGTGCCGCAACCGGCCGTACCCCAGTCGGTGCTGCCCCATATTGAAGCCTTGACCTCGACCGCCAAGAAGATTTTCTTTGGGCACGACGAGATCTTTAATCTGGATTTCGCAGTGCGCAGCACCCAAGCGTTCACCCAAGGGTGTATGCCGGTGCATGGTGTCTATATTTCTTAAGATGTTGAACCCGGGGTTCGGAAGCTCGACGACGAACGTGGAAAACTGTTGATGTCGAGGTGCATCGGGATCGGTCTTCGCCATGACAACAGCAATATCGGCAACATTTGCTGACGAGATGTACCACTTATCGCCGTTTAGAATGTAGTTGTCGCCATCCTCAACAGCTGAGGTTTTCATACCTGTTGCATCGGCGCCACCACCCTTCTCGGTCATGGCGTAACAGACACGCTTTTGCCCCTCGACCAGCGGCTTTAAAAATTTCTCGTGCTGATAGGCCGTTCCGTGATGCAGCAAAGTCATCATCGTGGCGTCATCTGGACCCTGCGTATTGAGAGCGAGTGCCCCCAGCATAGACTCGCCCAGCTCCATCTGCACAAGGGCATTTGCCAACGGCTTGAGCCCCATACCGCCCCACTCAACAGGAAAAAACGGACACCACAAACCCTGTGCGCGCGCCTTTTGGCGGAGCTCAGCAAGAATTCCGTCGAAAGTCTCTACAGACAGGTTTTTCTCTGCGGGTATACAAACGTTCTGCACGAACTCACGGACTTGCGCACGAACCAGTTTGGTCTCGTCTGGAATTTCAAAATCAATCATGGAGCCAACCTCATTATTATTTTTTATAGAGGTTCAGAGTATGACCGGTTCCACTGTGGATTAAAGCTTCCGCCCTGAATTAGTTACTACCCTTGAACATTGGCCATCACATTGCTGAAGTAGAGCGAATGCTCACTCTGCGGCTCCGGCTTCGATTGAATCTACACGCGACCAAGCCACAGAGCGGCGAATAAAACCAAACTTCACCGTCATTTTCAGTGTCTGCTCGTCCGGCATAGTCACCGTTACATTTTTGTAGCTATCGAGCTGAGGGACAAATACCTCACCTTTCCAGGCACCGGCCTTATCGCCCTCAACCAATCCTCTGACAACATGGAACCCAACCGTCTCAGGCTGATCGTCATTCCTCATTGCCACACCGGTTCCATTAGCAACATTGACTTCGATCCAAACCGGATCATCCGGGTGTTGCCAATACCCGTCCAGCGGTGTGTCCTCATCCGAGTTGGCGCTCGATATAGGAAGTAAAGTGCTCGAGATGAGGAGCAGCGCCAGAACGAACGCTCTTCGTAAATTAGGCAATTGCTTGAGGTCTTCGCTGACGTGGTAATTCATCGCTAATCCAAAAATTTGTCCGCTGTTAGTCGTCTTGCGTCCCAACAGTAATAATACGTTTTAACCGCGTAAAAGGCCTTCAAAGCATTTCTGAAACTTGATGCTATTGATGCTCCGACACTAATTTTTTCTGCAAAATGCTCCTCAAGGGGTAACTCAAAGCAAAAGAAAGTGGGATGGCGGTGATGGCCCAAAGGGCGAAGCCGGCAGCGAGCGATTGACCGTAGATTTCCAGCGATGCATAAAAATCGTCACTGAACATCGATGCGATATCTGAGGGGTTAATCGCAGCAGGCTCTAAACCCAACAACCATTCCCCTGCTCTTATGAAGGGTATGAACAACACAATTTGCGCGGGATAAGCGACCCAGTTAGCCACTTGAATCGCGACCTGATTGAGCTTGAAAACAGCGGCCACCCCAACCGCCAATATCGAAGAGATGCCGAGCATCGGTGTTATACCTAGTACAAAGCCCGCTGCCAGTGCATGAGACATTTTCGCCGGTGTGAGGCCATCATTCAGCAACTGCTTTAACGGCGTTAGCAATCGATCTCGAATGACTTTCTTCATAAGCGGTCGCAACCTGGCTGGCTCCACACATAGCGCACATTGGAGAGACACACAGTAACACCGACTTATGGTCAGCGACCCATTTGGCAGTCGGTTCTCGGCTTAATTTTCCCGGACCCCGAGTCCTTAATAATGCGGAGGGTCTGCTACTGCATCGAGTCAGCACTCATGATCGAGGAGAGCTCTATGGCTCTATCGAGGATTGTCGTGACCTGAAGCTCAACATCGGGGGTAAAACGAAACCCTAGGAATGCACAGCGCCCGAGCTCGATGCACGCCATCATGACCGCACCCTCGTCACCGCCGTCGCCCATCATCTCGGCAACACCGTTAAAAAAAAGGTATTGGTCGAGCTCCCCGGCCGCCATCAACCCCTCACAAAGAGCATCAAGGGGCGCTTTGATTTGTGATACCACTAATTCTGAAAAATCCACGCTGCCCCCCCTTATGAGGTTTAATAAAAACCCGCCTCGAACACTTTGTGACTAAAAGCGCTTCCGACTCCAACCCTTCGCAAGGGTCACACTTCCAAAATGATGCAATCAACGAGGCGCTGTGCCATGGTAGTTGCAGGTGTCCGACTGAGCGCTCAGCATGACGCAACGCACATCGAGATTCTCAGTAAGTCTAAGTTATGACGAGGCTAAGGTGTTTTACACGGGCAGTAAGAATCGCGTTCAGGTAACGGCACTCGACGGCAGGAGCATCAACCTTCCCTGGTCTGCCTTACAACCTTTCTTCTCGACCTCTGGCGTGCAAGGTCGCTTCGTCATCACCTATGACGGCGAGGGAAAACTCTTATCGCTCGTACGTGACGATTAACGAAGACGCGCAATAGCCCGCTCGGCGCCATCCAAGGCTTTCAGAATACCCTCTCGCAGGCCATCCATATCAACACCTTCGGTGCTCTTTTGACCCGCTCGGTAGCGCGCATAAACACCGTGCAGAATCGCCGCGGTCTTCCAATGATTAAATCCAACGTAGTAGTCGAGTAAGTCAACAGGGAAGCCAGTACGCTCGGAGTAACGCTGCGCTAATTCGCCTCGCAGAGGAAGTCCAGAGACTGCGGTGGGGGCGGTAGGTTCGAGGTGTGGGTCATCCTCTACCTCGGGCCATGCGCGGAGTGTGTAACCCAAGTCAGCAAGCGGGTCGCCCAGCGTTGCGAGCTCCCAGTCCAGCACAGCAGAAACTTTGGAGTCGGCTGAGAAAAGGCAGTTGTGTAGATAGTAGTCCCCGTGGACAACGCTCGCCGTCACCTGATCAGGCTGATTTTCGAGGAAATAGTCTTTAAACGCGTGCGCTCTGGGGTCATCGAGTTCAGCGTAGTCCACCGACGCCACCCAGGATCGATACCAGGCCTTTATCTGCCGCCCGATATAGTCCTCTTTCTTACCGAGAGATGTGAGTCCAATCTCATCAGGATCGAGCGAGTGCATGTCCGCCAGCGTATCGATAAAAGAGTAAGCCAATGTGGCACGCTGATCTTCTGGGACCCATTCCAACGTGTCTTCCACTTTAAATAAAGGCCGGCCGTCGGAGAAACCCATCACATAAAAAAGCGCACCAGTCACCGACATATCCTCACAGAATCCGATCGGCTCGGGTACGGGAAAACCGTGAGGGGCAAAGGCGGCAATAAGAGACCACTCACGGTTCATATCGTGAGCCTTGGGTAATAACTCCCCCATTGGCGGACGCCGAATTACGGCCTTCTTTCCACAAGCATCCTCCAATCGATAAGTCAGATTAGAGTGCCCGCCCTCGAGACGAGTCCATGAAAACGGGGGCGCAAAATAATCGGTGTTCTCAGCAATCCAAGCCTCAACAGCCGGAATGTCATACCCCTCAGCAACACAGTTATCGGCATTTTCGTTCTTATTCATCTAACCACTCATCGATTTCGTTCGCCTGAGTAGATCGTACTCAGACTAGTGCAAACTGCCAATCGATATTAACTAGCCATACCCGAGATAAGCGCCGGTGAGTTCGTGAGAGTTGAGATCGCAAAAAAAAGTGTGTCGTCACTTAGGAGTTCTAGTGACGCGCTTGCGCGTCCAGCGGGTAAGTGCCCAGACCGAGAAAAACACAATGGGTGCAGCAATCCCCAACACAATCTTAGGGTTGACCGCGAGCAATTGGGCGGCGATACCGGCCTCCAACATGATTTCGAGCAAGCCCATCGCGTAGTAGCTGATGACGAAAGTAGAAAAGCCTTCAACCGCCTGCTGCAAACGGATTTGTGTTGCCGAGTGATCACCCATGGTTTTCATCATGGCGTGACTTTGACGCGTCCGGATAAGATCCACGACCGAGCTCTGGAGCGTGATCGCCCGCGTGACTCGCTGTGCAAGCTCCTCGATCCGCCGCTCAGCGGCTTCACAGGTTCGCATTGCAGGCTGAAGTGTACGAAGTAGATACGCTGAGTAGCGAAGCTGAGGTAGGCCCGCATCTTCCCGTAGTTCAGCCAAGCGCTGCTCAACAATCCGCGAATAAGCTCGCGACGCTGCAAAGCGATAACTCGACTCTGCGGCTAGATGTTCCATGCGCGCCGACATGTTGGATAACTTCATAAATAGCGATTCGTGGTCTGCTGTCTCACCAGACTGCATTAACTCATCCATTAGAGGCTCAAGCTCGCTCTCCAGCTGATTGAGTTCAGCCATCGTCGCACGCGCAACGGGGAGTCCCTCGACCGCCATCAATCGGTAACTCTCGGTTTCCAACACGCGCTGGAGTAAGCGACCAATCGCCGTGTCGGGCAGTGAGTGATCGATTAATACAATACGGCAGTGGCCCTCTGCATCGAGGTGGAAACTGGTCCAAAGCGACGCCTTGCCATCGACTACGGGGCCGCCATAAATCTCATTGGAACCCAGGCTCGCACGAATCGCGTCCATATCGAGATCGTCGGTAGACTGCTTGAGCACCTCGACGTTTACCCCGCAGAGCAAATCACCCTCAAACACGTCAGCGAGCTCACTTGGCGCAAACTGGCTGGCAGACTCGCTAAACAGGGGTGAGCCATTTCCTGGTACCAGACAAGTCATGGAGTCTGCTTCCGTGTGGCCTTCCCACTTAATCAGCGCTGAACCCATTTGCGCTAGGTGATAACGGCTCCCCTCCCCCGGACCCGGCTGACCATGGTGTGCGCATAGCGTTCCAAAGGCATCACGACTATCCGTTGCCTTACCCACACGCTTGACGACCTGGTGTGTGCATCGAAACGGTGCAGGCATCGTCGCGACAGGTCGTGCGTGCCATTCGTTATTGAGGCGAAGGCGTGTGTGAAGTGAATCGGGTGAAGGCATTAGTTACCACCGGCATGTAACGCGCTAGAGAATGACAAAGGTCTTAAGGATCGGCGCAGTATTTGTTCGACAAATAACCGTGCTTGTTCTCGCTAGAGATTACGCAAATCGGGGATATCCGGATGCTTTAGTCACGCATACACAGAACGTTTTTGCCTCAGGTAAATAGGGTTTCGCTGAACGCCCAAGTGGGTAGAATTGCGGCTATGATCCCCCAACCCCGAACGCGGAGAACACATGCTTTATCACATCTTGTGCAAGGACAAACCTGGGCATTTACAAACACGTCTCGACAATCGAGACGCTCATCTTGCCGTTGTTAATGCTTTAGGTGATCGTTTATTCGCGGCCGGCCCACTGCTAAATGATCAGGATGAGATGGTGGGATCGGTACTTATTATCGACTTCGACTCAGATGATGCCGCTGCAGCATTTTGCGCTGCCGATCCCTACGCCCAAGCGGGGTTATTTCAGGACGTTGCGATAACGCGATGGCGGAAAACGCTACCTAATTAAATAAATCGAAGGTATGCGAGAACTTCAAAATCCACTCGCGTCGTTTTTCCGTGAACATGCCGACGTCCTCATCACGCGTCTCGTTGTAGACGAGGTAAAAGCCGGCATCCGCCGACGTTAACCATGCAAACCGTAAGTTCGCAGCGACAACATCGCTTGCGTCGTTGTATTGAAAAAGCGCTTGGAGCGAAATCTGCGGGCTAAACGAATAAGTCATCCGCAGCGAGCCTACATTGACCCTCAGGGTCTCGGGGTTCCCGGGACGTTTCAGTTCATTGAAGGTCCAGCCCAATCTCGCATTGAAGGTTTCGCCAACGCGGTAGTTAATCGCAGGGGTCATCTGCACTCGGTCACCGCCAAAGTACCCACCAATTTTTGCGGTCATCCGCATTGAGAGTGGTTGACTGTCATCCGTTATGAGAACGAGCTGGAGTTCTTCGTCATCGTACTCACCAGCCTCAACCTCAAAACCCGGTGCAAATTCGAATGACTCTCGTACGCCCTCGTGAAGAAAATTGACGCCCGTGTGAATCTCAAAGCCCGACTTCCACTCCCAATGGTTATCGACATGCCAAAATCCGGTCTCGTAGAGACCATCGCCGCCCCACCAACCGCGAAAGGCGATGTGAGGTCGCATCTCAAGAAGGTTACCCCAGGAGGGATCACGCCAGCGGTTCAGGCCAAAAATGCCCACGCGCGTATAGTCCTTGCGCCGAAGGAAGCCCACCTCGGGATTAAAGTTCTCCCCCACGTGTGTAACGCTTCCTGCGAAGGACCATTCCTCGGTGTCACTCGTTGCCGACAGGCGATAAGCCATATCATCGCCGCTTAGCCCGGGAGTATCTGTTTTCGCGACAAAGCCCGACAGCAATGCATCGTCGCCCAAGCCCAACTGCCCATCGACGGCGTAGGTGCGGTTGTAGTGATCGGGACCTCCGTCCAACGAGCCGTTTTCTTCTTTGTTAATGGCCAAGAACCCTAGACTTGAGCGATTATCGAATTCCTGACTGACGCGCGCCACACTGAAATCAGTTTGAGCAACCACCCCAGCAACCTCATCGGCTTGCATGTGCAACAAGCCCACATTGGTCGCATCCCCCACTTTTCCGGAAAGTCGAAGGCCACCTTTGATCGGGATAGCACTGCCATCGCTTGCGATACCAATTCGACGACTAAAAAAGAGCTCCATCTCACCGGGGTCCCCGACCGTGAATTGGGCAGAGTTCTCCAAAAAGAAGGGGCGTTGCTCGGGTAAAAACAAACTAAACCGGTCAAGGTTAATTTGAAATTCGTCAACTTCCACCTGAGCAAAGTCAGTGTTGTAGGTGGCATCGAGTGTCAGGCTCGGTGTAACGCTGTACTTGATGTCAAAGCCACCGTCTTGATCACTGAACGTCGAAATCCGATTCCCAGTCCTCTCTCGGCCGAGAACATAGGGAGTAATTTTGAAGTTGCGCATAGCGGGGGTTTCAATGCCTGCAACACGACCTGCATCAGCAAGCCGAGACAAGCTGTACTGACGTGAGATAGGCGCCCAATAAGCCACTTCATTATTGCGCCGGATCGTTCGTTGAAAATTGAAACCCCAAGTCTGCACATCTTGATTACCAAAGCGCAGAGAGCGGAAGGGAATCTCGAACTCAGCTGACCATCCATAGTCGCCAATGTGTGTCTCGACACGCCAGTTGGTATCCCAGTTTAGGTTAAAACCACCGGACCCCATCATCGAACCACTTGCCTGGCGGCTCACCTGCGCATCGTATTCGATGCCGGCAGGGTTAGTACCAAACACCAATCCGTTTTGCTGGTCCATAAAGCTGTCGATGATGAAGCTGACGTTGTCACCGTTCTCGAGCGAAGCATCACGACGGCTATCCGCCATGATGATGCCTGAGGGATCGTCGTCGTAAGCCACAATGCCAACGTACAGGGTAGTGTCGGTGTAGCCGATATACACTTCCGTCTCTTGCGTAGACCGAGTTCCCTCGACAGGTCTCTGTTGCCAAAAGCCACTCAGCGAGGGTTCTACCCATGCGGGATCACCCAATACTTTTCCGTCTAATTCGGGAACAAACTCCAAACGCACCGCCTCAGCACTAGGTGCTGAGACAACAGGTGCACTCACACCAACGCCACAAATCAAAAGTAGAAGTAAAGAAGCGTACCTAGTAAGCAAGACCAGTAAATCCATAAATCAAGAAGTAACGACAGGTGCGGAATGCAAGCATTCCAAACAGTTATAAGGATAGCACTTAAATTGGATTAAGCCTCATGGTTTCGGATTTTGCTTTAAGCAAAACGAGCTAAGTGTGACATTGGTTTGTCACTCTAAACACGGCGTCAACAAGAAAACCCTTACACGTAAACCATCGCGGTGAGCTACGTAATGCTCACGTTAATCCCACTCCATAATTAAGGCTTTTGACTCAGCTGACGCAACGGCAAGCTCTGCCGCACGAGTACCAAAGCGCTCAGACACCTGATCGCGTTTAATTTTGAGCGTCGGTGTGAGAACGCCGTTCTCAATACTCCATGGCTCGTAGCTCAAAATAGCGCCACCCATCCGCGCATGTTTATCGACGCCCTCATTGATCGTTTCAATTGTGGCCAGTACCGATGCCTCAATTTCAGTCTTGGGGGCATCGCGCATGGTCTCGGAAACGACCGCCACCATGACGGTTTTGGTCATCCCAAGCCCCAATAAACACTGCTGCTCCACATACTTGTTGTCGGCAAACTGCGCCTCGATCGGTGTTGGCGCTACAAACTTCCCCTGGATAGTTTTGAAATATTCTTTAATACGACCCGTGAGATACAAGAACCCATCTTCATCTTGTTTGAATCTATCGCCCGTATGCAGCCAGCCGTCCTGAATCAGCTCCGCGGTCTTGTCTGGCTGCTTGTAATACCCGGGTGTACAGCCATCTGCCTTGATGGCTAGCTCACCCTCGTCGGTAATCTTGATATCAACCCCAGGGACAGCTTTGCCTAGCGAGCCAAGACGTCGCTGCCCGTCACGGCTAATGATCAAGCTCATTGCTTCGGTTTGACCAAAGCCCTCCATGAGTGCGATACCCACACTGTCCCACCACTCCATCAAAGGTGCAGGCAGAGGCGCCGATCCGGTCAAATGAAACTCACACCGATCGAGCCCAAGCGCCGCTTTCACGGTTGCCGACATCTTTTCAGGATCTGCCGCTTGGGCTGCATCGAATGCTTCTCGCCCACCGAACTTGGCAATCACCGCTTGTTGCAACTGCTCCCATACACGAGGCGCACCGAAGAAAAATGTCGGCCGTGTTCGCTGCATATCGCGACCGAGAAACTCAAGGCCTTCATTAAAGTTTACAGGCGCACCTCGGCACAGCGCGGTGAACTCAATCACCTGTCGTTCAGCCAAATGGGACAGCGGCAAGTAGGAAAAATAGCTGGGCTCGGCCTCAATACCCAAAAACTCGCTTCCCCGTCGAATAGGGATGATGTTGCTGTCGTGGGTTTGAATAACGCCCTTGGGTCGCCCTGTTGTCCCAGAGGTAAAGATCAACGCGATCATATCGTCGTGCTTGGGGACAAATGACGGACTTTGACCATCGCCCTCTGCCACAAGTTGATCCCATGTCAGGGACGCCTCGGGCACGTCGACGCCGGGCAAGCTGATGATATCCACATCGGCCGACAGCACTTCTCGGACCTTAGGCCAGTTCTCAGCATTACCCACCAATATGGCTTTCGCCTCGCTAAACTCGGCAATGTATTGCGCTACGTCAGCGTTCAACGTCGTGAACAGACCGACACTCACATTTCCCGAGGCCATGATCGAAAGATCAGCGAAAAACCAGTGCGCACGGTTATGTGACAGGAGAAGGATTTTAGTGTCTCGGGCGTAGCGTGCTTCGAGCGCAGAGGCCACTGCATGAATCTGCCGGCGGCTCTCGGACCATGTATAGTCATCACTGACTTCGCCCTTTAGATCACGAAGCCAAATCTCATCGGGCTTCTCCGCTGCCCACTGATCGAGGTAAGCCATGAGCGTGTCGTGTTCGAGCATCTTATCTCCCGTCGGTGTTTTTTATTATTAGCCACAAGCGTTTTATTGTTAGCCGCAGCCATTTTCTTACCAACCGGCAATTCATTGCTAGCTCTCAGTTAATGGCGTTTTTCGACAGTCCAATAACAGTTAGCAATGTTCAATTGCTGGGGTTTTCTTCTACCTTCAGAGCATGCCATAGCAGGTGGGGAAGGCAACAAGCAGAGAAAGCATGAAGGACAATATCTCCCAGCGCCTTACTACACTATAAGCAGGGACTCGGGAGCAGATATTGAATAAACGCCGATCTGAGCAATCAAAGATCAGCGCAGGGAACAACCCGATTAAACTCCGTCAGTTTGGCGGCGCCACCTACCAGTCCGAAGTTTTTACCTCCCTCATCAAAGGGCACTAACAATAGCGTAGCGGCGTCTGGTTTGAATGGTTCAGAGGGGGGGATGAAGCTATCTTGGTAGCGCGTCGCACTGCTGATACGCACCTCATCGATGAGGCCATTAAAAACCTCGTAATAGCCACTGCAACAGTTATTGCCGCCAATCGCTATGTTTTGATAACCCAGCTGAGAAGGGCGAGCATTTACTTCCTCCTCAGCAACAAGCTTTCCATCGATAAAGAGACGCATAAAATCACCATCAAATGATGAAGCAACGTGGATCCACTCGTTCTTCGGGATAGGCACATTTGAATACACTGCCCGACTATTAGCCAGGGTACCGTCGACGGAGAACCAACCTCGAAGTAAGCCTTCTCGATTCACCGAGAGGCGGTATTCGCGCCCTCTGCCATTACCCGAATATTTATCCACCAAAATTCCAGAGCGAACGTAGTCCTTGGTAAAGATACGTGCCTCGATAGTGAAGACCTCGTCGAGATACAACTCTTGAGTACCATCGATAGTGATCGCTTGGGATCCCCGATATGGGTCAAAGTCAGCCACTGCTGAACAAAACGGCGAGTCAGGCTTCATTAGAATAGGGCTGTCACAGATCTCAGCAGCACCCCGACAACTGTTAATGACCTCGAGACCCATACTGTTCGCGGTAGCGGCGTCAGAAGGGTCATCTTCAGCTTCTTCAATGTTATTCAGAGCGAGGACAGAGACACCACTATCACCTATCGTTATTGCAAGCTGGAGATCAGTCTCGCCTGCCTGCTGAATGGTCAGGTTATATCCACCGGGAACAGGCTGAAACGGTAGCTGTAGCTCAATGGCACGAACACTGGAATTCGTTACTTTAGGCTCAAGACGATACGGTGCGTCCTCCGCACCAAAAAGTACTCGTGTCTCCGAGAGGTTCGGGAAATACCCATAAACAGTGATCACCGAGCCATCTATTCGAACTTGATTAACCCGATCGGCATGATCTGCCCACACAAATCCACTGAGTAGACTCAGTAGTAGCAGGCAATATTTGCTAAGAGTTGGTTTCAAGCGTAAACCTAATCTTCTTCAATGATCGATCCGCGACGTCTTTCGACTTGCTATACCCACCTCTCAGGCCCTTAGCGAAAAAGTCCTTCGATTAGATCTCGCCGATTTTGACGTTGCACGCGTCATTCTACTAATTAATCCCGCACACAAGTAGGAATCAAGCCATCCAGACAATTCTGGTCAGAACTCGTCAGGGAATGAGACAAATGCTACCTGTAAGGCAAAATCGCCAATATTGGTAAGCTAAAACATGCTAAGAGGCGTAAGCATCGGTAAGGTTAACACTAGGTGACAAGCCCCTAGGTAAAGCAATAAGAACTAAGTCAGTTTGATTGTCACCAACGTGGCTAATCATTCAGCCAATGACTGAGCTGCTTCGCAACTCATTGATTGCATCAGCGCTCAAACCAAAACTCGTTAAAATACTATCGGTATTCTGCCCGTGGGTTGGTGCACCAACGCCCGGCTCGAGTCGCTCACCCCCAAACAGTGGTGGCGCCAAAATACGGCGCGATTTACCCGCAATGTGATGATCATAGATATCCACCGTGCCATTCGCCGCAAGCTGCTCTTGCGCAAGTACCTCTTCTCGAGTCATTACTTTGGCGCAGGGCACATCTGCTTTGCGTAACCGATCCACCATATCGACACAGGTCAGTGACTCGCAGCGCGGCGCGACTGTCGCCTTTAACTCGCGGATATTGCGCATCTGATTTTCGAACGTATCGAACCTCGGATCCTCCAATAAATGTTGCATGTCGATAGCAGTAAGGAAGCGCTTCTGAATATCGTAACTGCCCAGCGAGATAATCACGCTGCCGTCGCTGCAGATCCAGGGATCGTAGAGAATATCGATCAACATTGGCCCGCGCTCATGATCCTCGCTGAGTAAGGTGTCGTTCTGAAACCCATCTAGGAAAATAAAGAACAGACCCGAGTCGATCATCGACAAATCGAGATGCTGCCCCTCTCCTGTTCGCTCCCGCATAAACAGCGCACTGGTAACGGCCTGGCAAGCCGTGTAGCCCGTGATCTTGTCGCAGAGCAATGTCCGCATAAAGGCAGGTTGATCACCTTTCCCCTGCGCGGCAGCAACACCTGCGTGTGCCTGAATCATCGGGTCATAGGCAGGTGCGCTACTCAGCGGACCTTTTGTGCCAAAACCCGATATCGCCGTGTAAATCAGTTTTGGATTTAGGGTCCGCAAGGTCTCAGATCCCAAGCCCAGCTTGTCCATAACACCGGGCCTGAAGTTGTGAATCACAACGTCCACCGAGGGAATCATCGACTTGATTGTTTCGACGCCGTCAGGCGACTTGAGGTCGATCCGCAGGGATTCTTTACCGCGGTTACAGTTAGCGAAAAGTGCTGAAATGTCAGCCTTTCGTGCGCCGATATAACGCATAGGATCGCCCATCTCCATCGGCTCTACTTTGATGACCCTCGCGCCTTGCTCCGCCATCATCATCGAGGCGAGAGACGCGGTAATCATCGTGGAGAATTCAAGAATAGTTACAGACTCAAGTGGTTTCATATCGACACCTCGAAACGTGGTCTTACATTATTTTTCTTCGTTTCCGACACGCTAGTGCTGACACCACGAACAATCAAGTGGAACCGATAGTCGCCGAGGGGAACACACTAAATAAAAACGCGCTCATTACTGCGAGAAGGCCAAGAGAATTCGAGGCTAATCGATCAAATTCGCTCACCCCCTTTACCCGTCAAATAAAGCGAGTAAGGTGGTAGGGACCCAAGGATGGGCAACAACGACAAGGAAGTGATCATGAGACTACATGCGTTAAGCAGCGACGCGCCCGCGTCAAATATCCCCCAAAACAACAATGCCAACCTCGCACCACTCGCGTGGGGAAATGGTGAGGACGTGTTTGCACTGCGATTGCGTCAGAGCCCGCCCAAACCCCCGGAGCGATTACTGGCATTCATCGATGTCCCCGACGCCAGCGCACTATCGCGAACAACACTTCGGGTGATCGACGCCCTACTCACGGGTGATTTGAGCCGTATACGATCAGACACTCTTTCAGACAGTCTTCGTGTCAGCCCAACAACCCTGCGCCGGCGCCTCAGTAGAGACTCACTGACATATCAACAGATATTAGATGCTGTGCGACGTTATCGCTGTGAGGAAATTTTGGCGGGCGACTGGGCCCCGGGTAAGTGTCTCGCATGGGACTTGGGCTATGCTGAAGTAAACAGCTTTTATCGCGCGTTTCGGCGGTGGACCGGCTACAACTACAGCGAACTCAAACTGCTATTAATTTAGCTCAGCGCTAATGGCTTTGAGGTGAGCTCTTTGTTTGAGGCCTCTTGCTGACTGATCGGGTTAAGCACTTGCCTCAGAGCTATCTGAAACGACAGGATCAAAATGTCCTAACTGCTTGGCCACCCAATAGCCCACCCATTCGTGGATAGCTGCAGTGGAAGCATCGAGATGTTTGATCTGCGGCATCCAGCCGGGAACTGCATTGGGATAACGCGGCACACGATGATCGGTGGGTGCCGCCGTGACGCGAAAACCGTACGCCGTAAAGTACGCTGCCGCGCGTCGCATGTGTACCGAAGAGGTTACAAGAAGAATGTGTTGCGAGCCTGCATTCGTGAGTGCCGCTACTTCGCGAGCGTTGCCCTCTGTGTTGAGACTTTTCTCCTCTAGGCTAATAGCCGATGCGGGGACACCCAGTCGCTTTAACAAATCAGCCATGCGGCTTGCCTCAGAGATCGGGCCCTGTGTGCTACCGCCACTAACAATGATCTTAGGGGCCTTTTTTGCATGCCACAGCTCCGCTGCGGAAATCACACGGTCCGAGGCGTGATTCAAATCCCCCCAACGCCCGTAGACCCCCTCGGCTTCAATACCACCACCCAGTACAACAATGGTGTCACCATCAGGGAGCTCCTCTGGAGAAAACGCGGGATACCGGGCTTCGAGTGGCTTTGCGATGGCCTCAACCCCAAACTCAGTTGACGGGTAATAGAGCACCATAAGCGCGAAGAACGTGTAGAGCCCAGCCGCAGCCCGGTTGCCACGCAGCTGCCCCAGTAACGAAAGTCCAATCAGAAATACCCCGAGAGACAGCGGGTAAACAAACAGTGAAAGAACTTTCGTCAATGTAAACATCAAGCGTAGGGATTCCTCAGCACAATGGTCTCTGAACGATCGGGCCCCGTTGAGATAATGTCAATGGGGGCACCAACGAGACTCTCGAGGCGCTTGATGTAATTTACTGCCGCCTCCGGAAGATCTTCAACGCGTTGCGCGCCTACCGTAGACTCGCTCCAACCCGAGACTTGCTCGTAGACGGGATGAAGATCGTCGTAGTTTTCTGCGCCACCCATCACTTTATTGCCCTCTACGTCGGTATAGCCGATGCAAATGGAGATTTGCTCAAGTCCGTCCAGGACATCGAGCTTGGTCAAGCAGATCCCCGAAATAGAGTTGATTTGAACGGCAGCCTTCAATGCAACTGCGTCAAACCAACCGCAGCGGCGAGGACGTCCAGTGGTTGCACCGAATTCGTGACCGCGCTCAGCGAGTCGACGACCGACATCATCAAAGAGCTCTGTTGGGAAAGGACCTGATCCAACACGGGTTGTGTATGCCTTGGTAATGCCTAAGACATAATCCAGATACAGCGGGCCAAAGCCTGAACCCGTTGCTGTACCGCCAGCAGTCGTGTTCGAACTAGTCACAAAGGGATAGGTACCGTGATCGATATCAAGGAGTGAGCCCTGTGCGCCCTCGAACATGATGTTCGCACCTGCCTCGCGATGCTCATGAAGCCGGGTCGTAACGTCAGCCATCATGGGCAGGAGTTGCCCACACTCCTCGAGCGCCGTGGCGAGCACCTCGTCAAAATCCAGCGCCTCGGCACCGTAATAATGAACCAATGCATGATTATGATAATCGAGGACTTCACGGAGCGTATCGGCAAAACGCTTGGGGTCTTTCAAATCACCAAGGCGAAGTCCGCGTCGTGCAACCTTATCCTCGTAGGCTGGGCCAATACCTCTGCCGGTTGTCCCAATTTTTTTCTCACCGCGCTTGGCCTCACGCGCCTGAT
The DNA here is from genome assembly GCA_000227505.4 of gamma proteobacterium HIMB55. Classification (NCBI taxonomy): domain Bacteria; kingdom Pseudomonadati; phylum Pseudomonadota; class Gammaproteobacteria; order Cellvibrionales; family Halieaceae; species gamma proteobacterium HIMB55. Next base: position 101,412 of record AGIF02000001.1, on the reverse strand, counting down.
CCAGTGCAACGTGGTAGGGCAAAATCAGTGGGCAAGCAGAGGAAATCTTAAGCCGTTCACGAACGGGAACCCCACGCGCCTCCAGTTGGTTAATCTCTTTCAATAATGCTTCTGCTGAAAGCACCACACCGTTGCCAATAAGACACTCAACATCCTCACGAAGAATCCCCGAGGGAATGACATGAAGAACCGTTTTCTCACCCTCGATAACCAGTGTATGTCCTGCGTTATGCCCACCTTGGAAGCGAACAACGGCAGCCGCTTGCTCGGTCAGCAAGTCAACAATTTTGCCCTTGCCCTCATCGCCCCACTGCGTGCCGAGCACAACCACATTACGACCCATTAGTTTTTCTCCACTGGCTTGAGTAGCCATTTATCTTCAATTTGAACAAGTTGCTGCGTACATCGGGGATCTATCGAATCACCGAGCGCCTTGATCACGACCGTGCCGGCCGCTCTCAACGCCGACTCGGCAGCCAGTAACTCCCTACAATCGATAGCAGGTGATGACACAAACCTATTAGCGACCTCCGGTGTCTCTGCGAGCATTGACCATGCCTTCAAATCAATCGCAAAACCCGTGGCCGGGCGAGATCGCCCAAAAGCCTCGCCGACACCGTCGTAACGACCGCCTTTGGCAATCGGCGAACCAAGCTCCCGAGCATACAAGGCAAAAACCACACCGGAGTGGTAACGATAGCCATGTGCCTCGGTGAGATCGATGTAGACGTTTACGTTGCCGTTACGATCACAACTGGCGAGGACGGCCTCAAGGTCATCCATGAGTGCACTGACGCCCGATACATCAGCAAACCCCTCTCTCGCTCTCGCGATCACATCGCGGCCCCCGTGCATGCTGGCAAGCAACTGAACTTGATCGCGTTCGCTCTGATCACTCAGCTTCAATAAAAAACGATCTAACTCAGATGTGGCCTTGCGCGCGAGTAGCGCGAGCACGGTCTCGCGCTGCTTGCTGTCTAAATTGGTGGCGTCGAGAACGAGGTCACAAAAAGCGACGTGGCCAATATCGAATGTAACGTCCGAAAGGCCGTTCTGAGTCACAAGCGACAGCAATAAATCGACCACCTCGACATCGGCAGCAATATCGGCAGACCCAAAAATTTCAGCGCCCATTTGTACAGGGCTGCGATCGGCGGGTATCGAGTTAGCAACACTCTTCAAGGTTGAACCCGCGTAACTTAGTCGTGTGACAGTGGCGCGTCCCAAACTATGGGCATCGATACGCGCCACTTGCGGGGTAATATCCGCGCGAACTGCGAGCGTTTTCCCTGTTTCTCGATCGGCAAACTTGCAAGTCAGTTCATCGAGGTCCGCACCGAGGCCGACCAAGAGTGAATCACTGAACTCGACGAGCGGCGGCACAACGTACTCATAACCCCAGCCCGCACAAATATCGAGAAGCCGGCGACGACAATGCTCGACACGCCTTGCCTGCTCAGGCAGAAGCTCATCGATCCCGTTAGGGAGCAACCATCGTGTCGTGTCACTCATGTCTTAGTTCCAAGCAATGAAGCCGCGATTGCACGCGCAAAAAAAAGGCCGAACCTGCGTATTATCGCTGGTCCGGCCCTAGAGATACAGTGGAAGATTACTGTCCGGCTTTTGGATCTCTCAGATACTGGAAGAACTGGCTATCTGGCTGCAACAACATGATGTCGCCGCCATTCGCAAACGTCTCCTGATACGCGTTCAAACTACGGATGAAGGCGTAAAACTCGGGGTCGCGATTGAATGATTCCGCGTAAATACGGGTCGCTGTGGCGTCACCATCACCGCGGATAATTTCCGCATCACGAAAGGCTTCTGCCTCGATAACCGTAACTTTGCGATCCGCTTCCGCACGCATGCCCTCTGCAATCTCTTTACCTTCTGATCGAAGCTCGCGCGCCTCTTTTTCACGCTCGGCGTTCATTCGACGATATACCGATTGCGATACTTCGTTTGGAAGATCGATTTTCTTCACGCGAACGTCGATTACTTCTACACCAAGCTCGGTGAGCACGGTCTCGTTCAAACGCGCCTTTACCGCGTCCATAAGCTGGTCGCGCTCGCCCGATACAACCTCCTGAACACTTCGACCCGCAACCTGGTTTCTCAGGTCATCGTTAATTCGCTGAGACAGCAGCGCTGCTGCGCGGAACTCTTCGCCGCTCGTTGCGGTGTAGTACTTCGCCGTATCCACAACGCGGAACTTTGCGTATGAGTCAACGATGAGCTGCTTCTGCTCCTGCGTAAAGAAACGCTCTGGTGTTGAGTCTACGGTCAAGATACGACCGTCAAACTTGCGAACAGAATCCACAAAAGGAATCTTGAAATGCAGGCCTGGCTCAAGGTCCGAATTCACGACCTCACCAAATTTGAGAAGAACCCCGCGCTGCGTTTCGCTAATCACGAACACCGAATTACTCAGGACGACGAAGGTCAGGAATAAGACCGTGCCGATTAGATTTTGTCTCGACATGATTAACGCCCTCCTCGTGTTGTGCGGCTTCCGAGATCGCGACGCAACTGCTCAGTTACCGCGTCAGTCACCTCTCTTAATTGCTGCGAAGTCAGACCGCGGTTCATAGCACCGCCACCCATCGCACCGCTTGCTGCCGCAGGCGCCAGCTTATCGAGCGGCAGATACATCACGTTATTACCGCCCTCAACATCGACCATGACCTTGTTGGTGTTAGCGAGTACTGATTCAAGTGCATCGATATATAAACGTTCGCGGGTTACAGCAGGCGCTTTCTCGTACTCGCGGAGGAGCTGATCGAAACGCTGCGCCTCACCCGTCGCCTTAGCAATAACTTGTTGGCGATAGGCTTCTGCCTCTTCTTTCATACGCTGTGCGCGACCACGCGCCTCGGGGACGATACCGTTTGCATAAGACTCAGCTTCGTTCTTAACGCGCTCCTCGTCCTCGCGCGCCTTGATCACGTCATCGAAGGCTTCCTGCACCTGGGAGGGCGGACTTGCGTCATCAATGTTGACCTTTTGCACGTTGATACCTGTGGTGTAATTCACGAGATATTGCTGCAAACGCTCGCGCACTTTGATCGCAATCTCGGCTCGACCTTCGGTGAGCACAAGGCCCATCGTGCTCTCACCAACAACATGACGAAGTGCACTTTGCGCCGCGTGCTGAAGTGAGCGCTCGGGATCTCTCACCTCGAGAACAAAGTTCTTTGGATCGTCGATGACGTACTGCACAGACATGCTGACGTCGACGATGTTTTCGTCCTGGGTCAACATTGTCTCGCGAAACTGTGCCGATCGTACCTGCGTGATGTTGACGCGGCTGATCGTATCAATACCACGGGGGTACCAAAAGAGACCTGGCTGCGCTGTTCGGTTGTATTCGCCAAGACGGAGTACCACCGCTCGCTCTTGTTCGCCGATCTGCGTCAAACCCATTAGGCCCCAAACAGTGGCCGCGATAACCGCAACGATGCCAATCAGGCTGCCGGCACCTTTAGAGCTGCCCCCACCTGATCGCCCCCCAAAAAGGCCATTCAACTGATCCTGGAGCTTTTTCAGCGCCTCGTCGAGATCCGGCGGTCCTTGATCTTTACCACCCCAAGGATCGCGCTGGCGATTACCGCCACCGGGCTCATTCCACGACATATCGGTTTCCTCGATTAACTATGCACACAGTCTAACAAAACCTTAAAGGTTGGGGGCCCATCATTAAGTTTCAAGGCCTAAAAACCATGCTGTTGTTTTAAACGTGTCCAGTCGGAGTCCGGCAAGTGCAGACTTACTGAACTACTCCCGTTGTCCAACCACTCCTCTGATTGAATCGCACCAAGCTCATACAGGGCTGCTCTCAGCTTTCCCTGCATTGGGCTCAACTCAACAAAACCAGTAAAAAACTGCCCAGCCAAACGCTCACCAATCGCATCTCGCAACAAGTCGAGGCCAGCACCCGTCTTTGCGCTCACCGACACAGTGTCCGGCCTGCCGTCGCTATCGCGCGTTATCCTGGGCTCGCGTTCCAATAAATCAATTTTGTTGTAGACAATTAATTGGGGGATATCACCCGCACCAATTTCATCAAGCACCGATTCCACTTCAGACTTCAAAAACTCTCGATCGTCTGCCGCAACGTCGATGACATGTATGAGTAGCGATGCGTTCAGTGTCTCTTCGAGTGTGGCTCGGAAAGCCTCGACCAGCGTGTGCGGAAGGTCGGCAATGAATCCCACCGTATCTGCGATGATAACCCCACCCAAGCCCTCGATCTCTACACGTGCCAGGGTGGGATCCAGCGTGGCGAAAAGCTGATCAGCTGCATACACACCGGATTCAGACCAGGTATTAAACAGCGTCGATTTCCCCGCATTGGTGTACCCGACCAACGACACCAGAGGAACTTCAGCACGCTGGCGTGCACGACGATTTTGCGCACGCTGCTGCCGAACTTTGTCGAGCCTTGACTCAATCGCACTCACGCGCGCACGCAGTAAACGGCGGTCGGTTTCCAGCTGGGTTTCGCCTGGACCACGAAGACCAATGCCACCCTTCTGACGCTCGAGGTGAGTCCAACCACGAATGAGTCTTGTGCTGATGTGCTTGAGCTGAGCAAGCTCAACCTGAAGTTTGCCTTCGTGGGTGCGGGCACGCTGAGCAAAAATATCGAGGATCAATCCCGTTCGAGCAATCACCCGACACTTTAAATAGGCCTCGAGGTTGCGCTCCTGACTGGGGGACAACGCGTGGTTAAAAACAACAAGCTCAGCCTCCGCGCTGGCAACTTCCTCAGCGATCTCCTCGAGCTTCCCTTCACCCACAAAGTACTTCGCCGTTGGTGAGCGGCGAGAGCCGCGAACGACGGCAGCGGGTTCACCACCTGCCGATCGAACTAGCTCAATGAATTCGCCGAGATCTGGCTCGTTCGCGCTACCATCAATAGCGATTTGAACGAGTACAGCGCGTTCGCCACCTGAGTGGAGCTCAAAGAACATTGACGTTAACTACGCGTGTTACTGCGACGCGCTGGCGATCAATGTTAGGCAGCCTCTTCCTCGTTCGCAGCGATCGGGATACGAACGTTGCGGGCGGGAACAACTGTTGAGATGGCGTGCTTGTAAACCATCTGCGATACGGTATTTTTGAGCAGTACGACGAACTGGTCGAATGACTCGATTTGGCCCTGAAGTTTGATTCCGTTTACGAGGTAAATGGATACCTGAACGCGCTCCTTTCTGAGTGCGTTGAGGTAAGGGTCTTGTAGCGTTTGCCCTTTTGACATGGGAGCTCCTTAGAATGTCAACGGCCGCAAAAAGCGAGGCGGCCCAATATCCCCAAATTTGGGGGCGCGTAGTTTACTACGACAGCTGTGCCTACAGGTAGTTCCTAAACTGGCCTTTGACCTGCTCTTGTACATTTTTTGCACCGCTGTCCAGCCAGTGTAGACCAGACCAGCCACGAAGCCACGTAATTTGGCGCTTTGCTAACTGCCGAGTTGCCGCAATGCCTTTATCTCTCGCGGTTTCGAGCGAACACTCCTGCGACAAATGTGACCAAAGTTGTCGATATCCCACTGCTCTTACAGCCGGCAAATCGACGTGGAGATCGCCACGCTGATAAAGCGCTTCGACTTCGTCAAGGAATCCGTTGGCGAGCATATGATCGAACCGAAGCTCAATCCTTTCATGAAGAATACGTCGCTCTGCCGGTGCCAGTGCGACACAAATAGCATCTCGCTTCTGCCCTTGGGAGCGCTCACGCCAGTGACTCATCGGCACCCCAGTTTGACGATACACCTCGAGCGCCCGTGAGATCCGCTGGCTGTGATTTGGATGCAAGGACTCAGCGGTCACTGCATCAACAGCCTGCAACTGCCGGTGCATTTCTGGCCAACCTTGCTGAATCGCTTCCCTCTCTATTTCTGCACGAACCTCGGGGTCTGAAGGTGGCATCTCCGAGAGACCGTCCAGAAGCGCCTTGAAATACATCATCGTACCGCCAACAAAAATGGGCACTTTCCCACGCGCGCGGATGGCCTCAACCGCCTCCAAAGCGTCATCGACAAAATCTGCTGCGGTATAGATCTCAAGCGGATCTCGGATATCAATGAGATGATGAGGATAATCGGGTTGGGCGGCGCCGATTTCCAGACCCCGGTACACGAGCGCTGAGTCGACGCTAATCAGCTCAGCATTGCACGCTTGAGCAAGCGCGATTGCGGCATCGGTCTTCCCAGCAGCTGTGGGGCCCATGATACAAAGCAGAGGCTCTGTCACTTAACGGCCTCGCAAGAACAGCTTGTCGAGCTCGTCGTGACTAAGTTGCACCCATGTCGGTCGGCCATGATTACACTGACCTGAGTTCTCGGTGACTTCCATATCGCGAAGTAACGCATTCATTTCACTAATAGAGAGTGCGCGATTGGCGCGAATAGAACCGTGACAAGCCATGGTGGCCAATATCTCATCAATACGCGCAGATAACCGATCGCTGTGTCCAACTTCAGCCAAATCAGCCAAGACGTCGCGCACCAGTTGCTCTGCGTTATCGCGGGCCAAGATAACAGGAATCTCCCGGATCAAGACACTGTTCTCACCCGCTATTTCAACAACCAAACCCAAACCGTCGAAGGCCGAGGAAAACTCTTCGAAGGCTGCCATCTCACCACTAGTAAGATGCAGTGATATCGGGACGAGCAGTGGCTGCCGCGCAAGTCCATTGGCAGCTCGAGCTGCTTTTAACCGTTCATAGGTTATTCGCTCATGCGCTGCGTGCGCGTCCACTAGCACCATACCGTTGGCGTTTTGCGCGACGATATAAGCCCCGTGTAAGTGAGCGACAGCAAAGCCCAGCGGTGGTACCTCACCTGAAGAAACATCCGTCGCTATCGAACTTTGAGGCACAAGCCCGGCTGCTGGTGTTCGCGGAGCCATTGACTGAGAAGCCGAGCCAATGGAGTCCTGGATCCACGAACCATCCATACTCGATAAACCGGTACTCGGTAGCGAGGCACTGTCGACACTCGATCTTTCTTCCCTTGTAGAAGTTACATCGACAGAACGGTTTGTCGGGATATCGAGACCCATGGATACCTGCTCGAATGTGCTCTCAGCAAGATCGCTGACGTTAGCTTCGTTGGTGTGATCGCCAGGTCTTACCTCGGCCAGCGTTCGCCCCAAGGTACTGAATACAAAACCGTGTACCGATCGACTGTCTCGGAACCTCACTTCATGCTTGGTGGGGTGAACGTTGACGTCAACTCGATTGGCGTCGAGGTCTAGGAAAAGCACGTAGGCAGGATGTCTCCCGCCATAAAGAACGTCACGGTATGCCTGACGGACTGCGTGTGTGATTACCTTGTCTTTGACGACCCGGCCATTTACGAAGAAGTACTGCAGATCTGCTTGCGCACGGGAGAACGTTGGGAGACCCACCCAACCACGGAGCGATAGCCCGTGAGCCACACGGTCAACCACCACGCTCTGGTGTGCGAAGGCCTCGCCACATACGCCAATGACGCGCCGTTGCAGATCTGCATCTGCGGAACCTGCAGGAAGTCTTTGGATGACTTTGCCGTTGTGCGACAAGACAAAGGCAACCTCAGGATGCGCGAGCGCAGTCCGCTTCACCACTTCCTCGATACGTGCGTATTCCGTGCGCTCCGTGCGCAGAAACTTTCGCCGAGCAGGGGTGTTATAGAACAAATCTCGAATATCGAGCGTTGTGCCCCGAGGGTGCGCCTGCGGCGAGATGCTCACCTGCATCTCCCGCCCCTCGCAGTACGCAGATCGGCCGTTCGCCGGCAGGTCGGAAGTATTGGAGGTGATAGATAGCTTTGAAACCGAAGCAATGGATGCCAAGGCTTCGCCTCGAAACCCCAGCGTCGCCACGGCCTCCAAATCATCGATAGAGGCTATCTTGCTGGTAGCGTGGCGCGCCAGTGCTAGAGGCAGGTCCTCGTCAGCAATCCCGATTCCGTTATCAGTGATCCGAATACGCTTAACGCCACCCTCTTCAATATCGACCGAGACGACGCCGGCCTGGGCATCGATGGCATTTTCCAATAACTCCTTCACCACAGACGCAGGTCGCTCAACAACCTCTCCTGCGGCTATTTGGTTCGCGAGTCGATTGTCGAGCTGACGGATCTTTGGGGCTGTCATTAGCCGGACTCCGGCAACTTGAGCACCTGGCCGACCCGAATCGTGCTTGAACTGAGCGAATTCATTGAACGCAAGTCGCGAACGGAAACGTCATATCGGCGCGCAATTTCAGACAGAGTATCGCCTCTGGCAACGGTCACTGTTCGGACCGTCCCGTTAGCTTCAGGCCTACGGGCAAATAAGGTTCCCGGCGGCGGATAGGCTTCAAACCAGCGATCGACACCACGATAAATAGCAGACGCCATTTTTTCTTGATAGCCGGCGCTATTGAGTGATTTCGCTTCCTTGGGATTGGAGATAAATCCCGTCTCAACAAGTATCGAGGGAATATCTGGCGATTTAAGTACCGAGAACGCTGCCTGCTCTACCTGCTTTTTATGCAGTCTCGCGAAATCGCCCATCTCCTCCAGCACCTCTTTGCCAACACTCAGACTGGAATCCAAGGTTGCTGTCATCGATAAATCTGTGAGCACGCCCGCGAGCACATCGTCCATTTCCGACACCGCAACACCGCCGACCAAGTCAGCCGCATTTTCTTTGTCAGCTAAAAATTGCGCGGCTGTTGACGAGGCTCCACGGGTGGAAAGCGCGTAAACCGAGGCACCATTGGCTGAGGGATGCGTAAAAGCGTCTGCGTGGATCGATACAAACAGATCCGCTTGATGTTTGCGCGCCAATTCACGGCGCCCTTTTAAGCTCACGTAGTAGTCGCCCGATCGAATCATGACAGGACGGTAGTTGGGCGAGGCCTCCAGCTTTTTCTTCAATCGCTTGGCGATGGCCAAGACCACGGTCTTTTCTCGTAGCTTATTAGGGCCCGAGGCGCCAGGGTCTTCCCCACCGTGCCCGGCGTCGATTGCAACCACAACTGGGCGACGCGTATCCACTTGTTGAACGGTCTTCGTAGGTTTCTTGGGCGCCTCAGCTTTCTCTTTAGGGGTGGCGTCATACAGATCGAGCACTAATCGATGACCTGTGCGCTCGTTGGGTTTTAGCTCGAAACTCGACGGCTCAATTTTGGCTGCTAGATCAAATACCACCCGCAAATCCTCGCCGCCACGAATTCCAGATCTGACGCGCGTAATCGGTGTTCCCTCAAGCGGCAAGTCGGTTAATACGCCTTGTAGCGCCGCTCCCCTGACGTCCAAAACAAGTCTGTCCGGCGCTTTTAGCTCCATCACGCTGTGCGTCGTGGGGCCAGAGAGATCGAGAACGATACGGGTGTGGTCTGGCGCGCGCCACAATCGAACGTCTTTGACCTCAACGGTGGCGCTCGCCTCTGCCACGATAAAGGAGAGGGCAACAACGGTTGCCAAAAGATGGCGGAATAACCTAACGAATCGATTCATGCGCTTCGCGCCTCAAAACGATCGAGAATGAGTTCACCTGTTTCGGTATTGGCCGTCAGCGAAACCTCACGACCACCCCTTACCTCACTGAGCGAGACCGTTAGATCCGCAGTAGGCAACCACCCTTCGCCGCGACTCGGCCACTCGATGAACAAAATGGCATTTGCCGCAAGGTAGTCTCGAAAGCCCAGATACTCGAGCTCTTCTGGGTCGGATAGACGGTAGAGGTCGAAATGACAAAACTGCTGCCCACTTGAGAGGAGGTAAGGCTCGCACAAGGTGTAGGTCGGACTTTTGACTGCGCCCTCATGACCCTGCGCTCGGAGCACACCGCGGGTAAGCGTCGTCTTGCCGGCACCTAGATCTCCCTCGAGAAAGATAACCGCGCCCGGCAGGAGAGCAGCGCTTAACGCGCCCCCCAATGAAACGGTCTCATTCTCGTCTTTCAAGAAGGTCATAACGGGTGCTTCGATCTCCATGCGCGGAGTGTACCTTGCTCAACCCCTTATCTGTCACAATGTTTGGGTGAAAACCGAGAACGACAACGAATTAATCGCAACCATTAGAAACTGGGCGGCAGAACTGGGTTTCCAGGATATAGGCTTTACCGGTGTCGACTTGGGTGCACATGAGGGCTATCTGCAAAAATGGCTCGACGCTGGATACGAAGGAACCATGGATTGGATGGCACGCCATGGCACTAAACGTAGCCGCCCCGAGGAATTGGTTCCCGGCACCTGCACCGTCATATCGTGCCGAATGGATTATCTCCCAGAAGCAGAAGATTCTTGGGAAGTGATGGCGTCCAGCGACAAGGGGTTTATCTCCCGCTATGCACTGGGGCGCGACTATCACAAGTTAATTCGAAGCAGGCTGGCAAAGCTGGCTGAGCGCATTCGAACAGAGCTCGCCTCTGGAGAATTCCGAGCGTTTGTCGATAGTGCACCGGTGCTCGAACGTGCTATCGCAGAACAGGCGGGCATGGGCTGGATTGCGAAGAACAGCATGCTCATCAACGAATCGGCCGGGTCCTGGTTTTTTCTCGGCGAAATATATACCGACATACCACTACCCCACTCTGAGCCCAAAAGAGAGAAGCACTGTGGCAGTTGCAGTGCCTGCCTAGAAGCCTGCCCAACCGATGCGTTCATGGCGCCGTTTGTTTTGGATGCGCGGCGGTGCATCTCCTATCTCACCATCGAGCATAAAGGTTCGATAGATCTTGAATTGAGATCAAAAATGGGCAATCGCATCTATGGATGCGACGACTGCCAACTGGTCTGTCCTTGGAATAAGTTCGCATCGATTAGCAAAGAGCCCGATTTCGAACCCCGTGGCGAACTCGCCAACCCCGATCTCGTGTCGTTATTTGCCTGGAGCGAGGACGAGTTCGAGCAGCGACTGCAAGGTTCGCCTATCCGGCGCATTGGGCATGAGCGTTGGCTTCGAAATATCGCCGTTGCACTCGGTAATGCCGAAACAACAGACTCGATCATCCTTGCCTTAAAAGCCCGAGCGGACCATCCCTCAGAAATCGTTCGAGAACATGTTGCTTGGGCCCTAGGCCGGCATCAAGGAGCCGAGCGCTGAGTCCAAGTCGAGGGTATGGGAAACCACTCCGCGGATTACCCTGCTCCCGATTATAGCTCTCTTGATGAAAGGTCCAGAGAGCCAAGATAGCCAAGTCGCAAAGATGATAACAATGACAACGGCTCTGCCAATCAAGCCCTTGTTCCATCCCGCTATCAGTATCAAAGGCAGCCTCTCTAAAAGAGCTTATGCACTTCGGATGAGGTGCTCCCGGTAATACCGCAACTCCTCGATCGATTCCCGAATGTCAGCTAAGGCTTCGTGGGCATTTTGCTTGGGGTGCGCAGGAAGATCTGCCCGCCAGTAGCCTGCAAGCAGCTTGAGCGTTGTCACATCGAGATTTCTGTAGTGAAAAAACGCTTCGAGCTCTGGCATGTGCCTTGCCATGAAACGGCGGTCCTGACCGATTGAGTTTCCGCACATGGGAGAAGTATTGGGCTCAACCCACTCCTTAAAAAATTCCAGAGTGAGTTCGGTGGCAGCCGCCTCATCAGTAGAGCTTGCTCGCACCCGATCAACCAAGCCTGATTCACCATGGGTTCGGGTGTTCCACTCGTCCATCTTCGCAAGCGTGGCGTCGCTCTGGTGGATCGCAATGACGGGGCCCTCCGCCAGAACCTCTAGGTCTGTAGTCGTCACGATACTGGCGATTTCAATCACAACATCGGTGTCAGGGTCGAGTCCCGTCATTTCCATATCAACCCAAATTAGCCGTTGCTCGCTCGTCATGACCCACTACTCCACAAAAATAGTTAAATCCCCCCAACGGGATCATTGCGACAGGTTACACTGAACGAATGGCAAATCGGCGACTAACGGACAGGCAGCGACGGCAAATCGAGCAAAATGCGGAGAAACGCAGGGAGAATTCGTTGCTGGGTGAGGGAGAAGACCTCGAGGGCATCATCGCTCGTTTCAGCAAAGCTGCTGTTGTTATGGATGACCAGCATGAGGTGCATCGCTGTCACCTGCGGCCCAATCTTGCACACCTCGTCGCTGGAGATCGTGTTCTCTGGCAAAAAAACGAACAGGGCGCCGTGGTCTCAACACAACTCGAACGTCAATCGGAGATAAAACGCCCCGATGTTCGCGGCCAACTGAAAGCGGTGGCCGCCAATGTCGATCTCATCATTATCGTGATAGCACCCGAGCCTGAACCCTTTGGCAACTTGATCGATCGCTATTTGGTTGCAGCCCACCTGGAAGGCATTGAGACGGTTATTGCACTAAATAAGTCAGACCTTGTGGCATCCAGCCCTGAGAGCCGAGCACTCTTGAATCGCTACGAGGCTATTGGATATTCGATCATCGAAACCGGTCCAGATGAACAATCCACAAAAGCCCTAAGTGATTTATTGGGCGAACAAACAACGGTCTTTGTGGGACAAAGTGGCGTTGGTAAGTCATCGATGATCAACCGATTGATACCTGACCAAGAGCTTCGCGTCGGCGCGCTGTCCGAGAGCGTTCTCAAGGGCAAGCACACCACAACAACGACTGAGGTATTTCGAAGACCGGAGGGTGGCCTGATCATCGACTCACCTGGAATACGCGAGTTCAGCCTACAGCACGTCGCAGCCGAGGATGTAGCGCCGGGCTTTAGAGACTTTCAGCCGTTCATAGACCGGTGCAAATACCGAGACTGCCGGCACTTGGTTGAGCAAGGCTGCGCGGTACTCTCTGCATTAGAGACAGGAGACCTATCGCAGGATCGCTACGACAGCTTCGTCAATATCGTTAATGACATAGCCAACAAATCGCATTGATTGAGTTTTTTGTCATAGACTGAGTCCATGACAATCCACGGTGTGTCTCTAAACGCGCCCCTCGCGCGGTCATTACTTGCCAGTTTTACGGCGTTCATTCTCGTCGCGGCTCCAGCTCACGCTGAGCAAGACTCAGTGACAGAGGACGAGACCAATAACCAAGTGCTGAATGAGGAAGCGGTTGATGAAGTGGTTGAGTCCCCTGAATCCGGCTGGGTAGATTCCAGCCATCGCTTTGCAACCGATCAAACAATGGCCCTCACGCGCTGGGTTGATAGCTTTTTTGGTGACGTTGAGGGCGACGCGGAAACAGCGGAATCGCGGCTAAGGATTAAGGTCAGTACTCAGTGGGACGAGCGCTTTCCAAATCAAAATCGCGTCACGGTTGGCGGAAAAATTGACCTACCTAGGCTCGCAAATCGCGTCGATCTTGTCTTCAGAGGCGATGACCCTGATGAACTTATTCGTGGCGATCAAAATGACCCCTCGCAGAGTCAGGTCGGTATTCAAGTCAATTTAGATGAGAGTGAAAGCGGCAAACACCGAACCGACCTCACCGTAGGTCTGTCGAGCTCAGGACCAAAACCTGGATTTAAATATCGATATCACACGATGTTTAACGAAAACACGGCACTCCGATTTTCCCAACGTGCTCAGTACGACCTTGACGACGGGGCTTACGCGACGACAAAGCTCGACGTCGACTATGTGTTGTCCGATACCTCTCTCCTGAGGACACAGAACCGTATCTTGCTGGGTAGGGATGCTGAGGGCGCCGAGTGGTCGACGAATTTTGGCAGAGTACGACAGTGGACCGATGCAGACGGGTTTGAGCGCGCATCGTTCTTATACTTTGAGGTTCAAGGTCAAACCAAACCACACAGCTTCGTAAATAACTATCAGCTGGGCCTGCGTTTCAGAGCCCAAGCCTTGCGCAAATTTTTATTCTTCGAGCTCGAACCCACCTATAACTATCGAGTCGACGAACCCTATGCGCCAAGAGAAAGTGCGTGGGCGATCGAGGCTCGTGTTGAGTTTTTGCTATTCGACTAGACCTGCCTGTGGTCAGACACTCCTTGGAGCGTGTTTCTCCGCAGTTACAAATTCTCCTCGGCAAACGCCGCAAGTCGCGATCTAACAATCCCGTTGATGTGCATGATCCCTGCGTGGGGATAGGGCCTAGCACGTTCCACCAAATAGGTGAGCCCCGACGTCAAAGGCGAGATGTACTTGTTATCGATCTGTGCAAGGTTCCCCAGCACGACAATTTTTGAGTCAGCGCCCACGCGGCTGATGATGGATTTGAGTTGGAACTGCGTCAGGCCCTGGGATTCATCGATGATGATGTAGGCACCGTTGAATGAGCGACCGCGCATAAAGTTCAATGACTTAAACTGTATGTTCGCGCGCTCCTTGACGTAATCAATACTGCCAAAGGAGCACTCATCGGCGCCGTGCAAAATCTCTAGGTTGTCGTCGAAGGCAGCAAGCCATGGTGCCATCTTCTCCTCTTCAGTCCCGGGTAAGAAGCCGATTTCCTCGGCCATCGGTGGTGTCGATCGCGCAACAATCAGCTTGTTGTACTTCTTTTGCTCGAGAATCGCGTGCAGTCCATAAGCAAGCGCCAGTAAAGTTTTTCCCGATCCTGCTGGCCCGGTTAACACCGTCATATCTAAGTCGTCGTTATCTAACAGGCGCATCGCCATCGCCTGTTCTAGGTTTCGTGGCGCCAACCCCCAGAACCGCTGATTCATGAGATTGTCGCGACTGTCCACAGCGACGTAGACATAGTCCGCATCGACGTGATCAACGAAAGAAATAAAGCCGTTGTCGTCGTATAAAAACTGGTTGGGATAGGCCTCGGGCAGCTCGACACGAGGAATACGGTGCAACGTGATGTTGTCTTCTCGGACAGTATCAACCTCTAAAATGCCGTCCCAAAAATCACCCGCACTTTTCTTATAGCCCGTTGCCAAAAGGTCAATATCATCGAGCACGCGGTCATGTCGGTAATCCTCTACATGCTCTAACCCCGAGCCTTTAGCCTTTATCCGCATGTTGATGTCTTTCGTTACCAGACATACAAACTCGTCAGGGTGTTCGCTCTGGTATTTGAGGGCGACGTTGATGATGCGATTGTCATTCGCCTGGTCCTGCGTGCTATCCAAAAAAGGCACGTTGTCATTTGCGTCGAGCAACTGGTCCGGGAAAATCGCAAGCCGACCGAGGTCTCCCGAGAGCGTTGAGCCGGGAATATCCACGCCTGCTTGGATCGCTTGGGGTGCAGCGGAACCAACTACCTTGTCGATCATCTGTATCGCAATCCGCGCCTCGCGACTTACCGACTTGTCGCGCCTGTCTTTGATGTGATCGAGTTCTTCCAAAACCGTCATTGGAATCACGACTCGATGTTCCGCAAAAGCCGTAATCGCCGTCGGATCGTGCAACAACACGTTGGTGTCGAGTACATAAGTCTTCACCCCTGCAGGCGCGAGCTTAGATAGGTCGTTTGGCAAGGTTACGGATTGCTGCATAGGATCTCCGGGGGCTGGATCGAAAAACGAATACCAATTGCATCGCTCACTTTCAAATAGACCCGCTCATGATGTGCTGCACGCGGGTTCACACATGAGCTATAGAGCTTATCGAACTGGGTTTGAAAGTAAGTTTGCGGAAAACAGGGGTATGGAAAACCGGGTGATCGAGAGAGGGTCGCTGCAATGACATCGCAGCGTCTGTGGATGGAACGAAACGTCAAGGCGTTTGGGCTCGGCGTCATTACCAATAAGTCGTCCTACTCTCTAAATTTCGGGCTTTACTTCTCGCTCCCTCAGTAAAGCCATGCGTGATCAACATGTCAATCAGCGACACAGATTTTTTCACGCGTCGATTTTTGTTCCCGATAAAAACGTGAAAAGTCACCGCCTGTCAGCTAGGATTTAACCTTTAGAAAATTAATCTGCCGGCGCCACTACAACGGTACCGTCAACCTTGCGAAATCTGGACTTAGAAGCCTGCACTGCCAGCGCTATCAGTAGTCAGCCAAAAGTTAGGACCAGAAGTCAGTAAAGGACCCGCGAACCGCACACACGATTGTGACTGCCAACAAGACGTCAAACCGCAAAGAGTCACAAGCGACACCCAAGAGAATCACCGGAAAATGCTAGACAAAAACGCCCTCTCCCAGCTTCAGGGCCTTAAAGATCAAATCGAAGCCGAAAAAGAGTACGCAGAAGGCACAGTTAAAGCCACGCGTCATCGCTTTGGCTTCGTCGTTCTTGATGACAACCGGGAGATCTTTCTTGCGCCGGACGAAATGCAGCGCGTATTGCCGGGCGATCGTGTCTCGATTGTTATTAAGCCGGTAACGTCCAAGGACAAAAAAGCAAAAGAGCAATCAGCGGGCGAGTTAGAAAAATTAATCAGCACCTCTGTGGACTGCTTCGTCGGTGAAGTTGTCCAAAAAGGTAAAGCCTTTTTCATCGCACCCGACATACCCGAACTCGTCAATTTCACGCGATGGCTTTTCATTCCTCCCAATGCGCGATCGGGCGCAAAGCATGGTGACCTCGTACAGTGCCAGTTGCAGCGACACCCTTTCAATGATGGCAAGCCCTCGGTAAAAGTGCTTCAAAATCTCGGTAACGCAAGCACGCCGGGGATTGAAAACGAGTACTGCGCGTTGCGAGCAGGCATTGCAAGATACCTCGCTAAACCCGCTGTCGCCTCGCTGGATAACGCGCTGAAAACGGTTCCGGAGCATACCTTTACGCGCACGGATTTCCGTGATCAGCCACTCGTCAGCATCGACGCGCCCTCCACCGTCGATATTGATGACGCCATTTGTGCGCGACCCGAGGGCGATGGCTGGAAACTATACGTTGCGATTGCCGATCCAACCGCGGCGACCGGGCACTCCACCGAGATGACCAAAATCGTCGCAGAGCGGGGGACCTCGCACTACTTCCACGGTGCGGCGATACCGATGCTTCCAGACTCAATTTCAAAGCCGGCCGCACTTGCACCGGATGAGGATCGACCCGCTATCGTCTGCCAACTGACTATTGCAGCAAGTGGCGAGACCACTGATGCTTCGGTATCACTTGGCACCGTTCGTTCAAAAGCCAAGCTGAGTTATCAGGAAGTTGACAGTGTGATCAACGGTGACACAGATCACGATTTTTCTGCCGAGATTTCCAACCTCAATGCCTGCTTTGGGGCGCTTAGATCCTGGCGTGAGCAAAACGAACTCGTCATCGAGCACAGAACCGATTTCCGCTGGATTCTCGATGATGCGAAACAGATCAGCAGTATTGAACCCGTCGATAAACGCACCTCACAAATTCTGGTCGAAGAGTGCATGGTGGCCGCTAATAAGGCGATCGCAAATCAATTGAACGCGGCAGATAAGCCAGGGCCTTTCGTGACTCATGCGGGCATACGACGCGATAAAAGTGATGAAGCCAAAGAGTTTCTTACACGATACCTACCTGAGATGGCGGACACGGATTTCGCGACAACGGACGGTTTTCGCACGCTCATAAACGGTCTCAATGCAGCAAGCGGTGAACGTCCCCTACGCGCAATGATCAACCGATTGATGTCGAGGGCAAGTTTTAGTGTCAAGCCTGCACCGCACATGGGCATGGCTGTAGAGCTCTATACCAACGGTACTTCACCGCTGCGGAAAGCACTGGATTACTGTGTGCACCTTCAGCTCAAAGCCCTGCTCGGAGACTCGTCGATTACACCGGCGCCAGCCACCGTTTTTGACGCCATCAATCAAGCGAGTGCAAAAAATCGCCAAGCGGTAAACAGCGCACAGAACTGGTTGACCTGTAACTATTTGAATAGATGTGCTGCCAACGGGGACATCGCCTTCGAGGGCTCAATCGTCCATATCAACACCTCGGGTTTTACCGTGCGGCTCGATGAGAACGGCCTAGAAGGCGTTGTTGATTTACGAAGCCATGAAGACAAATTCAGTTTCGATAAGTGGGAGATGTCGCTCTCCAGCAAAAACGCAAGCTTCGCCTTGGGGCAGGCGGTCTCCGTCGAGTATCTACCTGCTGACAAGCCACGCGGTACGCAAGCTGCTTTTTCGGTTATTGCTACCGAGTCACCAGAAGCGCCCGAGACTGCGGATACCGCAATCCATGAAAACGGTATGAGCAAAAATGATGGCGTTAGCTCTGACGAGCAAGAAACAGCTCAAGACTAGAAATAGCCAAAAAGAAATGGCCTAAACTAGCCCCGACAATTTATCTAACCCTATCCAGCGCGCAGGATTAATCCACAATGGACAAGCTACACCTCGTTAAACAACTTCTTACTGACAGCTCGCTTATTGGTACCGAGGTCAGCGTCAACGGCTGGCTCCGATCAAAACGAGACTCGAAAGCCGGAATATCGTTTTTGGCGGTTAATGACGGCAGCCACTTTGACAGTCTGCAGTGTGTCGCGCCAAAAGAGTTGGCCAATTACGAATCAGAAGTATTGAAGCTCTCAACAGGCTGCGCTGTATGCATTACAGGCGAACTCGTCGCCTCACAGGGCGGCGGTCAAGCTGTGGAGATTCAGGCAACGAATGTTGTATTGATTGGCGACGTGGATGACCCAGAGTCGTATCCGATTGCCAAAAAACGCCACACCTTCGAGTACCTGCGCACGCAGGCTCACTTGCGCACACGCACAAACACTTTTGGTGCAGTCACTCGTGTACGCCACACATTGGCGAACGCCATCCATGATTTCTTCCACGGCGAAGACTTTTACTGGGTGAACACACCGATCATCACCGCAAGCGACTGCGAGGGCGCAGGTGAGCTATTTCGGGTCAGCACGCTCGATTTAAACAATCTGCCCCGCACGGATAGCGGGCAAGTTGATACCTCTCAGGACTTCTTTGGTGGCGACGCCTACCTAACCGTATCGGGCCAGCTGGCTGTCGAGTCGTACTGCCTCTCGATGAATAAGGTCTACACTTTTGGCCCCACATTTCGCGCAGAGAATTCCAATACGTCTCGTCATTTGGCGGAGTTCTGGATGGTTGAGCCTGAAGTAGCTTTTGCCGATCTTGCGGATAACGCGGCACTTGCAGAGCGCTTACTCAAGTCCGTGACGTCGCGAGTACTTAACGATTGCGAGACAGATCTCGGTTTTTTCCAGCAGCGCATCGACAAGACGGTACTCGAGCGATTAGGAAATATCGTGGACAACCCCTTCGTCAGGGTCACTTACACAGACGCCATCGATATCTTGCTGAAATCAGGCAAGAAGTTTGAGTTCCCCGTTGAATGGGGAATCGACATGGCCTCCGAGCACGAGCGTTTCTTGGCGGAGGAACATTTCAAGGCACCCGTGGTTGTCACTGATTACCCACGCGATATTAAAGCCTTCTATATGCGCCTCAATGATGACGAGCGAACCGTTGCCGCAATGGATGTCCTCGCTCCCGGTATTGGTGAAATCATAGGCGGTAGTCAGCGTGAAGAGCGACTCGACGTACTTGACGCACGGATGGATGCGGACCTTAAAGAGACACTTTGGTGGTATCGCGATTTACGTCGCTACGGCACAGTCCCGCACGCAGGTTTTGGCTTGGGCTTTGAGCGACTGGTGGCTTACATCACGGGCATGGAAAACGTCAGAGACGTTATTCCGTTCCCAAGAACACCCGGGAATGCTGACTTCTAACTCGCGTTAGATCGACGCGATAATCGCGCCTTGTTGCCTACCCACTTAACCGAGGAAGCCTATGTCACAGCATAAAAACGTTGCCCTATTGCTCACCGGTAATGAGCTCATGAGCGGTGACACTGTAGACAGCAACTCCTCACGTATCGCACTGGCTTTGGGCGAGCGACAAATAGCCGTCAGCAAAAAGATCACGGTGGGTGATGACCCCGCACTCCTACGCACAAGCTTAGGAGAGCTGTGCAGAGAGGCAGGCGTCGTCATTATCAACGGTGGACTTGGTCCGACCGAAGACGATTTAACCGCAGAGATAGTCGCGGAAGTTGCAGGTGAGCAACTCGCGGATCATCCCGACGCAATAGCGCACCTCGAAGAATGGTGTGAGAAACGCGGATTAGAACTCAACGCGAGCAACTTGAAGCAAGCGCATTTGCCTGCCTCGGCGGACCTCGTAGATAACCCCATTGGCAGTGCGGTTGGGTTTGCCGTAGAAATTGAAGGCTGCCTGGTAATTACCACACCGGGTGTCCCGGTAGAGCTGACGGCGATGCTTCCCGAAATTTGCGAGCGCATTGGTGCTCGTGTGGGCTCCGGTACAACCTATATCCGTCGTCTCCAGACCTTCGGCATCGGCGAATCCACCATTCAGGAGTTGGTCAACGCGCGCAGCAGTGACTGGCCCGAGGGGGTCGTGCTCGGATTCCGGTCTGGCCTACCTCAGCTTGAATTAAAGCTTCAGGTCTATGATGAGTCACTTCTTGAAGCGCGGGATCGCGCCGAAACCCTACTTACCGAGCTTATTGGCGATCACATCATTGGCGAGGATAGCGACCAATTGGCCATGGCGCTGCAGCGAGCCCTTATCGAGCAGGATATGTCCGTTACCACAGCAGAATCCTGCACTGGCGGGCTCATCGCCTCGCTGATCACTAAAGAAGCCGGTTCTTCTCAAGTCTTTGGCGCGGGCTTCGTTACCTATGCAAACGCCTCTAAACAAAAGGTGCTCGATGTGCCAGAGTCTGAACTCAACAGCCACGGTGCGGTCAGCGAACCTGTGGTTCGCTCCATGCTGCGCGGCGCTCTGAATAAGGCCAGCGCGGATATTGGTATTGCCGTATCCGGCGTTGCTGGCCCAGGTGGCGGCACCGAGGAAAAGCCCGTTGGTACTGTCTGGCTCGCCTGGGGCACGGAGACAAAAAATGATGCGATTCGATTACAAATACCCGGATCGCGTGAGCGTTTTCAGATCCTCGTCGCAGCGATTGGCCTCGATCTGATGCGACGTCAGGTGTTGAACCTTCCCCCAATCCCGCACTACATCAAGCGCTTTGTTTATCGAAACGCTTAAACCCCTCGAAACACGTCAAATTGCTTCAGCCAACCCCATCACTTGGAGGAACATCAAGTTTCGGGGCTATGGTTCAGAGCTATGGTTCAGAGCTATGGTTCAGAGCTATGGTTCAAGGCTATGACTCAGGGCTGTAAACGAGACAGTGACCACTCCGCCTCGTCAGAGCGGGAGTCCTCTCGCGCATAAACAAACCGATCGTGGAGCCTATCGCTGCCACCCTGCCAGAACTCAATTCTGGAGGGCTTAAGGCGGTAACCACCCCAGTGCGGAGGTCGTGGTACATCACCCCCCTCAAAACGCGCCAAGGTATCGTGAAACTGCTGCTCGAGCGCTGCACGATTCTCGATAGACTGACTCTGTTGCGAGGTCCACGCTGCGATCTGGCTCGCACGAGGTCTGGCCGCAAAATAGCGATCCGACTCTTCCTCAGAAACCTTTTCTACCGTTCCTGAAATACTGACTTGACGATCAAGCTCGTTCCACGGGAACAACATCGAGGCTTGATCACAGTGCGAGAGCGCTGCCGCTTTATCACTGTAGTAATTGGTGTAGAAGACAAAGCCTCGCTCATCGATGCCCTTCAGCAATACGAAACGCTGACGCACCATCCCGCTTGGCTGCACAGTAGCGACAACACAGCCGGTGGGGTCGGCAAGGCCTGCAGCCGCGGCTTCTGCCTGCCATTGCTCGAACAGCGCCAGTGGCTGCTCTGGTAGTGAAGCACGCTGCAGCCCACCCTGCGTGTACTGCCTGCGAAAATCTTTGAGTTCCATAACCCCTCCTGAGTCGTCATGGTAATCGATATTGGTGCGTCGTTGCTCATTCCCGATACCTTCAGCACTGGCTCTTTACCACGCACCGTTTTGTACCTGCGACCTCACAGAAGCTGAGTCGGTCCCTTTTGAATAGACGGACGTATAGAGACACAGTTATGAATGGAGGGTGCTCAATATCAGAAGCAACCTGTGGTAGTTTCCTCTCTATTATTTTCCGGAGTCAGCATCGATGCGCCTAAGCCGTTTTTTTCTCGCATTCCTTATTGCACTAAGCCCTCTTCAAGGCTGGACACAAGGCGAGGGCCAAGGCGGCCCACTGATTGACTACGGTACGCGATTCCTACCGGCTATCGCCTCGCGCGGCATGGTCTCAGGTCCAGAAAAGCTCGCCTCAGAAGCCGGCTTGGACATGCTAAAAAAAGGCGGCAACGCGATTGATGCGGCGGTCGCTACCGGTTTTGCGCTAGCGGTGACACTTCCACGCGCCGGCAATATCGCCGGCGGTGGTTTCATGCTGGTTCACCTGGCAGATTCGGATAAGCAGGTATTTATCGATTATCGGGAGATGGCACCCGCAGGCGCCTCTAGGGATATGTTCCTTAACGAAGACGGCACCGTGAACAAGCGCAAAGCCTACAACAGCGTGAGTGCAGCCGGCATTCCCGGCACCGTTGCCGGCCTCATTCACGCGCTCGAAAACTACGGCACGCTTGATTTAAAAACCGTGATTCAGCCGGCTATCGATCTTGCAGAGCAAGGTTTTGAGGTGCCTGCAGCGCTTCACTTGAACCTGCGCTCCGCATCAAAACGCCTTGCTCGCAACGACGAGGCTAATCGCGTCTATCTTGGAGGCACAGGCACCGCCCCAGCTATGGGTAGCCTGTTCAAGCAGCCCGATCTCGCGGCAACACTAAAGCGAGTGCGAGACAACGGCTTTGACGGTTTTTACAAGGGTAAAACGGCAGCGCTTATCGCCGCTGAAATGCAGCGTGGTGGCGGTGTGATGAATGCTGACGACCTCGCAAGCTATCGCGCAATTGAGCGTCAACCTGTTCGATCATCGTTCAGGGGTTACGATATTGTCAGCGCGCCGCCACCCTCGTCGGGCGGTGTCCACGTCTCTCAAATCCTGAAATTGCTAGAGCCTTATCCGATCGAGGAAATGGGGCATAACAGTGCGGCTTATCTGCACCTGTTAATCGAATCGATGAAGCTAGCGTATGCAGATCGTAGCGAGTATCTCGGCGACCCTGATCGAACAGAAATCCCCGTCAAAGCACTTACAAGTGACGCTTACCTCGACGGGCGCCGTACCCTTATTCAAGACGACGTGGCCACGCCTTCTGAGGTCATCAAACCAGGAAGTGTTGACGATAATGAGAGCACAGAGACGACCCATTTCTCGATCGTTGATCAGTTTGGCAACGTTGTCACAAACACCTACACCATCAACTTCAGCTTTGGCTCAGGTATTGTGGTGCCTGGGACCGGCATGTTGCTCAACAACGAGATGGACGACTTTGCTGCCAAGCCAGGCTTCCCCAACGGCTATGGCCTTGTACAAGGTGAAGCAAACGCAGTTGCCGCGGGAAGCCGGCCGCTCTCGTCAATGACCCCAACCTTAGTATTCAAAGAGGGAAAGCCCTGGGTTGCCACAGGAAGCCCCGGGGGTTCTCGCATTATTACGGCTGTTGCTCAAACACTGCTTAACCTTATGGCGTTTGATATGACACTGGGCATGGCCACCTCTTCCCCCAGAATCCATCACCAGTGGATGCCAGATATGGCGATGGTCGAACCCGGCATCTCTGCCGACACAGTCAATATCCTCGAGGCGAGCAAGCACAAAATCCTGCGCTCAAACAGCACAATCGGCCGCGTGAACTCCGTGCAAATCGAAGATGGTTGGTTTTATGGCTACGCCGATCCGCGACGACCCGGAGGCCATGTCGCGACCTGGTAAATTAGCTCATAGATCTCACTTTCATGGTCTGGCGACCGACGGCAACGAGGTCGCCATTTGAATCCCAAATCTCACAATCCTGCTCTGTCACACCGCGAATTAAGGTGTGCGAACGAGCGTGACACAAAATCGGTCCGGGCGCGGGCGCACCCCGCAGCTGAACCGTCATCTCCACCGTTGGCACCCAACCGACATTGGGTACTAACGTAAACGATGGCGGCGGCATCATATCGCCAAACATCAACAGGTCGATCGGCTGAATCGGCGCGCCGTCCTTGTATTGCATATACGCAATAAACTCACCCGTGCCTGTGGGCTCTTGCGTCTCAAAGAACTCACGCCCCTTAACGATGCGCGTATCGATCGTATTGTGAATCTCGAGCACGTTGTGTGCGGGAACTTCGATCTGATCGAAAGCCGGTACGTCGGGCATGGTCATGACGGTATTGGTGGGGCCTTTTAGCTTCGCAAGATCGGTATAGGCCGCATTCGCAATGACCTTCAAGCTACCCTCTTGATACATGCGCGCGCTCGCAAACTGCGTGCCCTTCCCCATGCGTAGAATTTCGACCTGAATTTCAGCATCGCCTAGGGTGGTGGGCTCCAGATAAAAGGCGTTAATCGAGAGTGGGTCTGCGTTGTTCAGCGATTGGGAAATAGCGCGTCCAACGATTCCCAGCACATAACCGCCGTTCGGCACTCGCCCAACACGCCAGCCCTTTTGTAAGTGTGCTTTCCATTGATGATCACCCATCTGCTCAAGTGATGTGTCGTCTGCAAACTTACCCATGGATCTCCCTTTCGTTTCTCAGCCTGTTATTCATTGTCCAGATCACGACCAGACGCTAGATGCCGGCGAAGTGTACATGGCTCCGAACAAGACGTAGAGATTTAGACAGAACTATCTCTATACTGGACTGCACAAAAAGAGGACTGACTCGTGAAAACGCTTTCGATTAGTCTCGCAATAACGATCGCACTCGCAGCCACTGGCGCCTCAGCGACATGGGCTAACACGGCCGTGTACGGTGCTTACGACCCACGACAACAAGAGTCGTTGTGGAACACCGCTATTGAGCTTCAAATTCAAGGCCGTCATGAAGAGGCTATCCCTGTTCTGAAGAGGGCCACACATCTCAGCCGGATTAGCGACGGACTAAATGCAGCCAGCCAACTACCCTATGTAAGAGCTGAAATTCAGAGCTATCGAGCGCTCGGCGAACTGGGCCTTGCAGACGAGCGTCACACCTACCTCTCCAGAATCGAAAAGCAGGTACTGCCCTCGGGCCCTGAAAAAATCGATGCCTTACTGAAGCAGGCGGAGTGGCATCAATACGCGCTTCTTGAAGATATCGATGAAGAAGAAGCCATTCAGGCGAGGATGGGCAAAGCCTGGAATTTTTATCGCAGAGCACTAAACGAATCCGTCGCAACTTACGGAGAGAGCTCCGCCGAGCTCCTGCCAGCGCTTCACGGTATGGTTCGCGCACAATATTTACTGGCAGGCCACCAAGGTGTCGGGGGTGCTATGCCAGGTAATATGCGCCGCGAGCGCACCTCCCCTAGTCAGTCAAAAGCCGTCTTTAAACGAGGCATTTCACTTCTCATTGCGATGCAGCAACTCAATCGTGATCGCTTAGTTGCAAGTCGCGAGGTCCAAGCCGAGGACCTCATCCGCATGGGAGATTGGGCGTGGTGGACAGGCAATCGCAACTTCGCATTCGAGTTTTACGGCGATGCCATCAAGCTAGCAAACGGGGAAGTGTTAAACCGGGGACCCGCGGCAACCGCTGAACTCGCGGGCGAAGAAGATGTTAAAAACGCCTTGGCACCCACTAGTGGTGCAAGTGAGGAAAATGCGGCTGAAGAGGAAGCTTCAGTTGAAGAAAGTGCGGCGGAGGAAACCGTTGATACCTTATCCGATGACTCATTAGCCCACAGTGAAACTGCCGAGGCGACACAAAATGAGCCTGTTGACTCTGTGGCGAGCAACCCAGAGGCTTTGGCAAATGCCGACTCGGAAGCCAGTGTTGCCGATACGACAGTTTCGGCCAGTGACGAAGCGTCCCAACAAATAGCAGAAGCCGAGGTAGCAGATGGCGATTCAGCGACGGAGAAATTCCCCACGTTTCGTATACTAGAGACACCGGTACCGCTTCCTGCCATTGCAGGGTTTGACCCTGTACTTAAGGTGAAAACAGAGCCCGCAACAGAAGCGGATCTCATTGTGACTTTTACCGTTAACGCTAACGGTAAAGTTGATAATCTAGAACGTGTGCAGGTACCTGAGTCGGCGGGTCCACGTAGCCCAGATCGTGTCTTGAGACGGTTGCGACGACTCCGATTTAGACCTGTATTCGAAGCGGGCGAGCCAATAGAAAGCGAGCCCATCACTTGGGTATTTGGCCCAGAACATTGGGCATCGCCCTACGATTCGGTCGTGGAGACTTCAACATGAATTGGCAGTCTATAAAGTGGTTCTCGGCAGCGATTGTGACCTTACCATTGATCGCTGGCTGTCCCTCGGCGAGCATGCCGACCACGCCATCGACACCTTCTATGCCCTCGGCATCCATGCCATCGCCCAGCAGCTCAGGGTCGAGTGGCTCTTCAGGAAGCCGCTCCTCCAGTAGCTCATCCAGTAGTTCCTCGAGTGGAGGCAGCGCTGGCTCAAGCGGATCCTCCGGTGGGTCAAGTGGCAGCTCCGGTGGCTCTTCAGGTAATAGCTCAGGTGGCGGAATGCCAAGCGGTGGCAGTGCCTCATCAGGTGGCGGCATGCCGGGCTCATCCATGCCTGGCGGCGGAAGCCAAGGTGGTCAGTCTGGAAGTAGTGGTGGTGCATCTGGCGGGCAAACAGCGAGTAACGGTGGTGGATCAAGCCCGAGCGGATCGGGCGGCGATCCCGGCTTTGGCGATGCTGCCGGCGGCGACCTATCGCTACCCAGCTTAGTTGACGAAGTACCTACCTACAGCAACGCCTCAGCTAGCAATGGTCAAGAGGGCGGCGGCTCAAGCGGTTCGAGTGGATCCTCAGGGGGTTCGTCGTCAGGTACACAGTCAAGCGGGGAATCCTCTCAAGCCAGTGGTCCCCAGGGTAGTCAGAGCGGGAGCGGCAGCCCAGGCGGCTCACCGTCAGGCGGGACGGTAGTAGCCTCGGGAACCGATGGCACAGGGACCCGAGCGCAAGGCGGCCTTGAGCCCGACTGGGGTAGCGATCCTATGACCACAGCCGAACGTGTCGCTGTTCTGGACCGGCAGCTTGAGGCAAGTACCGGTGTTTTTGACGCCATTATTCGTGAAGAGCAGCGTCAACAGCGCAGCAGCCGACGCGAGCAAAGCAGTCAACCACAGAGTAGCGGTGGCGCTGGAACTGAGAGCTCATCCAGTGGTCGAAATCCTTATGAGGCAGCATCGGACGAAGATGGTTACGGGTCGGTCGGCGGCGGTATTGGCGGTCGCTCAGGTGGCGCACCGGAAAACCCCGCAGTCTTTGAAGCACCTGACGACATCCCGTCTGGAAATGATGACGACATTGTCGCGCGCCAGTTGCGCGAGGCCGCGATGCGAGAAGCTGACCCCGAGGTGAGAGAAGCACTTTGGAACGAATATCGAAAATACAAAGGGATAGAGATACCTGAATAATGATTCATCGGTGGGTAACGCTATTAGCGCTAATCGGAGTCCTAGCTGGCTGTGTCACGGAAACGGTAAAAACCACATCTGTGCCCACGCTGTCGACCTACGAGACTGAGCTTGCTGACGATGAAATTCTCGATATTGCTGTCACAGTTTTTGATCCTGGTATCGCCGATGCTGATGCCGACGAAAATATCTACCCCGAGATCCGCCGGGCGGAGGCCACCTTCATCGCTCGAGAACTTACTCTCGTACTCGATGATCAAGGTGTGTGGGGGGCAAGTCGCGTTGTGCCCTCTCCAGACTACATCAGCGATATTGTTGTATCGGGCACTATTGAACAGTCCGACGGTGAATCACTGGTTCTGAACATTGAGGCGCGCGACGCACGAGGTCAGCTATGGCTCGACAAGGCCTACTCCGGCTCGACAAGCCGATATGCCTACCAGCAAACGCAACGCGTTAAACGCGACCCGTTTCTCGGCGTCTACCGGAAAATCGCCAACGACCTCATTACCGCCTTCAAAACACTTTCGAGAGAGGAGCGCCTCGCCATTCGGAATGTTGCAAGGCTCAAATTCGCGCAAAGTTTCGCGCCAACTGCTTTTGCGGACTACCTAAAGACAGACGAGTCGAATATCACCCGCGCCGTTCGCTTGCCCGCCGAGAGCGATCCGATGATGGCGCGAATCACCACCATTCAGCAGCGCAACCACGTCTTCGTGGATACACTTCAGGGACACTACGATAATTTCTCAGGCAGCATGGAAGGACCGTATAACGAATGGCGACGTCTAAGCTACGAAGAAACAGTCGCACTTCGAGAGCTCGAGCAAGAGTCGAGGACGCAGCTTATCGCCGGCGGTCTCTCACTATTGGCCGGGGTCGCTGCGGCAACATCTGACAATCGCGAAACGAGAACCGCAGGTGCTGTTGGTATTTATGCTGGTGGGAGCTTGATTAAAAGCGGTCTTGAGCGCCGAGCTGAAGCCAAAATCCATTCGCTCGCACTCGAGGAGCTAGGCCAGTCACTCGAAGCTGAAATTACGCCGCAAGTCATTGAACTCGAAGACAGGACCGTACAACTCTCGGGAACTATCGAGGATCAGTATAGCCAATGGCGAGAGATTCTCAGCGATATTTACGCGGCCGAAATCGCAGAGCTACCCACGTCTCTCGATCAGCCGTCGTCGTAGTTAAAGGTAGTTAGGGTATGTCTTCAGATAGCGACGATCGGTTGCGCGCCGCAAGCTTTGACCCTAAGCCCAGCGAGGCGCCGACGCCCGAGACATCCACTAAGCCCAATCAAAGTGGGGTGTGGATTGCGGGCGCTATTGGCGTGGCCTTACTCGCTTTCGTGGTACTTGTACTGCCGTCACTAGCGCCAGAGCCCGCCACCTCACCATCCGAGGATACTCAAGGCTCAGCAAATACCGTATTGAACAACAACCAAGTCGCGAGTAAACGTGGTGAAACCGAAGAGCGTAGCCCTTTTGCTGAGGCACAAATGGCGAAGGCTCGGCGTGCGGCGCAGGAAGCACTGCAACAACTCTTGGAGACACAAGCTCGGCTAGAAGCGAGAGCCGTTAATGTCTGGGCAGAGCTTGAGTTTTCCGAGGCTACTGCAGTTGCTGTTGAAGGCGACGTGTTTTATCGGGAACAAATTTTTGGCGAAGCAGAGACAAAGTATCGTGCGGCGCAATCGGCTCTAGACACCATTGAGGCGCAACTTTCTGAGGAGATCTCTTCTCGCCTTGAGATGTTGCTCGCGGCCATTGAGTCGAGTGACGCCGAGAAGGCAGCAGATGTGAGCCAGACCTTATCGCAGATGGCGCCGGACAGCGCGGAGGTTGCCGAGGCGATAGAGCGCGTAGCAACCATCCCAGAGATCGCAGCGCTAATTGAAAGCGCGAGCAACTTGTTCGCCCAGCGAAATTTTGGCGACGCACTCGAGCAAATTCAGGCTGCAATCGCCCTCGACCCTGCCCATAAACGACTGCAGAGACTGGCCCAAGACTACCGCAGTGCGTTGACCGATGACCGCTTTCAAAAAGCGATGACACAAGGTTTTGAAGCGCTCGAGGCAGGTAACTTCGCAGCAGCCAAAACAGCCTTTAACTCGGCGGCGGCGCTCAAGCCCAATGACAACTCGCCAAGTGTTGCACTAGCGCAAGCTGAAGAGGCTGAAATACTGAGCGCTCTCAATCGTTATGTGATTACCGCAGAGCAAGAGGAGCGTAACGAAAATTGGGAAGCGGCAGCAACGTCTTACAAAGAAGCTCTCACGCTCGACCCGAGCCTCGTTCAAGCGTCGGAGGGACTGGCAAGGGCGGAACCCATCGCGGACCTCTTTTCGCGACTCCACACCATCGTTGAAAAGTCAGCAAGACTGGTAGACCCAACAATTTTGGGCGATGCACAAACCACGGTTGAAGAAGCGGAAGCCGCTTTAAATAACTCTGCTGCCTCAAGTAACTCTGATGGAAAAGGCGCCATGCCCAAGCTACAGGCCCTGTGGAATGAGGCGGTAAAGGTAGTCGAGAACGCCAGCACACCTCTTCCTGTCACAATCGTCTCGGACGGGGCAACAGAAATCACCATCAAGCGTGTAGCCCGACTGGGGACGGTGACCTCTCGCACTGTCTCGTTGCGACCTGGCCAATACCAACTACTGGGAAGTCGATTGGGCTTCCGTGATGTTTTGGTGACGTTGAACGTTGGTGTCGATAGAGAAAACAGTATCGACATCCGATGCACGGAGGCGATTGGCGGGTAATGTCAGAGCAGCAGAAACCTCAGGAAACACTCGCAGCGGCGGCCTTCGAACCGAGACAAGAGGTTGTCGCCGAGACGCGCCCAAAACTGCAGCCTAGGCTACTGGCACTTGGGCTGGGCGGACTTTTACTGGCGTACTCACTCTTTTTCCTGCTAACCGCGCGCTCCGTCACGATAAAAGCCGACACGGTAACGCCGATTGATGTCAGCGTGGGGGGGCTCACCCTGCCCTTCGGTGATCGACTGTTGATTAGACCTGGAACTTATTCGCTCCATGTAACGGCCGATGGTTACTATCCATTCTCAGGAAATCTCGAAGTCGATACTGCCGACGTACAGAACCGCGCGGTTAATTTGGTTCCCTTACCCGGTACGCTCATTCTGGAAACCCTGCCGAGTGGTGCGTCTGTGGTCATTGATGGGCAAACGGTGGGATCCAC
Organism: gamma proteobacterium HIMB55; assembly: GCA_000227505.4. Lineage (NCBI taxonomy): Bacteria > Pseudomonadati > Pseudomonadota > Gammaproteobacteria > Cellvibrionales > Halieaceae > gamma proteobacterium HIMB55. The sequence goes on along the minus strand of AGIF02000001.1, from coordinate 70,929 downwards.
TCCACTGACGCTCGAAGAGATAGCCGCGGGAGACGTCACCTTTGAGCTCGCCGCTGAACGCTACCTTGCTGTGGAAGAAGTCATCACTGTAGAGGGCCGAGGCATTACTCAGCGCTACAGCAAAGACCTGGTTCCCGGATGGGCTCGGGTCTCAGTCAACACTATCCCCGAACGCGCAGAATTTTCTATTGATGGCCTGCCTCTAGAGAAAACGAGGGATATCCTCGAAGTGATGGCTGGAGGTCAGCAACTCACTTTGAGTGCCCCAGGCTATGTAACTCGAACCATCGAGATTGATGCCATCGCCAACACTGATCTCGACTTGGGTACAGTGGAACTTGTTGCTGCTGAGGGTATTTTGCGCCTTACGTCACAACCCAGCGGTGCGTCGGTGACACGCGACGGACAATTCGTTGGAACCACACCTGTTGAGGTCACTATGTCACCCAGCGTCAACCACCAGATCGTTCTGCGACGCGCGGGTTATCAGCCGAGTACGTTCCGAGCCGCTCTCAATAAAGGTAGCACCGAGCAAAAAGCCGTCACGCTCAGACCTACATTGGGGGACGTCAACGTACAGATCACACCCGCGAACGCGAGAATTGCGGTTAACGGTATCGATCAAGGTGCTGGCAGCACCACACTCTCGCTGCCCAGCGTTGAGCAGACTATTTTGGTCAGTGCACCCGGGTACGCAAGTGTTGAGCGCAAAGTGACACCGCGCGCAGGTTTGGCGCAGCGACTAAAAATCGATTTATTGACGGAGGAAGAGGCACGTAAGGCGGCGATTAAACCGAGACTGCTAAGCTCTCTGGGTCAGACACTACTGCTCATTGACCCGCTCGTTGATCCGATTAATGAATTCATGATGGGCGCGCCGCGCCGAGACTCGGGCCGCGGTGCAAACGAGGTAGAGCGTCCTGTGCGCCTTACCCGCGCGTTTTACATGGCCACCACTGAGGTTACTAACGCACAATTCCGCCAGTTCACTGCCGATCATGATTCGGGACAGGCGGGCGGGAAAAGCTTAAACCGTGAACACCAGCCGGCAGTCGACCTTTCCTGGCAGCAAGCCGCCAGTTTTTGCAATTGGCTAAGCACGCGTGAAGGGCTCGAGCCGTTCTACAAAGAACGCGATGGCATCATCATTGGTTTTAACCAAGCGAGTACCGGGTACCGCCTTCCAAGTGAAGCTGAGTGGGCCTTTGCGAGTCGCGTCCAAGGCGAGGAGGTCTGGCGCTTTGCCTGGGGCGAAGCGTGGCCACCCGAGGACAACAGTGCCAACCTCGCCGACGGCTCCTCGGCCATTGTCACAGGCCGAATTCTCAACGGTTACTCCGACGGTGCGATCGTCAGTGCCGAAGTCGGTAAGTTCCCTGCTAACCCGCGAGGTCTTTATGATCTTGGGGGCAACGTCTCAGAGTGGGTGAACGATGTTTATCGCATTCCCGTTCCGGGCGAAGCGGTAGAAGAAAATCCGCTGGGTGACGAGCAAGGTGATAACTTTACTATTCGGGGCGCGAGCTGGAGCCTTAGCAGATTAAGAGAACTCCGGTTAACGTACAGAGATTATGGCGAGCGCGGCAGAGATGATGTCGGCTTTAGGGTGGCAAGGTATGCGGAATAAACGACTAATAATATTGGCCCTACTCCTTGCAGCTGCCACCGTGGTATTTGCGCAGGAGAACGACCCGAGTGAAACCGCCAGCAATCCTGTGACACCCGTTGAAGCCCCCTTCGATGCCGAAGCTGTAACGGAAGCGAGTGCAGTAACAGCCACAGCCGCCAGCCCTGAAAGTAACAATGCAGCGGTCGCAAGCGCCGGTGCGGAGGCCAACGGATCTTTAACGGCGACCGATGATTACCGCGCTACGGAACGTATTTCAGAGGATCGCTCCGTGTCCTTTCCTGTGGATATTTGAGAACTGCTGCTATGAATAAATCGAGACTGCCCTCAGAGTTTGCATTTCAGGTACTGGCCCTATTGGCAGCGGTCATTGTTGTTCACGCTTTTTACGTTGGACTCATAAGACCTTCGGCTGATGCACAGCTCGCTGCACAGGCCGCACTCCAAGCGTCGGGTGAGGCCTTTGTGCCCGAGCGCTCGCTCTACGTCGTAATTCGAGACTTTGAGCAAGAGGCCTGTTTCATACTCATGATTTGGGCGCTCGCCATCATGAGCCTCAAAGCTTGGGCAACTCGGCAAGAAACAGCCATGCTCGACCGCAATCTCATTCAAGTGACCGAGGGCACCACATTGTTGCCCCAAGACGCACGCAACTACTCACGTGCCATCGAAGCGCTGCCCGAATCCGAGCAAGATCTCCTCTTGCCCAGAACCCTACTCAATGCACTGAGCCGCTTTTCGACCACCGCGAGTATTCCAGCAGTCTCAGAGGCCGTCCGCGAACAGTGTGATATCGAGGCCGATAAACTCGATTCCGAATTGTCGATGGTGCGCTATATCAGCTGGGCGATTCCATCAATCGGCTTTATCGGGACGGTCCGCGGTATTGGTGACGCGCTGGGTCAGGCCTATAAAGCGGTGGAGGGCGATATTTCCGGCGTGACTGTCAGCCTAGGTGTCGCGTTCAACAGTACCTTTGTCGCCTTGGTGCTCTCGATCATCATCATGTTCGCGCTACATCAGCTTCAATTATCACAGGAGCGGCTGGTCCTAAGGACACAGCGATACGCTGACAAGCAACTCATCCGACACCTGGCAGCGCCCAAATGAGCCGTTTTTATCTCGATATAACGGACTCCCAAATTGCGCTAATTGCAGAGAGTTCGATCATTCAATCGCCGGGTGCCGCACTTGCAAACGGAAGTGCAGGTGAAGCGTCTCTCGCATTTGGAAAGGTTGTGTTCGAAACACTTAAACGCCGACCGCTCGAGACCCGAACCGACTTCTGGGCTCAGCTATCGACTGCTCCCCTCAACGCCGAGTTTGCTGGAGCACGACACAGCGCTGACTTGGTGTACGAGCATCTGAAATTTCTTTTTGCAGAGGCAGAGCGTCAAGCCGGCCCTATTGATGATCTGGTGATCATTGCACCGTCGAACCTGAATCAAACGCAAGTCGAATTGTTACTCGGCATTCTGAACGCGGTGGGTAAACCACCCTCTGCCATTTTGGATCGAGCACTTGTACATCAACATGTTGTCGGCAAGGGTGGTATACACCTCGACCTGCAATGGCGCCAGGTTGTGGCTACAGAGATCCGCCTCGAGGATGATCAACTTATCGTAGGGAAATCATCCACACTTCCGGGTAATGGCTATCTCGACCTGTTGGAGCAGTGTCTCGAGCATTGTGCCGATGTGTGCGTCGAGCAAACCCGTTTTGATCCACGGCGCAGTGCAGACGCCGAACAGCTACTCTTTAATGCGATTCCAGATGCACTTGCGACGCTGACGCACAGTGAAGAAGCCTCTCTATCTGTCAGTGGCTACGACTTTAAAATATCTCGAACGGGCTTAGAGTTTGTCGGAAAACGACTCATGACGGCAGTCGAAGGTGCTTCGGGTGCCGTTAGTGTTGATGGACTGCTCGCGGGACTGCCAGGTGCGGTGTTCGACAGTACAGCCTCCCTGACAACACTCGCTGAAGCTGCAGAGCAGATCTTGGGCAGCCGAGCCGCTGATGCAGAGCTCTCCCGAATAAGCCGCACAAAGGTAGAGGATCCACAGCAAGCTGAGAATCCACCCTCTGAAGCGAACGTGAAAGAGGTATCGAAAGAGCGTGATGAAACTGCGCGTACTGAAAAAAGCATTGCCTCGCCCGCCGCTGACGTTGCGGGGCCCACGCATATCTTGATCAACTCGCGAGCGTATTCGATCGCAAACCAGAGTACTGAAGCGAAAGGTTTTGGCCTCATCACCGAGGGCGACCAGGTTCAGGTTGCGGAGGACTTCCGAAGCCAGGTCAATGTGCTATCCACAGAGAGCAGCTATGACCAACTGCACGTAGGCTGTCGCCTATACCGCAACGACGGTACCGAAGCGCTGCTTATCCGCGTTGAAGGCTAGCCTATGGCGCGCCGAAAGCGACAGACCAACACCTTTAACCTGAGTTTTCTGGACATCATGTCCTGCGGGTTCGGTGCTGTCGTGCTGGTGTTTCTGATCATCGATCACTCGATCGAAATACAAATCCAATCGGTGAACGCCGAGGTGCTCTCGGAAGTCGATCTCCTCGAAGAAGACATCCGAGAAGGTGAAGAAGGCCTGGTGAGACTGCGAAATGCCATCAGCAGTACCGACCTCGATATCGTCGAAGCGCAGGGTCGTGCTCGCGTGGTTACCGAGGAGCTCGATAGACTTGAGGCATTAATCGCCTCGCTTGAGGAGTCTGACGTCAGTGAAACCACCGACCTGGATGCACTCAAAGCCGAGATCAACTCGCTCGAAGAGCGCATACAACAATTGAAAGAAGCGGCGGAGGCAGACGGTGGTGCGAGTGCGCGCGAATTCCAAGGCGAAGGTAATCGGCAGTACCTAACCGGACTTAAGCTTGGTGGGGACCGCATTGCCATCCTTTTAGATGTGTCTGCGAGCATGTTGGCCCCTGAGGTGGTCAACGTAATTCGTATTCGCAACCAATCCGAGGAAATTCAGCGCTCGGCAAGAAAGTGGGTGCAAGCGCTCGACGTCATCGACTGGCTCACAGCGCAACTTCCCACGGGGTCGCGGTATCAGATCATCTTATTTAATACCGAGGCGCGGTTCGCCCTGCCTGAGACAAACGGCCGCTGGCTGGAGGTTGCTGACGGTGAGCAGATTGAGCGTGTTGTCGATACGGTTCGAGAAACATTGCCGAGTGGCGGCACCTCTCTGCACAACGCTTTTACATTTTTACAAGAGCTCGATAGCAAGCCCGACAATATCTTCCTCATCACCGACGGGCTGCCTACCCAAGGTAAGTCGGCGCCACGCCGCAACACCGTGTCAGGTCCTGCGCGTCTGAAACACTATCGTGACGCCTTAAGAAACTTACCTAATAACGTACCGGTGAATGTCGTATTGTCTCCCATGGAGGGCGACCCAGCAGCTGCTTCAGAATTTTGGAAGCTAGCTCAGGAAACAGGCGGTAGCTTTATGGCACCTGCGGAGGATTGGCCGTAATGCCGAAGCGACGACCGACACCTGAAATTTCCCTATCCTTTCTTGACGTCATTTGCTGCGGGTTTGGCGCTGTCATCTTGCTCTTGATGATTACCAAAACCGTTGAACCGCAAGTGCTCGAGGAATCGACCGTTGTTGCAGAAGGTCGTGTGGCAGAGCTCACCGAGCAACTCTTCGAAATCCGCGGAGAGACCACAGTGCTCAATCGAGATCTTGCTGCAAAGCAGGAGCAGATTTCCGAATTTGAAGAGCAGATAGCGATTTTGCAGGGCGCACTCGCGGCCTCAAAGTCGCGCTATGACTCGTTACAAACCACTCGAAATGCCAACAGCATTGTCGAAGCGCAGCTAGCCATAGCCCGACAGGAACTCAGTGAGGAAGAAGAGCGCCTCTTAGGTCGCGACGCCGAACGCAAAAATCAGTTGATCGGCGGTATTCCCGTCGATAGCGAGTACATCATTTTTATCATCGACACCTCGGGGTCCATGTTCTCCTATGCTTGGGAGCGCATGCTGCGGGAAATGGAAGCAACACTGAACATTTACCCCAATGTGAAAGGCATTCAAGTCATGAACGATATGGGCAATTATCTGTTCAGTCGTTATGCAGGACAGTGGATCCCTGATACGCCAGCACGACGACAGCTGATTTTGCGCAATCTCGCCAACTGGAACGCATTTTCCAACTCGTCTCCCGTAGAGGGCATCACGCAGGCAGTGCGTTCTTTTTACGACCGCGATAAGAAGATTTCGATTTATGTGTTCGGTGATGAATTCACCGGACGTTCAATCGAAGAGGTGGTGCTAACGGTGGATAAGCTCAATGCGGAAGCGCAGACGGGAGAGCGCCGGGTGCGCATCCACGCGGTGGGCTTCCCCGTACAGTTTATACGCCCACCTGAGTTGCAGGACACGGGCATCCGATTTGCTACACTCATGCGAGAACTGACGCATCGAAATGGTGGAACGTTTGTTGGACTCAACGACTTCAGGCCGTAGGGCCAAGAGCGCACTCGCGCTGACTTGTCTTCTTGCTCTTGCTGCATGCAGCGCTCGAGAGGTTGTGGTCGAGGGTAGTTTCCCCACGCCAGTTGTTGATCCCGTGCCTGTTTCTGTAGGCGTTTTATTTACCAAAGAGTTCCGCGAGCACGAACTTGTAGATGACGCGACAGGTCGCGGCGAGGCAAGCTGGCGCGTCAGCACTGGCGTCGCGCAAGTGAACTTCTGGTCGACCCTTCTCCCGGCGTTTTTCCAAAATGTCGTGTTTATCGAGAGCTATGAAGATCTCAACACGTATGACGTCGATGCGGTACTGATTCCTAAAGTGACCGATGTGCAATACGCCATACCGCTCTACACCAATGTAAAGGTGTATGAGATTTGGATGCGCTATCAGCTTTCGCTGGTGGAGCCCGAGCAGCTTAAGGACGAAGAAAATCAGGCCATCGTCACAGAGAATGCAGAGCCATTCGTTCAGTGGCCGCTAACCGCTTACGGTAAAACTCCCACTGCGTTTCTTCAGAGCGACACCGACGCGGTGAATGAAGCTGCTGTCATGGCGCTTCGCGATGCGGGCGCAAACTTCATCACCAGCTTTGGCCGCGTGCCAGGCGTGCTTGAGTGGGTATCAAACCCCGAGGAGGCGCAGTAATGCGGGTAACCGCTCTCCTAGTTTTAACAACCGCGATGCTTGGCGGCTGCGTTACAGCCAATGTGGATGAAATGACTTTCGATGCCCCCGTTGCTGGCATAGGTGAAGGTAGCATTGTCATTCTCGGTCGCCGACACGCGCCGGATTACGATACCGAGCCTGATTTCATCGACTGTATCGGTGGACACGTCAGTCGCGGTGATGCTGGTATCAGTGTGATTCCAGAGCGGCAGTTTATCGACTCGTTGTATCCCTGGTTCGAGCCTCGCACAGCACCGCTAAGCATTGAAAGCGTCGATCGATTGATGACGGTACCCAGTGTTGCCAACAAGCTCGGCGAGCTCGATTTGCAGTACATGATTTGGATCGACGGTCGCACCGAGGACACAAACAGCAGCGGTTCGATGACCTGCGGCGTGGGTCCTACAGGTGCCGGCTGCTTCGGCTTTGGTACGTGGGGCACCGAGTCTGAGTACGAAGCCACCATATGGAACTTTGGCGAGGGCTCTGAAGTCGGTCGTATGAGTGCTCAAACCAGCGGACAAAGCTACATGCCAGCCGTGGTTGTTCCCATCCCCATTATTGCACCGGTCCAAGACACGGCCTGCGAGAGCTTAGGTAACCAGCTGCTTCAATATCTCTCTGCGGAGTCCTGATTCATGACGCGACTGCTCACCGTAATACTGGCAACGATGTTTCTGGTCGCCTGCGCGGGATCGTCCACCGTTACTGTGGGTGGTCGTCCGGTGAGCATGCCGAAGAAGGCCGCCGACGAGCACGAGAAGCTCATTGAGAATGTCGGTATATATGACGACCCCGAACTTGCGGCGTACGTCAATGAAATTGCAGATCGCTTGGTCGCCAACTCGAGTCTCGCGGACGAGGAATTCACCTTCACACTGCTCGATTCACCGGACATCAACGCCTTCGCTTTGCCGGGCGGGATGATTTACATCAACCGCGGACTGCTGGCCTACCTCAACACTGAGGCCGAGCTGGCGGGTGTCATTGCCCACGAGATCGCCCACATTACAGAGCGACACCACTCGCGGCGACGCACGCAACAACTCACTACGCAAGCGGTTGCGGTCACAGCACTCATCCTGACCCGATCAGGCGATCTATACGACGCGACCAACATGTACGGTGCCGAACTCGTCTCGGGCTTTGGCCGCGAAATGGAGTTGGAGGCGGATGCCGAGGGTGCGGAGATCATGCACAAAAGTGGTTACGACGCCGACGCCTTGTTATCTGTGATCGGCGTACTAAAAGATCAGGAGCGTTACCGAAAAGCAGCGGCAAAAGCGGCGGGCAAACCCTCGGGCACCTATCACGGTCTATACGCCAGCCACCCGCGTAATGATTTACGCCTGCAGACAGTGATCAAAACCGCTAACACACTCGATTTTGACACTATGGCCGATGACCCAGAGCTGCCGGGCCGCTTCAGACGAGAAACTGAGGGGATGGTTGTAGGTGCAAGTGCGGAAGCCCAAAGCGACCCACTACGGTATTACCACAACAAGCTCGACTTTACGTTTGAGCATCCTGAAGGCTGGAAAGTCACCGCAAACACTCGCGAAATAGTCGCGCGCGCTCCCAATTCGGATGCTGCGCTCACCATTAAGATCGCGAAGATCGACCCTGAGGCAGATCCAGCAACTGCGCTACCCAGCCTTGCGACAGGCGAGATAAGCGCGCAAGAAGAGACGGAAAACCAGGGGCTCAAGGGCGCGACCGGTCTTGCCAGTGCAGGCGGTGTTCAAAAACGCCTCGGTATTGTGGACTACCGCTTTCGCTACCTGTTCGAGGGCGAGGCCACCAACTTCGCCGGCGCAGACGAGGCTTTTAAAACCATCATTACCTCCTTTCGCCCACTGTTCCCGAAAGAGAAAAAGCGCGGAGAGAGTTTGACACTGACCTACGTTCAAGTGCCTCGCGGGGCCACTTTCGCTTCCTTAAGTACCGGCATTCGGATTCCCGATGCTGAAAACCAGCTGCGCCTTATCAACGGCTACTACCCTGGTGGCGAGCCGCGAACCGGTGATTGGATAAAAGTTCTACGCTAGCACCTCTACTTTTGCGCCTAGTTCATGACATTATGTGCGGCGCATGTGGAGGGTAATTGCATGATCCAAAAAACAATAATTCGAACTGGCTTTTCTTCATTGCTCGCGTTGCTGGTCTGTGTTGTGCCCGCTGTGGCTGCAGAAACCGTCGTGTATACCGCAAAGCTGATCCGCACCTTGGAGCCTGCGCTTCCTCAAGCAACAGCAGTTGCTGTTGAAGATGGAAAAGTTCTCGCGGTTGGTGATCTCGATAGCTTAGCGCCGCTAATCGCCTCGCGCGGCGCGAGGATTGACCGGCAGTTTGAGCAGTACGTCATGACGCCAGGACTGATCGATCCACACGTGCACCCGACGCTGCCTGCAGTGCTCACACAGTTTCCCTTTCTCGCACCCGACGACTGGTATCTGCCCACAGGCGATTTCCCGGGCGCCACGACGCCCGAGGGTTACAAAAGCGCTCTGGTTAATCTGGTATCAGAACACGATAACGCAGAGGTGCCTTTTGTTTCCTTTGGTTACCACCCACTCTGGCACGGTGAAGTATGGCGTGAGGACCTGAACGAATGGTTTGGTGATGAACCGGTGATGATCTGGCATCGCTCATTTCACGAACTGATCGGAAACGATGCCGCATGGAACTTTCTCGGTGTCACCAAGGAGGACGCTGATGCCATTCCTCACGGCGCCAATTGGGAACGCGGACACTTTTATGAACTGGGCCTGAGGGCCGTATTCCCCCGCATGGGATTTCTCTTTGAGCCTGCGCGCTACATGAAAGGCATGCAGAACTTCCTCTCGATGATGCATGAGTCAGGGGTGACCACAGCGGCAGATATGGGTACCGGCATTTTCGGTAATGCGGTAAGTGAGATTCAGGCAGTAAAAGCTGCGGTGGCCAATGACCCTGTTGGGGTTCGAGTACTCCTCACACCCATCATCACAGACTTCATTACACGCCAAAAAACCGCGGAAGAAGCGCTCGCTGAAGTCCGCGAATGGCAAACAATGAACGATGATCAAGTGACCGTGGGTAACCACTTTAAGCTTATGATCGATGGTGCGATCTTTTCGGGACTCTCTCAAATGGGGGCGCCGGGATACCTAGACGGTCATATGGGCGTCTGGATGGTCGATGTGCCAACGCTCGAAGCCTTTGCTAAGACCTTCTGGGACGCCGGGTTCCAAATTCACGCACACAGTAACGGTGACGCCGCGACTGCGCGGTTTATTGATCTTCTTGAGCATCTACAGCGTGTCAGCCCCAGAGCCGACCATCGCATGACGTTAGAGCATTTTGCTTACAGCACTGAGGATCAAAACCGAAAACTGGCAGCACTGGGAGCCGCCGTGTCAGCCAACCCTTATTACCATTACATTCTCTCTGAGATGTACAGCGGCGATTGGCTAGGTCCTGACCGGGGTCCTCAGATGGTTCGTTTAGGCTCCCTAGAGCAAAAGAGTGTTCCCGTTGGCCTGCACTCCGACAGCCCCATGGCACCGCTCTCGCCCCTCACGCTGATGTGGACTGCGGTCGCTCGCGAGAATATTTCTGGCGACAAAACAGGACAAGCAGAGGTAATGACTCGCGAAGGTGCGTTTAAAGCGATTACGATTGATGCTGCTTGGATATTAGGGCTTGAAGACGAAATCGGGTCGATTCGCGCGGGTAAGGCCGCGGACTTTACGATCTTGGCCGACGACCCCATGACAGCGCCGCTCGAAAAATTACGTCACATTGAAGTTATCGGTACGGTATTCGCCGGCGAAGCTCACAGAAACTAATAAGGAAAAAAACGATGTCATCTCTCTCAGCGCCACTGCGCTTCAACAACGGCTCCACCATCAACAATCGCTTTATGTTGGCGGCGTTGACCAACCTGCAAAGCGGCGCCGATGGTGTGATGAGCGACGACGAATATCATTGGCTGACGCGACGTGCAGAGGGTGGATTTGGGCTCACCATGACCTGCGCCACTTCAGTGCAGCACCGCGGTGTGGGCTTTCCTGGCCAGCTCGGTGCACACGATGACCGTCACCTTGAGGGTCTCAAGCGTATGGCTAATGGCATCAAAGCGCACGGCAGCCACGCCGTTGTGCAGCTCCACCACGGCGGGATGCGCGCCATGGGTGATTACTGCGAGAACACACCAATGTGTCCCTCGGACGACGAGTCCACCAACTCCAAAGCGATGACGGTTGAGGAGGTCGAAGGATTTATCGAGGACTGCATTGCCTCGGCCGTAAGATGCAAAGAAGCAGGCTTTGACGGTGTGCAGCTACACGGTGCCCACGGATACCTCATAGCGCAATTCTTGAGCCCCGAAATCAATCGGCGCGATGACGCCTACGGCGGCACACCTGAAAAGCGTGCAAAGGTGCTGTACGACATCATCGAGGGGATCAATACGTCCTGCGGGCGATCTTTCAGCCTTGGTGTTCGACTCTCACCCGAGCGGTTTGGACAGCGCACCGAAGAGATACGTGACTTGGCAGGTCAGTTACTCACTGACGATCGCATCGACTACCTGGACATGTCGCTTTGGGATGTCTTCAAGCCTGCGAGTGATGAAGCCTTTGCTGGCGAGTCACTGCTCAAGGTTTTCACCGACTTACCACGCAAAGGCGTAGCGCTGGGTGCGGCCGGTAAGCTTTATTCGGCGAGTGACTGCCAACGCGGAATGGACAGCGGTCTCGACTTCGTCCTAGTGGGACGCGGTGCCATTGTTCACGCAGACTTCCCGAATCTTGTCATGGCAAACCCAGAGTTCTCGATGCTTGACCTTCCGGTGAGTCGTGAGCACTTGGCCGAACAGGGTTTGGGCGATAAGTTCATCGACTACATGGCGTCCTGGAAAGGTTTTGTCGCGGCGTAAACGCCGCTTTAATAAACGCCGACCACAAGCAGTCCGGCCCCTCCGCTGTTCTAGCCATCAAGTTGAACTCAGGTCGGCGCTGATCACCCAATGGCAAAGCTAGCCAAACTGCATATCGGCAACGAAGGGATTCGTTGCCCGCTCGCGTCCGAAGGTGGAGTCAGGGCCATGACCGGGAACGAACTGCACGTTATCACCTAACGGGAAAAGCTTTTCCCGAATCGAGTGGATAAGCTCTTCGTGGTTTCCTTTTGGGAAATCAGTACGGCCTATCGAGCCCGCAAAGATAACATCACCTACCCAGGCAACGTTCTGATTGCGATCGTAAAACACGACGTGCCCGGGCGTGTGTCCCGGACAATGAATGACCGCGAGCTCTAGGTTGCCCACTGATACTGTGTCGCCATCGACCAACCATCGGTCCGGCTCGAAAGCCTCGGCCGATGGGAAGCCTGACATCTCGCACCACTTGGGCAGATTGTCGATCCAAAACCGGTCGCCCTCCTCGGGCCCTTCAATAGGTACTGACCACTCTTGACGCAAAACATCCGCTGCGGCGCAGTGATCCATATGACCGTGAGTGAGCAGAATCTTTTCGACTGTTGCGCCCATTTTTTCGATGGCGGCTTTGATGCGATCGATATCACCGCCCGGGTCAACCACGGCGGCCTTTCCCGTCGCATTACACTTAATGATCGAGCAATTTTGCTGATAAGGCGTAACGGGGACGATAGTGACGGACAAACTCATGCTTCAGCTCCGTTAGTTTTGTCGCTGGCGTTACCGGCGGTGTCATCATCGCCTTCCATATCGAGGTCTGCGTTAGGGTCGTTAAAGACAACCTCGTCAAGCTGACCTTCGTGATAGGCAACCACGGTTGAAACGGTGGCATCACCGGTCACGTTGACAGCGGTACGAACCATATCGAGAAGCCGGTCGACACCAAGAATCAAGGCAATGCCCTCCACCGGCAGGCCTGCTTGTGTCAGCACCAGCGAGAGCATGATAAGGCCTGCGCTGGGCACCGCCGCCGTACCGATAGACGCGAGTGTTGCCGTTAGCACCACCATTAGCAGCTGACTGCTACTGAGATCGATGCCGTAGACCTGCGCAATAAAGACCGTGGCAACACCCTGCATGATCGCCGTGCCGTCCATATTAATGGTCGCACCCAGTGGCACAGCAAACCCGGCCACACTCTTGTTTACACCGAGTCGCTTTTCCACGGTTCGTAGTGTGACTGGCAGGGTTGCGCCCGAAGATGATGTCGAGAATGCAAAGGCCCAAACCCGCCGCATTTTCGCCCGCAGCATAGCGGGTGAGAGCGGCGTCAGCGTCCGTAGTACAAGCCCGTAAACAACCAACCCATGGAAGAGCAGCACAGCCAGCAGGGTAAAGAAATATTTTGCCAAGTCGAAAATCGTGCCGAACCCCATGGTGGCAAAGAGCTTCGTCAGGAGAGCGAATACACCGTAAGGCGCAAGCTCAATCAGCACACCCACCATTTTCATGACCACGACTTCCATATCCTGGAACCAGGCGATCAGACGCTCACCCGCCTCGCCTGCACGCGTCATGGCGAAACCGACCAGCAAGGCAAAGACAATCACCTGCAGCATATTCCCCTCGGCCATTGCAGCAATGGGATTTGTCGGGAAAATGTTGATGAGCGTTTCTTTAATCGGTGGCGCTTCTTTTGGCACGAAGTCCATGCTCGCCACGGCGTTCACACCATTACCAGGCCCAACCAAAATCGCAATCGCGAGACCAAGCGTTACGGCAATGCAGGTCGTGATGAGGTAGAGCCCTAGGGTTTTTCCTGCAATAGGGCCCATGCGACTGCTTGCACCGAGCGCCGCCATACCGCAGATAAGCGAGACTAAAACCAGAGGTACAACGAGTAATTTCAGCGAGGCAATAAAGATCCGCCCAAGGACATCGAAAACCCCCATGACCAAACCGTTGTAGAGGAACCCGTAAAGCCCACTCTCAGGGTCTAGCCCACCCAATACAACTTCGAGTATCGAGCCGAGGCTGATCCCCAGCACCATCGCCAATAAAATTCGGTTCGTTAGAGACATTACAAATCCTCACATGGGTCAGGGCGCCAGCCGCTGACAGCAATATCAGCGCAGGCGTTACAGGCTGAAGGGTACGTGGTAATGCGACCTGTTGCCATGACGGCGCAGACCGGCTCGTAGCGCATCGTACAAATCTTAGGTCGGGGCTCTTCACACAGCTTGGTCTTTGATGACACCTCGACCACCTCGACCACCTCGATGGGTACTGTGCTTTGCGATCCACGAAATCCATCGACAATTTGGCAACCCGCCAACATCAACAGAAGCCCCACCACTCCAATTCGTTTTAAGAGGGCAAGTTCGTGATTAACGTTGGAAGAAGGTGTCATTTTGTTATTCCCTCAATACCCATATTTAAAGAGCTAACAATACATCTCTCTTCGCCAGTAGTGCTTGCTGGCGCGCCTTTAATGTTTCAGACGGGTATGTGTTTGTGAGTCCACGGATCACCCGCTGGGTGCGTTCAAGTGTCTTAGAACTCGGTGCAGACATTTTTTCAGCAATCGCCACCATATCGTCCATCTTAGCCCAGCAATTCAGGACCACATCACAACCCGCCGCTTGCGCCTCGCGGGCCAGATCGCCGATGTCACCTGATAGCGCCTTCATATCGAGATCGTCGCTCATCAACAATCCGTCGAAACCCACTTCGGTTCGAATGACGTCCTGTATCACTTTCGGGGAAAGTGTGGCGCATCGCTCGCTGTCCCAGCACTCGTAAATAACGTGAGCGGTCATCGCCATAGATGCGTCGGCCAACGCCTTGAATGGGATTAAATCGTTATTCAATTCTGTAAGCGACGCACTCACCTGGGGCAGTGCCAGATGAGAATCCGCCGCTGCACGCCCATGGCCAGGAATGTGTTTGATAACACCATCAACTCCGGCGGCCAAAAGACCCTCTAGGCATGCACGACCGAGTGCCGAAACGCACTCAGGATCGCGCGAGAAGGCGCGATTACCAATTACGTCGTGCGCACCGTCAACCGGCACATCGAGCACAGGCGCACAAGTCACGGTAATACCGACTTCAGCGAGGTCGAGCGCCAGTGCTTCGAAATTTGCGCGACAAGCTCGGATTGCAGCCTCTGGACTTTGTTCAAACACCGACTCAAAAACAGCAGCAGGCGGGTAGCTCAACCACTCGGGGGACTGCATTCTTGCTACACGCCCGCCCTCTTGATCAATCAAAATAGGCAAAGCTGAATTGCCGTGAATTTCGCGCAGGTCATCGGTCAACCGGCGCAGCTGATCGCGACTATCAACATTGCGCCCGAACAAGATGTAGCCCATTGGTGCTGAATCGCGGAAGAAATCACGCTCAGAGGAGCCAATAGCGAGACCCTCAAGACCAAAAATAGCCGGTGTCATGCCTTCTCCTCAGACCTATGATGCCGCTAGTCGACAATAAAAAGATGGACCTTCTTCTTACCGAGGCGCGTTATATAAAAGCGCCCGTGCAGGGCAGCATCAGCGGCAAAGCAGCCAGCCGGGTTGCCATTATCTTCAAACGAAATGGCGCGCCCGTTAATTGTGACAGCTGCGCGACCCAGAGCATCTTTTACCTGCTTACCAGAGTTAGCCATTCCGGCATCCGTTAGCAGCTGAGTTAACGTCTCGGGCAAGGCTTCTCGGCTTATTTCGCTACTGGGGAGTCCATCCAAGCTTAGCTGCGCTAAGTCAGACTCAGACAGCGACGTCGCGTCACCGCTAAACATAGCTTGTGTGATGCGCTCCGCCGCTTCCAGCCCGGCATCGCCATGAACGAGCTTTGTTACCTCCCTGGCAAGAATGCTCTGTGCTTCTGGTCGCCCCTCTCGCGCGGCGTCCTCCCGCTCGATTGCGTCGATGTCCGCTACCGAGAGGAAGGTAAAATATTTGAGGAATTTATAAACATCGGCATCAGCAGTACTAAGCCAAAATTGATAGAACGCATAGGGCGACGTTTTGCTGGCATCCAACCAAATGGTGCCCGACTCAGTCTTACCAAACTTGGTACCGTCAGCTTTGGTGACCAAGGGCATGGTTAGACCTTGCACGGAAGCACCATTTATTCGTCTCGTGAGATCGATGCCGCCCGTGATATTGCCCCATTGATCTGAGCCACCAATCTGTAACTCGCAGCTATACCGCTTGTTGAGTTCTGCAAAATCGAAGGACTGCAAAATCATGTAAGTGAATTCAGTAAAGCTGATACCCGAACCCTCGCGCTCGATTCGCTGCTTTACTGACTCCTTGGCAATCATGTTATTGATCGAGAAGTGCTTACCAACGTCTCGTAAGAACGTAAGGACATCAACTTCTGCCGTCCAATCAAGGTTGTTTGCCATGACCGCGGCGGCGGCGCCATCAAAACTCAAGAACTGAGACATCTGCGACCGGAGCCGCTCAACCCAGCCAGCAACGACATCGGGGGTGTTCAGAGAGCGCTCTTGTGCCTTGAAACTAGGATCTCCAATCAACCCGGTAGCACCGCCAACGAGTGCGATGGGCGTGTGGCCTGCCAGTTGAAAACGACGCAGCGTCAGCAATGGCACTAACGAGCCAATGTGCAAGCTATCCGCTGTGGGATCGAAGCCGCAATAAAGGGTCCGAGGCTGCTCACTCAACCACGCTTCAAAGTGCTCGTCATTGGTAGTTTGAAAAACCAAACCCCGTGCTTTTAGGTCGTCAAAGAGGCCCATTACATTCCCTTATCGTTAACGCTTACCCTGCGCTGCATATTACTACACTGCCCGCTGCCACTCAGCCCCGGGCTGCTATTGATATGCGCGCTTCATCCACTTTTCTGGACGCTCCAACGTTGTTCATGCCAGTGATTCTGGAAGCTGTCATTGTCGGTTATGATGCACCACAGTACACCGCCCTCTGACTGGGCCGAGGAAAAAGCGTTGCAACCAAAACCCCGAGGCGCCACCCGCCTATCCACAGACAACACCAAACGCAGCACCGTGTCAGAAGACAAAAGCCGCATGCTATGGGGTGGGGCGAGTCTACTCGTCTTGGTGTTACTCGGACAGCTTTTCCTCGGTGACGACACCACCGATGATCAGATCGTGGAGGCGTCGCAGCCCGATCCACTCGTTTTGGCAACGACACAGGTTGCCTGGGAGGCAATGAGCGAGGGGCAGACACTGGTTCCGCGCGAAGCACCCCTAGAATGGGTCGACGTTACCGTCAGAAAAGGCGACAACCTCAGCCTGATTTTTAACCGCGCGGGTTTCTCAGACCGAGATGTGTTCGACGTAACAACCAGTAAAACCGGTAAGGCACTTCGGAAAATCTTTCCGGGGCAGCTCATTGGTTTTGCTGCAGACGAGGACGAGCAATTACTTGCAGTGCGCCACATCGAGTCGCCGCTGAAACAAACTGTTTACACGCGTCAAGACGGCCAGTTCTCTTCAGAAGTTATCACCCGAGAAACCGAGGTTCGTCAGCGGTCCGTAGCTCTCACCATCTCAAGCTCGCTATTCCTAGCAGGTGAGCGAGCGGGCCTCTCCGACGGCATCATTATGGAGCTCGCAGCTATCTTGGGTGGCGTCATCGACTTTGCGCTAGACCCACGTCGAGGTGACGAGATCATGATTTTGTTCGAAGAAAATTTCTTGGATGATGAGAAATATTCTGACGGCAATATTCTCGCCGCGTCATTCAATAATAACGGTCGACTCGTCGAGGCGTTTCGCTTCACCGACAGCTATGGTGACGTAGGCTATTACGATTCAGAGGGTGTGAGTATGCGCAAGGCGTTTCTCAAAGCGCCATTAGACTTTACACGCGTCAGCTCGAGCTTTAACCCAAATCGGCTGCACCCAATCTACAAAACAAAACGCCCTCACCGCGGGACTGACTATGCCGCACCGCGCGGCACACCGGTTTACGCTGCAGGCGACGGTCGCGTTGTCGAAGCGGGGTACAGCCGCGCCAATGGTAACTACATATTCATTCAACACGGCGAAGCCTACAAAACTCATTACTTGCACTTAAACAAGAAGCGAGTCGCCAGAGGCAGTCGGGTAAAGCAAGGCCAAGTTATCGGAACCGTCGGTTCAACGGGCGCCGCGACTGGACCACACCTACATTACGAATTTTTAGTAAATGGTGTTCACCGAAACCCGCGCACTGTACACAAAATACTACCGAAAGCGCGGTCGCTTCCTGAGACCGAACTGGCCGCGTTCCAAAGGCCCATTACGCAACCCGTTCAGCAGCTCGCGGCACTTAAAGTCAGCGGTGCTGAGACAGGCACTGAAACAGGTGCTGAATGAGCCAGAGTGCGAAACCAATGCAGGTGACGAGTGAGCGGCGCTGATCTATTCATTGGCCTCATGTCCGGTACGAGTGCCGACGCGGTTGATGCAACGCTAGTGAGCTTTGACGACACGAGTGGCGTTAACACCATAGCGAGCCACTCACTCCCTATGCCCGAGGGTTTAAGAAGACGCATTGTCGCGCTTCAGACTCGGGCGTCTCGCGATGTCTTTGATGTTTGTGAGCTCGATGTCGAACTCGCTGACTTATATGCCGCTGCGGTATCTGAGCTCCTGGCCCAGACTGAGTACGAGGCAACTGATATCACTGCAGTTGGCAATCACGGTCAAACACTTCTTCACTTTCCAAACAACAAAACCGCCTTCACCCTCCAAGTTGGTGATAACCATCGCCTGGCGGAGCTAAGCGGTATACGGGTAGTGGGTGATTTTCGACGCCGCGATATGGCCGCAGGTGGTCAAGCAGCGCCCCTTATTCCCGCCTTTCACAAGACCTTAGTGTCGAATGCTGAGACAGCAATCTTTCTCAATATTGGTGGCATCGCGAACATCAGCTGCGTCGACAAAGGCAGAGTCTCAGGCTTTGACACAGGCCCCGGCAATACCTTGATGGACGCGTGGATTCATAGACACAAAGGCGCCAACTTCGACCGTGACGGGGCCTGGGCGCGCGAAGGTTCGCTGAATGCGCGGCTACTCGCCGCTATGCAAGAAGACGCCTACTTCAAGAAGTCGGCACCCAAGAGCACTGGCCAGGATTATTTCAATTTGGCATGGCTAGACCAGTTCTTGACGGCTGATATTGCGCCTGAAGATGTGCAACGCACGCTGCTTGAACTAACGGCAACTACTGCCAGCGAGGGGATTAACGTCAATGGATGCACCTCCGTTTTTACCTTTGGTGGCGGCAGACACAACACCCTTCTGATGGAGCGTCTGCAAACTTTGCTGGGGAATGTATCTGTCGAGCCGACAGACAGGCTAGGCGTTCACCCTGACTACATGGAGGCAACGGCCTTTGCTTGGCTTGCCAGGCAATGTCTCGCAGGACAGCCGGGAAACGAACCCAACGTCACCGGTGCGCGTGGCGATCGTGTGCTAGGCGTTATTTTTCCTGCTTGAATCCCGCGTTTATCGCGCTCGAAACGAGTGAGCTACCAACCAGATAGGAATCTCGGACTCGATGACGAACAAGCGGCTAATTACCCACTCTGAATGGCGGCCTGAGGTCGATCCGACCGCACTGAGATCCTAACCAAGATCGATTTGAAATCGTGATGAGGGGTCTCGACTAACGGTTTTTATTGAGGCGCAAGATTGCGCCAGTAGATTTAGGGTCTAGATTGAAAAAGACGCGCCACAGCCACAGGTGGTGGTCGCGTTGGGATTGTTAACGACAAACTTGGAACCCTCGAGACCCTCGACGTAGTCAATCTCAGAGCCCATGAGGTACTGGTAGCTCATCGCATCGATCAATGCTGCTACGCCCTCTCGCTCGATGACCCAATCGTCCTCAGCGGTGTTGTCATCGAATGTGAAGCCGTACTGAAACCCCGAACAGCCACCACCGGTGATGTAAACCCGGAAACGCAGCGACGGGTTTTCCTCTTCTGCGATTAACACCTGCAGCTTGTTGACTGCATTGTCAGAGAGACGAATTTCAGTGGGGTCAAATCCTGCAACGACCGACATAAATGCTCCAAGCCTAGGCTTTATCAACC
This sequence comes from gamma proteobacterium HIMB55, assembly GCA_000227505.4. NCBI lineage: Bacteria > Pseudomonadati > Pseudomonadota > Gammaproteobacteria > Cellvibrionales > Halieaceae > gamma proteobacterium HIMB55. The sequence goes on along the minus strand of AGIF02000001.1, from coordinate 51,137 downwards.
GACGTCGGCGGCGTTACCGAGCTGATTGGCTCGACTTTGGCTGACGCGGTTGAATGCTTAAGGTTTCCGTCGATTTTACTACCCATCGACATTTCAATGAGATTGTAGAAAACATCGCCAGCAACCACAGCGCCTTTCGTAAGCTCGAGGTTCTCCGCGCTGTAGATATTACCTTTAACGGAACCGCTGATTGACGCCGAGGGCACGCGAATCTCACCCTCAACAGAGCCACCCGCTACAACACGTAGCAGCGCAGACGCACCGGGCTCGGCACTGATTGAGCCGATGACTTTCCCCTCAACATCGAGGTTACCTGAGAAACTTATATCGCCCGTCACAGTCGTTCCCGCTGAAATGAGTGTTGTATTACCACTTGTAGCACTAGGCATTTGCGATTGCTTATTTCTCATTTTCCTATCCCCTCATTCCACTCTTTTTTGCTTTCGATCACTGTCTAAAACCGCTACGCACCAAGCAGATCCGCCTCGATGGGGTATACATGCGCCCTTTCTTTCGCTTTTTCAAGCTTTTAACCCACTTACGGTCGCACTTTTAAACGCCGCCTACGTACTTGCAGCCAGGCACTCGCAATCATTCACTATCCGCTGGCGTCTCCTGCCATGCGAATCTTTGTTCATAGCTTCGCTTGCGCGGCTTCGATAGTTTTACGCTGAAGCGGACTTCGGAAGCCGCGAAACCCTCTGGCACCGTTATGATGCCAGATATCCGCTGAAAATATTTAAATCCAATCGTGTGAGTAGGGGTTGATAAATAGGCAGCATCCAAAGCCCGACCTTCTAAATTGATGAGCTCCACTTTCATTTGTCCCTGATAGGACTGCGTTCCCGGCGCGAGGCGCTGCACCACCGCTCGGTACTCTAGCTCGCGCGACTCGGGTCGCCAGCTGAAATCCGGCTCCCTCACCTTCACCGAACTGACATCCTCAGAAGAGGACATAATGTCCCGATAGAAGACTAACTCTCTTTCTAAATCGCCGACTTTATTCTCTTTGTTAGCCAGCTCTTCGCGTAACCGACTCAAGGTTTCAGACTCTACCGACAGACGCGTCTCCAATTTCGAAATGCGCGCCTTGAGACCCGCCTCGTCGAGTACCAGCGGCACGCGATCATCAAAACCATTTTGGTAGCCGAGGTAATAGACAACACCCGTCGCGATCACGACCAACGAGAAGACGGCAATTCGGAGCTGGCGCTGTCGAACTAAATTAACTCGCTTAACAACGGTTTTGATGTCGGCCTGAGACATACTTTTAGGGAATTACCGCGGGGCTTTCGAGTCCCAATGTCTCGTCGAAGCCATGCATCAGGTTCATCGCTTGAATAGCCTGACCCGAAGCACCTTTCACCAAATTATCAATCGCTACGGTAACCACCACAGTGTCGCCCTCTGGTCGCGTCACATCGATCTCACAGCGATTTGTTCCGGCGACGTGTCGCGTCTCCGGCTCGTAGTCACCATCGGTAAGCACTACAAACGGCTCATCGCAGTAACAGTCCTGGAAAATACCGCGCAAATCCGCTGACGTATTGGTCAACTTCGCAAAAAGCGTTGCGTGAATACCGCGCACCATGGGTGCCAAATGAGGAACAAACGTCAACTTGACCTCAGAGCCAGCCATTCGAGAGAGACCCTGCTCCATCTCGGGCAAGTGGCGGTGGCCCGAAACCCCATAGGACTTCATCGACTCAGTCGCCTCAGTGAGTAGCAAGTTGATCTTAGCGCTACGCCCGGCGCCACTGGTTCCCGATGCACACGAAGCGATCAAACTTGATTGATCGATAACGCCCGATTGCAGAAGTGGCATGAAGCCAAGTTGTACGGCCGTTGGATAGCAGCCGGGACAGGCTACCAACTGGGCGGAGCGCAGAGCCTCACGATTCAACTCCGGCAAACCGTAAACCGCTTGCTTAACGAGGTCAGGGGCAACGTGTTCAACACCGTACCAAGATTCCCACTGCTGAATATTTTCGAGCCGAAAGTCCGCTGACAGGTCAATGACCTTTTTGCCCTTTTCGATAAGTGCGGGAACCGTATTCATCGCCACGGCATGAGGTGTTGCAAAAAACACGACATCGCAGTCGTCGAAATCCGAGTCAGCAGGGTCCTCGAATGCCGAGTCGATAGCGCCACGGAGATTAGGGAAGAGGCGATCCACGCGCACACCTGCCTCAGCGCGAGACGTCAAACGCGTGATTTCAACCTCTGGATGCGCCAGCAGTAATCGAATGAGTTCGACGCCGGCGTAGCCCGTTGCTCCTACAATGCCAACTTTAATCATTTCAGGCCTAAGATCTGATATTGTGCGCGTAGTTTACTTGCTGTTCGATTCGAAACCAGCACGGAGTTACCAATGCTTTGGATTCAAGGGCTGCATGTGGTGTTTGTAGTGACCTGGTTCGCGGGACTTTTTTACCTCCCACGAATTTTTGTCTACTACGCGCAGGCAGAGGACGACACTACAAAGACGACGCTCGCCGTGATGGCGCGAAAGCTCTATAAATTTGTGACGCCTCTCATGATGCTCGCAGTGGTCTTGGGCCTGTGGCGGCTCAGTTTTGCACTTGACTACTACCTGAGCAGCCTTTGGATGCAATTGAAGCTCGCAGGCGTTGTCTGCTTGCTGATCTACCACGTCCAATGCGGACGTTATGTGAAGCGGATTAATGGTGGCGATAACAGCAAGAGCCACGTTTTTTATCGTTTTTTCAATGAAGTACCGGTACTTTTTCTATTCGCCATCGTGCTGCTGGTCTATATCAGGCCCGGTTGACAAGCTGAGTTGAAAAATAAGTAACCAAAACCAATATAAGAAAACGACACTAAGTCGGGGGAAGATGGTCAATGACCAAGTCAGAAGCGCTATTTGAGCGTGCACAAACTCACATTCCAGGCGGCGTTAACTCGCCAGTAAGAGCGTTTAAAGCGGTGGGTGGTACTCCGCGCTTTATGGAGCGATCAGACGGCGCCTATATTTTCGACGCCGATGGCAATAAGTACATCGATTACGTGTTGTCGTGGGGCCCTATGATTATGGGCCACAACCATCAGCGTGTACGAGACGCCGTGGTGAAAACGGCGCAGGATGGTCTCAGTTTTGGCTGTCCGACCGAGATTGAGATCGAACTTGCTGAACGCCTTTGCGGCCTTGTGCCCAGCCTTGAGCAAGTGCGAATGACGAGCTCGGGCACGGAAGCCACGATGAGTGCTATCCGACTAGCTCGAGGTGCAACGGGCCGGGACAAGATCATCAAGTTTGAAGGCTGTTACCACGGCCACTCTGACTCACTTTTAATCAAGGCCGGGTCTGGCGCACTGACATTTGGCGTCCCAAGCTCCCCTGGCGTACCCGATGTGCTAGCTCAGCATACGGTGACTCTCCCCTTTAACGACCTCGATGCCTTAAAAGCCGCGTTTGATGAACTTGGCGATGAAATTGCCTGCGTTATCACCGAACCCGTCACTGGCAACATGAACTGTATCTTGCCCCAACCGGGCTATTTAGAGGGCATGCGAGAGCTCTGTACGGCGCATGGCGCAATCCTTATTTTCGACGAAGTCATGACGGGCTTCCGCTTCGGAACGCACTGCGCCCAAGGCCATCTCGGGATCGACCCTGACCTTACTTGCCTGGGTAAAGTGATCGGCGGCGGCATGCCTGTCGGCGCCTTTGGTGGCAAGAAAGAAATCATGGCGCACATCTCGCCGCTCGGACCGGTGTACCAGGCAGGCACATTATCCGGTAATCCGGTCGCGATGGCGTCAGGACTGGCGACGCTGGACATCATCTCGGAGCCCGGCTTCTACGACGACTTATTCCGTCATACCACTGAACTGTGTGAAGGCATGCAAGCGGTTGCCGACGAGGCAGATATACCGTTTACAACAAACCACCTAGGCAGCATGTTTGGCTTCTTCTTCACGGAAGACAAGAAAGTAACGCAGTACCCACAAGTCATTGGCGCCAACGTGGAGCGATTTAATAAATTCTTCCATCTCATGTTGAATGAAGGCGTTTATCTGGCACCTGCCTCGTTTGAGGCTGGGTTCATGTCGTCAGCGCACACCGATGGTGATATTTCAGACACCATCGAAGCAGCGCGACGCGCATTCAAAGCGCTGTAGGAGGAAACCTATGAGCACTCCAAGAGGTCCTTTTCCGTTTACACGTATGCGCCGCTTGCGCGCTACTCCGTTTGCGCGAGCCCTGACTGCAGAAAACGCGTTATCAGCGAGCGACTTCATTTACCCCATGTTTGTACTCGAGGGTGAGGGGCAACGAGAAGCCGTGCCTTCGATGCCAGGCGTCGAACGGTTGAGTATCGATCTACTCACTGAGCGAGCACGTGAAGCCTTTGAGCTCGGTATTCCGGCCATTGCCCTCTTCCCCGTCGTGGGAGAAGCCAAGAAATCGCTAGATGCGGCTGAAGCTTACTCGCCCGACGGCTTGGTTCAGCGCACAGTTAAAGCACTCAAAGCCGCTTTGCCAGAGCTTGGAGTAATCACAGACGTTGCTCTGGACCCTTACACCACGCACGGTCAGGACGGCATCATTGACGACAATGGTTATGTGCTAAATGACATCACAAAGGATGCCTTGGTTAAGCAGGCGGTGAGTCACGCAGAAGCAGGTGCCGATGTCGTTGCTCCGTCAGACATGATGGACGGCCGCATCGGTGCGATAAGAGAAGCGCTAGAGGCGGGTGAGCACGTCAATACCTTGATTCTGTCCTACGCCGCGAAATATGCCTCGGTCTACTACGGACCCTTCCGGGATGCAGTCGGCTCGGCTGGCAATCTGAAAGGTGGAGACAAGAAGACCTACCAAATGGATCCCGCTAACAGCGACGAAGCGATCCATGAGGTTGCACTCGATTTGGGTGAAGGCGCAGATATGGTCATGATCAAGCCCGGTATGCCCTATCTCGATATTGTTCGGCGCGTGAAATCCGAACTGCAGGTGCCTACCTTCGCCTACCAAGTGTCCGGCGAATATGCGATGCATCAGGCAGCGTTTGAAAAAGGCTGGCTGTCGCGAGACGCAGTCATCCTAGAGAGTCTGCTTTCGTTCAAACGAGCGGGCGCTGACGGCATCTTGACCTACTTTGCCATCGACGCAGCACGCTTACTCGCTGAGAAATGATTGGCTCAGGAGCGAACGACAACTCGATTTTTTATCGAAGTCTGAGCTGTGCGTTCGCTCTATTCATTAGCAGCTTACTTCCCGCCTATACCCATGCCTGCGAGTGCCTGTGGGAAGGCAGTTTCACCGAAGTAGCCGCGGATGCGGACTTGGTCGTGTTGGGAAGTGCTAGCCCCCCGAGAGGCAATGCCTTAGACATCTCAGTCGATGTGACGCTCTCAGGTCCAGATTGGATCGAGACTCCGCGCGTCTGGTTAAAAACGGGGGAATACTGTCGTCCCGAGGTCAGTGAATTTGAGGCGGGCGAGCGCTACATTCTCGCGCTGAAGAAAATCACCGAAATACCCGACGATGGATTCAACCCCTCTACGCCCAATGTTAGCTTTGGGCGAATCGGCGATTACGAACTCTCGAGTTGCGGTGGGTATTGGCTGACTGTGAAAGGGCTCCGTGCCTCGGGAAACCTCGTACCTGGCATGCCGCGCTATGCGCACAACCCCAAAATGTCGCCTGTGCATGTTGGCCACGTCATTGCCTATCTGAAAGGCAACGCATCCGTTGAATCACTCACTGAGGCGGCGCGGCTCGATCCAGAGCTTGAAGCACTCAAGAAAGACTCGCGGAGTTTTATTCGAGGGTTTGGCGACGTCGACGAGGACTCTTAAGCCCCAGTGGCTTTATCGGCTAATCACTGTATTTGAAACAATGTACTTCCAGAGAACAGAGAGACTAGGCGCGCTCTACTTTGGCTGAGTCACTCTTTCGACTACCCACGATCTCGAGTAATTCATCGATCATCATGAGCGATAGCCCCCAAATCAGATGCCCGTTGTAGGTAAACGCATCTGACTCCAGGACCTCGCCTCGCCAATCCCATTGGTGGCGGCCTCGATTATCGTCATCTAGCAAGAAGTGCAGAGGTATCCACACCGTTGCCGCCACTTCATGATTCAGCGTCAACTCCGGTAGCGACATCACTTCGAAGACAAAGGGTGCGACCAGCATCTCCGGTCGATCCGCCCGCCAACCCGTATTCACATCGGATAATTGACAGACAAAACGTGCATGATCCTCGAGATCAAGACCTATCTCCTCGAGCGTTTCTCGTCTTGCGCAAGCTTGGTCAGAGACGTCAGTGTCATCTTTTCGCCCCCCAGGAAATCCCATATGACCAGACCAAGGATCACCTTCTCGAACCGCACGCTGAATCATCAATATTTCGGGGCCCGCTGATCCATCGCGTATACCAATAACAACGGCCGCACGCTTCGAGGGCAACGGCGCTGGTGGCGCGGCTACGTGCGTTAAGCGGTCTATGGATTCTTGAAAAGTTGGAAACACAGCAAACTCCTATTGGCCGCCAGTGTACACAATGTGGCTGTGAGAGTTCCGTGCGCTATCGACATACAGGCCGACATATCTCCTGCTTACAATCGCGACAAGCGCGTGAACAAGCGGTAAGGCCATGCGATAATTGCGCCTTCTTTAATTAATGCAGGTGCGTTTCCCCATGTCCCACTTTGTTTACGCCATTGGCGCCGCGCTGGTTGATACCGAAATTGACGTTAGCGACGGCGACCTCGCTCAATTAGGTATTGAGAAAGGCATGATGACGCTAGTAGACGAAGCACGTCAGAGCGAAATCAAAGCACACCTGGCAGAGCCTCTAAAAACAGCGAACCACGCCTGCGGCGGCTCAGCAGGAAACAGCGTGATAGCGGCTTCCCAATTCGGCGCGCCCACTTATATGAGCTGCCTTGTATCAAACGATGAAGACGGTGACATCTATATCTCTGACCTCGAGGCGTCTGGGGTGTCGCATGGATTTCTGCAAGAGCGACGCGCTGGCACAACGGGTAAATGTCTTGTGCTGATAACGCCTGATGCAGAGCGGAGTATGAATACCTTCTTGGGTGTCTCTGAAACCCTCTCGATCACAGAGGTCAACGAGGATGCCATTGCAACTTCGGATTGGGTCTATCTCGAAGGCTACCTGGTGACATCACCCACAGGGCATGCTGCCGCACTCAAAACTCGAGACGTTGCGCGAGCCAGTGGCGCAAAGGTAGCGGTGAGTTTCTCAGATCCCGGTATGGTCACGTTTTTCCGTGACAACATGAATCAGATGATCGACGGTGGTGTCGACCTCGTTTTCTGTAACGAAATTGAAGCACTCGGCTGGGCTGAGACAGAGAACTTGGACGAAGCGGCAAGCAAATTAAAAAATATTGCTAAGAGCTTCGTGATCACGCGCGGCGGTGATGGTGCTATTTTATTCGATGGTGAGACAACTCACGAAATCGCAGCCCAAAAGGTTGAGGCGGTAAACACTAACGGTGCTGGAGACATGTTTGCTGGTGCCTTTTTCTACTCGCTGTGGCGGGGAAGCGATATGCGCGGCGCTTGCGAGTTTGCCTCAAAGGCAGCAGCAGCGGTTGTTTGCCAACCGGGCCCACGATTAAGCTTAAGCGATAGTCAGGAACTCAAAAATTCGCACTTCGACGCCTGAAGTGGAAGGAAATTACCAATGAGCGATCAAGAGATAAAACCCGAAGTTAAGAGCGATCCGCTCTATCAAATGCTTCGCCACGAGGATGTCGATAGCTTTAACAATAGTCGCGATACGCTCGACACGAGCCAACTGTCTGGCGGCGACTATCGAGGGCGTGACCTGCGCAAGATGAATGCGCGGGGCCTCGATTTCTCCAGCGCCTATTTTAGGAATTGCGATTTGTCCGGTATCGACTTCCGCGAGACTAATCTCGAGGGTGCGAGCCTACTCGATGCCAAAGTCTCGGGCGTTTACTTTCCAGATGAGCTGAGTGCTGCAGAGATTCGACTTTCGCTCGATCACGGCACGCGCCTTCGCTACCACAAATAGGTATTCGCTATGCAGCTAGGTCGGCCTCAGGCGCTCCTCGCATCACTATTTGTTCTAGTACTTGCGACGCTCTCGTTCACTGCGCAGGCGCAAAGCCCGCTGTCGGCTTACACACAGCAGCAAACCGAATTTCTTCCTGTCGATGAGGCGTATCAACTCAGCGTTATTGGTGACGGCGAGCAGCAAGCCTTGCTGCAATGGCTTATCGCACCTGATTACTATCTATACCGGCACGCCTTTGATGCAAAAGCACGCACCGTCGATGGTGATGTCGAGCTAACATTCGCTGTGCCTGACGGCCTCGCGAAGACCGACGAATTCTTCGGTGATGTGGAGGTCTATTACGGCGCAGTGGACGCCAGCCTCGAGCTTGCGGACACAGCTGAACTTATCGAGCTATCGATCACCTATCAGGGTTGCGCCGACGCAGGACTGTGTTACCCGCCTGAGACAAAAACCCTCTTGTGGCATACCGCTTCGGGAGAGGTTCAGAAGGGCAAACTTGATTCAAGCAGTCTTAGGACTAGCAATTTGGATACCGAAAGCTCGGAAGACTTTGGCTTGATCGCAGCCCTGGTATTTGCGCTTTTGGGCGGGATGATTCTGAACATCATGCCCTGCGTTTTCCCGATCCTATCTTTAAAGGCGCTGAGCTTTACGCGAGGCGATGCCCAAAGTCATCGCCGCTCTAGCTTGGTTTACGCGGCAGGTGTCGTTGTGAGTTTCGTTGGGATTGCAGCGGTGCTAATAGCGATTCAACAAACCGGCAAACTCATCGGCTGGGGTTTCCAGCTGCAAAATACGGGCTTCGTTATAGCACTCGCTTACTTGTTCACACTGATGGGACTGAGCCTCAATGGCCTCCTGCACTTCGGCACCTCGATGATGAATGTCGGTCAATCCTTGACCGAAAAGGATGGCGACGCGGGGAGCTTCTTTACGGGTGTCTTAGCTGTTGTCGTTGCAAGCCCCTGCACCGCGCCCTTTATGGGAAGTGCCTTAGGCTACGCATTAACACAACCGATTTATATTACGCTGCTCGTTTTTGCATCGCTGGGGCTTGGCATGGCGCTACCAATGGTCATTCTGAGTTACAGCAATGCGGCGGTAAAAATCCTTCCCAAGCCGGGCCCATGGATGGAAACGGCGAAGAATGTATTGGCATTCCCGCTTTACCTAACCTCGGTTTGGCTGCTGTGGGTTGCTGGAAATCAGTCGGGCGTTAACACCATGGCGCTGGCGCTCGCTGGCCTAGTTCTGCTGGCTATGGCAGCCTACGTTTATGGAGAGAGCACTGTCAAAAAGGCGGTCAGCGCCCTACTCCTAATTGCCGCAGTGGCGCTTGCTATCCCTCAAGGCGATAGTAACCAACGTGGCTCTGGCTCGCGCTCACTGGCAGACGGGCAAATCGCGTGGTCCGCGTCAACTCTCGACTCTTACCGCGACGCTGGGAAGCCCATCTTCGTCGATGTAACCGCTGACTGGTGTATTACCTGTCTTGCCAATGAGGCCGCTGTGCTCTTTACACCCGAAATTGAAGGCGCATTCTTAGCGGCCGATATTCCTTACATGATTGCGGATTGGACCGACTACGACGCTGACATCGGCGAGTTTGTAAAATCTCATGGCCGCAGTGGCATCCCGTTATACGTTATGTACCCCAGCGGCGAGGGCAGCCAACCGGTGATCCTTCCGCAGCTCTTAACACGAGATATTGTTCTTTCAGCCATTGAAAACGCCCAGTAACTACCCCAGATAAGCATCATGAAGACGTCAAAATTTGTAACGCTAAAGGCACTCGTTCTACTCGCACTTGGTATGAGTACCAGTATGAACGGGCTTGCAGGCGACCTGATTGTCGCCGAGGCTTGGGCACGCGAGACACCACCGGGAAAAAGCATGACGGCAGCCTACGGTCGGTTGCAGAACTTCGGAGACGAGGCACTGGTTGTCATCGGTGTGAGTGCTGAAGTCGCGGCTCATAGCTCACTCCATGAAACGCGAATCGAACGCGATCGCTCAACAATGCGCCCGGTATCGAATGTGACTATCGCACCAGGCGAAGAGGTCGAGCTCACCCCGGGTGGCATGCACGTTATGTTGATGAAGTTAGATGCACCACTCGTTGAGGGAGAATCGATCGACATCTGCTTCAAGCTAAAGAACAATGAAGATATGTGTAGCGCCTTTCCAATCGCAAAGCGAAAGACGATGGGGCACAAACACTAAAGAACGGGCACTGAACTAGGGTATCGGTTGAGGCCAATACGCGGGACGCGTTTCGTCATCAAATGCGACCCATAAGGCGGCTAATTAAATGACAATGAAAGAACGGGTAGCGGCGCTCAAGGCAAGATTAACCAGCTTGCTTCCCTCGAGCGAATCACTCGGTTTGATTCAGAGCCGCGGTGGACGACGTGCTGTTCTCGCTGTTCTAGGCTCTTATGCGCTGCTCATTTTGGGCTTGTGTATCTATTGGAGCATTCCGCCTAAGTCTTTTGATGTCGTGCAAAACCGTGCTGCCTATCTTAATAGTGCCGATCAGTCAGTTACAGGTGCAGCGACGACCGCCGCACTGCTGGAAGTCACGCGCTTGTTGTTAGAGAAAAACGGCGGCTACACGAGTAATGACATAGCGCCTCCGGGAAGCCTTTTGGATAACATGCCTAACTGGGAATATGGCGCGCTCATCCAGTCTCGTGATCTCGCCCGAGCACTGCGAGAGGTTCTAAGTCGTTCGCAGTCGCAGTCCCAAGAAGACGTTGACTTAACGCTCGCCGAGCCACGCATAAACTTCCAAAATTCGAGCTGGGCGCTCCCGGCGACGGAATCAGAATATAGAGATGCCCGGCGCTATCTGAAGGCTTATCTCAATAGGCTGCCCGCTGAAGGCGAGGACAGCGCACAGTTTTATGCGCGCGCAGACAACTTGAGCTATTGGCTCGGGATAGTTGAAAAGCGACTGGGCAGCCTTTCACAGCGCTTATCTGCAAGTGTGGGTCAGAAACGAATTAACACCGATCTTGCAGGCGACAGCGCTGCTCGGCAGTCAACCTCATCAACATCGGAAATGCTAGTTAAGACGCCTTGGGATGAGATCGATGACGTTTATTACGAGTCACGTGGTGCAGCCTTCGCGCTGATTCACTTCCTTAAAGCAGCGGAAGTGGACTTTGCCGATGTTCTTGAGAAGAAAAACGCGGCAGTGAGCTTGCGCCAAATCATTCGTGAACTTGAAGCAACCCAACAAACCGTCTGGAGCCCCGTTATTCTCAACGGCTCAGGATTTGGCATATGGGCAAATCACTCACTGGTTTTGGCGAGCTACCTCTCACGTGCCAATGCTGCGCTAATTGACCTACGCGAGCTGCTGGCTCAGGGCTAACCCGCTTTTTGTCCGGTCAGTAAAACCCATCCGTCTCGCGTTTCACTGATCTCAAGATTCACCGATGCATAGCGTGCGATCAATTCTGGCGCTTGTTCAGACAGAACTCCCGTCAGCATCAGTTTGCCACCTGGCTTCATTAGCTCCATGAGCTCATCTGCGAGGACAAGCAGAGGCCCAGCGAGAATATTGGCTACTACGAGATCTGAGTGATTGGTCCAGGTACTGATAGCCGTATTCCCCGGTAACACAACCTCGATCGAGTCAGGCTTAATATGATTTCGCTCTGCATTGTCGCGGGTGGCTGTGATTGCCTGCGGGTCATTGTCGACACCCAAGGCGCAAGCAGCACCTAATCGCAATGCAGCTATCGCCAAAATACCGGAGCCACACCCGAAATCGACAACCTGTTCGCCACCGACGATTGCATTATCGAGTGCAGACAGACACATTGCTGTCGTCGCGTGCGTGCCCGTGCCGAACGCTAAGCCTGGGTCGAGATACACGTTAATTGCGCTGCTGTCAGGTGGCTCTGTCCAGCTAGGGCAGATCCACAAGCGAGGTCCCATTTGAATAGGAGAAAACTCGTCCATCCAAACACGCTCCCAGGCGCGATCGGGAAGCGCTGTGATATCGCTTCGCGAATTTTCAGCGAGTAACTCTGTGGGTAACGCTGCTCTGATTGGCTCCAAGTCGACGTCACCGGCGAACAGTGCCGTGACCTTCACATTCTGCCAAACGGGGGTCTCACCGGGTCCGGGCTCAAGTAGGGGCTCGTCGGCGTTATCCTCCAAGGATACCGCCAGCGCACCTTGAGAAAAGAACCAATCTTCGAGTAATTCGACGCGGTCAGAGTGGGTTTCTAAAACCCACTCTTGCCAGTCATCCGAACTCAATGCTCGTGTTCCAGCTTACTCTCGAGATAGTGAATACTCACTCCACCCGCTACAAACGAGGGGTCTACGACGAGCTCTCGGTGCAGTGCTGAGTTTGTGCGAATGCCTTCAACAACAAACTCGTCGAGCGCCTGACGCATTTTCTTCAGCGCGATTTCACGATCATCACCGTGAGTAATCAACTTACCTATGAGACTGTCGTAATGTGGCGGTACTTGATACCCGCTGTAGATGTGTGAATCAACACGAACACCATGGCCACCGGGTGCATGGAAGGTCTTGATAAGCCCGGGTGAAGGCATGAAGGTTCTTGGATCTTCCGCATTGATACGACACTCAATGGCGTGACCATTGAAGGCAATGTCGCTCTGCTTGATCGAGAGTTTCTCTCCACCTGCAATCAATAGCTGCTGCTTCACAATATCGATACCGGTGATCATCTCGGTAACGGGATGCTCAACCTGGACACGGGTATTCATCTCGATGAAGAAGAAGCGCCCGTCTTCATAAAGAAACTCGAAGGTTCCCGCACCTGTGTAACCCATATCGATGCATGCCTGCACACAAGCTGCACCAACTTCCTCGCGGACGTCGTCAGGAATGCCTGGCGCTGGCGCTTCTTCGATAATCTTTTGGTGACGACGCTGGAGAGAGCAGTCACGATCACCTAGATGTACTGCATTACCTTGACCGTCAGCGAGCACCTGAATCTCAACGTGTCGGGGCCGCTGCAGAAACTTCTCCATGTACACAACCGGTGAGCCAAACGCTGCCGCTGCCTCCGATTGCGTTACTTCAATGGAAGAAAGCAGTACTTCCTCATTATGGACAACGCGCATGCCGCGACCACCGCCACCTGCGGCTGCTTTCACAATAACGGGATAGCCGATTTCACGTGCGATGCGGATAACCTCGTCGGGGTCGTCCGGCAATGCGCCATCTGAACCAGGCACTGTAGGCACGCCCGACTTTCGCATCTGGTGCTTAGCGGAAACCTTATCGCCCATGAGACGAATCGTCTCGGAGCGAGGCCCAATAAACTTAAAGCCGCTCCGCTCAACCTGCTCAGCGAAGTCCGCGTTTTCCGACAAGAACCCGTATCCGGGGTGAATACCGTCAGCGCCTGTTATCTCAGCAGCACTGAGTATCGCCGGCGCTTGTAAGTAGCTTTGCGTTGACGGCGCAGGGCCAATGCAAACTGCTTCATCCGCCAAACGTACGTGCTTAAGCGTGCTGTCTGCTGTTGAGTGAACCGCCACCGTAGGAATATCCAACTCCCTACAGGCTCGCAAAATGCGCAGCGCGATCTCACCGCGGTTGGCAATGAGTACCTTTTCCAACATGGGTATCTGTCCTCGCCTAGTGGCGCTTATGCAATTGTGATGAGTGGCTGATCAAACTCTACCGGCTCACCGTTCTCGGCGTGGATGGCTGTAACGGTGCCCGCGCGATCGGCCTCGATCTGGTTCATCATCTTCATCGCTTCAACAATGCAAAGGACATCGCCCGCACGAACACTCTGACCCACTTCGACAAACGCAGGCGCTTCTGGGCTTGGAGAGCGATAGAAGGTTCCTACCATTGGCGACTTAACGGCGTTATCCGTATCGACAGTGGGCGCAGCAGGGGCAGGCGCCGGAGCAGGCGCTACTGCAGGCGCCGCAGGGGCTGGCATAGCTGGAGCGGCAGGAACGGGCGCAGCTGCCATGGCAATCGGGGCAGCCGTATTGCGGCTTATACGAACAGATTCTTCCCCTTCTTTGATCTCAATTTCGTCTACGCTAGACGCCTCGAGTAGCTCGATTAATTTTTTTACTTTACGAATATCCATAAGGTCACCTTTACAATCTCTTGTTATTACTCGTTTCAGTGATTTCGGTTCAATAAAAATTGCAATGCGTGGTCATAACCGGCGCTTCCGAGGCCAGATATGACACCAATTGCCAAATCAGAGAAAAAACTGTGGTGCCGGAAAGGCTCCCGCGCGTAGACGTTTGACAGATGAACCTCGACAAATGGAATGGCAACACCCGCGAGCGCATCCCTTAGCGAGACGCTCGTATGGGTAAACCCTGCAGGGTTAATAATGATCGCCTGTGTCTGTTCGAGTCTCGCAGCATGAACAGCGTCGATCAGTTCGCCCTCGACATTACTCTGAAACGCACTCAAGGTGCGGCCTGCGCTCGCCGCAGCTTGCTCAAGCCGTGCATTGATCGAGGGCAAGTCTTCGCTGCCGTAGATATCAGGCTCACGCGTACCCAACAGATTGAGGTTGGGTCCGTGCAACACGAGTATGTCGGCCATATCGACCACGCCTATTTCCCAGAAAGAACCGCCGAGTCTCCAACAGCAAGGGAACACTGTCCACTGATTTCGGCACTACGCGACTAATCTGTGCGCTTTTACCGAAGTTATCGACTTTTCGATAATTTTTTCCGGAGGCCTGAACTCATCTCAGTCATGAGGAGGGTTAATTCTACCCACGGACCGCACTTCACCCTTGGAGTAGGCTTTATTACACTATTCACTTTCCGCTTCTTTGAACGACTTCATGCAGCTTGGCGCCTTTGAAAGTGATCTACCCGTAATGCTCGCCCCAATGGCCGGTGTCACAGACTTACCCATGCGCCAGCTAGCCGTAAAACACGGGGCTGACATTGCCGTTGGGGAGATGATGTCGTCCGACCTCTCATTGGTCCATTCACGCAAATCACAGTCGCGCGCGATTCACAGTCGCGACGCAGGACTTCGCTTGGTTCAGTTGGTTGGCAACGACCCCGAAGCCATTGCCAAAGCCGCCCAATTTAATGTCGAGCGCGGCGCCGAAGTTATCGACATCAACATGGGTTGTCCGGCTAAAAAAGTGTGTAAGAAGGCCGCGGGCTCAGCACTACTCGCAGATACCCAATTAGTAACGGACATTCTAAAAAGCACCGTGCACGCGGTATCGGTGCCCGTGACCTTGAAGATCAGAACCGGTGTCGATCGCAGTAACAGAAATGGTGTGGAGATCGCCGAGATTGCACAAGACTGCGGCATAACCATGCTTACGGTTCATGGCAGAACACGCGCTGACAAATTTAACGGCGAGGCCGAATACGAGACGCTGCGAAATATTGTTAAAGCCGTGGACATCCCGGTCATCGCTAATGGTGACATCGACTCAGCGGAAAAAGCGGAGAGGGTGTTAGATAGCTCCGGCGCACATGGCGTCATGATTGGTCGAGCCGCACAAGGGCAACTTTGGCTTCCCGGACAGATCGCTGGAATGTTGCGCACCGGTACAGACAATCGTCCTTGTGCCGAAGCACGCCTTCAACTCGTCAGAGAGCACTGTCGGCTACTTTACGCGTTCCATGGTGCAGTCATGGGCTTCAAAATCGCGAGAAAACATGTTGGCTGGTTTTTCGAAGCGGAAATGGTTGACGACTATCTATCCTTCAAACGCGCTTTCAACGCCCTTGCTTCACAGGACGCACAGGAGCAGTTTTTCAGTGAGGAATCCAGCAGAATCCTGACAACCATTGAATCCTATGAAGCACGATGCCCTCATCGCAAAGTAGCGTCAGAGGAGAAAATCGCTGCATGACAGATGAAACGACGAAATCACAAGGGCGTCAGCGCGAGGGTGGCCTAGGGCATTCGGTTGAAATCGCAGTGCGAGAGTTCATGGAAACACTCGACGGCGAGGACACAACAGACTTTTACAACCTCGTACTTTCGGAAGTCGAGGAGCCGCTTCTTCGCGTAGTCTTAGAGTACTGCGGAGGCAATCAAAGCCGTGCTTCTGAATTACTCGGCCTTAACAGAGGCACACTGCGTAAAAAATTACGGCAACACAATCTGCTCTAACACCTAATAAACTCAGAGTAGACACTACACGATGCAAAGCAATTGCAAGGTAAGGAAACCATTATGACCGAGGCGAGAATCGCCCCCATTAAGCGCGCGTTAATTAGCGTCTCCGACAAAACCGGCGTTGTCCCCTTCGCTCAAGGATTGGCAGATCAAGGCGTTCAAATCCTCTCAACTGGCGGTACCTGCCGCCTTTTGGTGTCAGAGGGTGTACCTGTTACCGAGGTGTCTGACCACACAGGTTTCCCCGAAATGATGGATGGTCGCGTCAAGACACTGCACCCGAAAATCCATGGCGGTATATTAGGGCGACGCGGAACCGATGATGAGGTAATGACGAATAACGAAATCGGTGCGATCGATCTAGTGGTGGTTAACCTTTACCCCTTCGAGGCAACTGTAGCGAATCCAGATTGCAGCCTCGCCGACGCGATCGAAAACATCGATATCGGCGGACCCACAATGGTACGAGCTGCCGCTAAAAATCACCGCGACGTGACAATAGTGGTCGATAACAGCGACTTTGAGCGCGTTCTATCAGAACTTGCAGGTCATGGAGGCACCTCAGATGCTCTTCGATTCGATCTGGCCGTCAAAGCATTCGAACATACTGCCGGCTACGATGGTGCTATTGCCAATTATCTCGGAAAGCGTCTCGATGATGATGAATTGAGCGATTTCCCAAGGACGGCCAACTTCCAATTTGCCCGCAGATCAGTGATGCGTTACGGCGAAAACCCTCATCAAAACGCTGCGTTCTATACCGATAGAAATGCCACGGAAGCAGGTGTTGGCACAGCGACGCTGCACCAGGGTAAACCCCTTAGCTATAACAACGTAGCCGACGCGGATGCGGCGATAGAGTGCGTAAAATCCTTTGACCAGCCCGCATGCGTCATTGTGAAGCACGCCAACCCATGCGGCGTTGCCACAGCCGATACACTACTTGATGCTTACAAGCTGGCATTCGAGACCGATACCGAATCAGCCTTCGGCGGCATCATCGCGTTCAACAGAGCCCTCGATGCAGAGACACTTTCTACGATCATCGACTCACAGTTTGTCGAAGTCATCACCGCGCCCGAGATCGAGGCTTCTGCACTTGAGGCTGCCAGCGGAAAACCCAATGTGCGTGTTATGTCTACCGGATATTGGGGCGAGCGCTCTCCAACGTGGGATCTGAAAAAGGTAAATGGCGGCTTGTTGATTCAAGACCGCGATGACCACGTTATTGCCGAGGACGATCTTACGGTTGTGTCTGAGCGTGCTCCTAGCGAGCAAGAGATGCGCGATATGCTCTTTGCGTGGCGTGTGGCTAAATTCGTGAAGTCCAATGCCATCATTTATGCATCGAATGAGCGCACCATCGGTGTGGGTGCTGGACAAATGTCCCGCGTGAACTCCGCACGAATCGCCGCCATCAAAGCCGAGCACGCGGGCCTCGAAGTGGCCGGTGCGGTAATGGCATCAGATGCGTTCTTCCCCTTTCGAGATGGAATTGATAACGCCGCTGAACGTGGCATCAAAGCTGTCATTCAACCCGGCGGCTCGATAAGAGACGATGAAATCATTGCAGCGGCAAACGAGGCGGGTATCGCCATGGTATTTACGGGTGTGAGGCACTTCAGACACTGATATGAACGTATTGATGATAGGCGGCGGTGGTCGCGAGCATGCACTAGCGTGGAAATTAGCCCAATCAAGTCAGGTGAAGACGGTTTTTGTTGCCCCAGGCAACGCTGGAACGGTGACCGAGCCCAAGCTGGAGAATATCTCAGTCGATGCGAGTGATTTCGCTGCCCTCGCGAGCTTTGCCAAGGAAAATAATTGTGAACTCACGGTTGTCGGCCCTGAGGCACCCTTAGTGAATGGCATTGTCGATTTCTTCGAAGGTGAAGGACTTCATTGTTTTGGTCCCTCTGCCGCTGCTGCACAACTTGAGGGCTCGAAAGCCTTTACTAAGGAGTTTCTTGCTCGGCACAAGATCCCAACCGGTGCTTACGAGACCTTTACGGATCCCGATGCGGCCTGCGCCTATATTCAGGCTCAAGGTTCACCGATCGTGGTAAAAGCCGATGGTCTTGCTGCGGGCAAAGGTGTCATCGTGGCTATGTCTGTCGATGAGGCGGAAGCTGCTGTGCGCGACATGCTATCTGGCAATGCTTTTGGTGACGCAGGTGCGCGGGTCGTGATCGAAGAATTCCTCGCAGGTGAAGAGGCGAGCTTTATTGTGATGGTGGATGGCACCGATGTGATTCCCATGGCGACATCGCAGGACCACAAGCGTGTTGGTGAGGGTGATACGGGGCCTAACACTGGCGGTATGGGCGCTTACTCGCCAGCACCCGTGGTGACCGATGCTGTCTACGAGCGAGTGATGAGCGAGATCATCCACCCAACGGTGAACGGTATGTTGGCAGATGGCAATCGCTATCGGGGTTTCTTGTACGCGGGATTAATGATTGACGCATCAGGCGCACCCAAAGTGATCGAATTCAATTGCCGCTTTGGTGACCCAGAGACGCAGCCTATTATGATGCGTCTTGAGTCTGACCTTGCGTCACACTGCCTCGCTGCCTGCAAGGGACGCTTACCCAGCGAGACCGTCACTTGGAGTAGCGATGCCACGATCGGGGTTGTACTCGCATCAGAGCATTACCCCTCTTCCAGCCCTACTGGCTTGCCCATTGCGGGTCTTGGCAGTGAGCCGCAAGGCGTTAAGGTTTTCCACGCTGGAACGGCGATTGCCGACGATACAACGGTCACCTCAGGTGGACGCGTGCTCTGCGTTACCGCGCGAGGCGCTTCGCTGGGTGATGCAGCAACTGCCGCATACCAAGCCATTGAATCTATTCAGTGGGAAGGCATGAAGTATCGAACCGATATTGGTTGGCGGGCGCTAGCACGTTAACCTTGCAAACCAAGAAACATAGCGAGAAAAATAGAACGCCGATATGCAGAGACGACTCACCAGCCTAGATCGATTGATCGCAACCGTGGATACCGCGCTGCGCGAGGTGAGCTCGGGCACAGGGTCGCTGTCGGGTGAGCGTCCCTCCCCAGCCACTGATCATAGCGAGGCAGATCTAACGGATGCCGAGCGTCAGCATGCAGGTGGCCTAATGCGCATCAACCACACCGGCGAAGTCTGCGCGCAGGCGCTCTACCGAGGCCAAGCTCTCGTGGCCAAATCGGAAGAAACTCGAGAGGCGCTACTGGCAGCCGCGCAGGAAGAGAAAGATCACCTCGACTGGTGTGAAGAACGTTTAGATGCACTGGGTACGCATACCAGCCGACTTAATCCTCTTTTCTTCGCAAGTTCTTATGCTCTGGGTGCGCTTACCGGCGCTATTGGTGACAAAGTCAGCCTTGGCTTTGTTCACGCAACGGAAGAAGGCGTGGCAGCGCACCTGAAAGAGCATCTGCAAAAGCTTCCAGAGGACGACCGCAAGTCCCAGCTCGTGCTTCAGAAGATGCTCGAGGAGGAAGAACGGCATGGAGCGCACGCACTCGAGCAGGGTGGTCAAGAGTTCTCAGCACCTCTAAAGCGAGCGATGCGAGGCGTCAGCCAAGTTATGACCAAAACCACCTACTGGCTCTAAATTATCTCAAGATCCTCCACAAGCCATGGGTCGAGCATAAGCCAAATCGAAGCTTGATCGTAACACTCGCTGACCCTGGTTGTGTTCAACCTGAACTGTCGTACTTGAACTAAGCAGGCACCCATAGATTAAACAGCCAACTGTGGATCAAGCAGACGCCTTTAGACTGACTTGGCGACTTTAGAGTGAAACAGTCTCATGCGAGTGCGTAACCTCAACGCCACCCGTCGCCAACGTAATAGAGGCTGAACAATATTTCTCGGCGGATAAGGAAACAGCCCTGGCTACTTGGCTGTCCTTGATGCCATTCCCTTCAACAATAAAATGAAGGTTTATCGCAGTGAACACGGCGGGCACTGCGTCTGCGCGCTCGGCCTGTAGTTCCACTCGGCAGTTCGTGATGTCCTGACGCGACTTTTTTAGCATCGTTACAACATCAAACAGTGCACAGCCGCCAGTTCCCAGCAATAACATCTCCATAGGACGTAAACCGTGGTTTCGTCCACCGAGCTCGATGGGGCCATCCATAACCACACTATGACCTGAACCTGACTCGCCAACGAACATCACGTCGTCGACCCATTTAACTGTGCCTTGCATATTCGACTCCCGAAAAGTAACTCTTAATCCAACCGTGCTTAGTGAGGATTGCGGTTGGCGCCGCCCTTTTGTGGGCGCTATGCTACTTTAAGTGTGCATCAAATCACATTATGGTGATGAGCATGAATTACTTAGTGAGCAAACGTGTTCCGAACGCCGAGGCCTTCTTGGTTCACTGCGAGCGCATCACTATGAAGTCAAAGTCAGTGGTGTTTCGACAGGGTGATCTCAGCGGAGACCTCTATTTGATTCTCGACGGATCGGTGTCGGTGATTGTTGATGACAGCGAAGCACCGGATCAGGAAATGGTGGTCAGCTACCTCAACCCTGGCGAGTTCTTCGGTGAGATGGGCCTATTTGGGGAGGAGTCACGGACGGCTAATCTCGTGACACGAACGGCCTGCGAGTTTGCAAAAATTAGTTACGGCGATTTTCACGCTATCCGTCAGCGCTTCCCAGATGTCTTGTACGCACTGACGACGCAGATCGGACAACGCCTAAAAAATACGACGAGAAAGCTTGCCGACCTGACTTTCATCGATGTCTACGGACGGATTCATCGCTCGCTAATACAGCTGACAACCCTTCCGGAAGCTATGACGCACCCTGATGGCATGCAGATCCGCGTGACGCGGCAAGAGTTAGGCAAGTTGGTCGGGTGCTCCCGAGAAATGGCCGGAAGGGTCCTAAAAATGCTCGAGGGCGATGGCTACATCACCGTCGCTGGAAAGACGATCGTGGTGCTACGCGAACCCACAGGTGGCAGGAAAACCGCTTAACCGAGCGCGCCCGCTACCATCGACGCAAGCGCATCCCCTGGCGACGGCTGCCGCATAAACGACTCACCGATCAAAAACGTCGATACATTGTTGTCGAGCATCATGCGCATGTCGCCTGATGTGTGTAGGCCACTCTCCGTAACCACAGTAACCCCCTCAGGCACGTGACTTAGGAGCTGTATCGTGGTGTCTAACTGCGTATCGAACGTGTGCAGGTCACGATTGTTGATACCAATCAGATTAATGTCTAACTTGAGCGCCCGCTCCAACTCGGTTTGATCGTGAACTTCAACCAACACATCGAGGCTCGCAGCGGTGGCCTCCTCGAAGAGCTGCGCTAACTGCTCATCTTCAAGGCAAGCCACGATGAGCAAAATGGCGTCAGCGCCCAGCGCACGAGACTCCCAAACTTGATAGGGGTCCAGCGTAAAATCTTTGCGGATGGCTGGTAGCTTTGTTGCGTCACGCGCCGCCTGTAAATAAGCGTCGGCACCCTGAAAGAAATCAATATCTGTGAGGACAGAGAGACAAGCCGCCCCCCCGTCTTCATAGCTTGCCGCGATGCTCGCAGGATCAAAATCAGCCCTGATAACGCCCTTGCTGGGGCTCGCTTTTTTCACTTCAGCGATGACACCAGGTACACCCTGCTCGCGGCGCGATTCGAGTGCTCGAATAAATCCTCGGGGTGCGTCCGCTGCTAACGCTCGATCCTTGAGAACGGCTACATCAGTCAACGCCTTCCTCTCACCAATCTCTTCGAGCTTCCGATCGCAGATGCGCTTAAGCACTGTAGGTGTGTCGCTTCTCATTATTTATGCCTTTTTCTCTCTACGCCTCGGCGGCACTCTGCGTCTTTTCTGCAAAGGTTTGGATGACATCAAGGGCGGCGCCTGAGGAGATCGTGTCTTCAGCCAACTGAATACCTGCCGATAAGCTCGACGCCTGACCGCCAACATAAAGCCCAGCACCTGCGTTCAGTGCAATGATGGAGCGCGCCTTTGCGGCCGATTCAGATTCATCACCGCCCAATGCCGATTTGATGAGTGCGGCCGACTCCGAAGCGGTGGACACAGACAGGCCATCCAGGGATGCATGGTGGTGACCAAACTCTTTAGGGTCAATTTGATAACTTCTCAGAGTTCCATCTTTTAGCTCACAAACCTCTGTCGGCTCGCAAATAGAGATTTCATCGAGACCGTCAGTGCCATGAACCACCATGACGTGCTCACTGCCCAAACCCTGCAATGCAGCCGCCATGACAGGACACAAATCGGCGTTAAAGACACCGAGCACCTGACGGCGCGCACCGGCGGGATTAGTCAAAGGGCCGAGCACATTAAAAATAGTTCGCATCGCCAGTTGTTGCCGAGGCCCCACTGCGTATTTCATTGCGCTGTGATGCATTGGGGCAAACATAAACCCGACACCGAGCGTATCGATGCATTCAGCGATCACTTCGGGCGTTACAGTCAAGTTCACACCAAGCTCTGAAAGGACGTCGGACGAACCGCTCGAACTAGAAACCGACCGGTTACCGTGTTTCGCAATGCGACCACCAGCTGCGGCCACAACAAAGGTCGCGGCCGTTGATACGTTAAAGAGATCAGCCCCGTCTCCACCTGTTCCCGCAAGGTCAATGAGACCATTGCGATCGATATCGACGGGTGTCGCCAGCGATCGCATGGCACTCGCGGCTCCAACGATTTCATCAATGGTTTCGCCCTTAATTCGCAGCCCGACTAACAAGCCACCAATCTGTGCCTCAGTGGCCTCGCCTTGCATGACAGCGAGCATCACCTGCTCCATATCTGCGCGACTAAGGGACTGCCCATCGACCACTTGCGCAATTGCTTGCTGGATATTCATACCTTCCACCGCCCTTTAAGGCAAAAACACGCTCCGAGCACAATCGATGACATGCTATTCACCCCCTTTGCTCAAGGAAGTTGCGGAGCATGTCATGGCCATGCTCGGTTAGGATGGACTCGGGATGGAACTGCACACCCTCGACTGAGAATTCTTTATGCCTAAGGCCCATGATGACATCAAGCTCGCCCTGCTCGTCGAGCGTCCATGCTGTCACCTCAAAACAAGGGGGCAGCGTCTTTGGATCGACGACCAACGAATGGTAGCGCGTTGCCGTAAAAGGTGAAGGTAGACCTTCAAAAACACCCGTACCATTGTGGTAGACGGGACTCGTTTTGCCGTGCATTACCTCGGGCGCGCGAATCACATCGCCGCCATAAGCTGCACCAATACTCTGCAAGCCGAGGCAGATACCGAATACGGGGATATCACCCGCAAAGCGCTTGATGGTCTCAATGGAAATACCCGCCTCGGTGGGAGAGCAAGGCCCAGGCGATACACAGATGAGCTTAGGGCGAATCCTCGCTATATCATCAACGGTTATTTCGTCGTTACGATAAACGTCGACCGACGCTCCCAACTCCCAAAAATATTGAACAACATTCCACGTGAACGAGTCGTAGTTGTCGACCATCAAAATATCTGGGCTACCTGCCTTGGCGTTTTCTGCGGCCGAAGCGTTCATCGTGTCACTACTCGCTCAGTGGTTGTTAAAACTGTTATGGAAAGCTCGGTTGAATGCGCCATCAAACAGGCCTCGGTTTTACTCTTCGTATTAACCATCGCCTTAGCACGCCTCAACCATGGCTGCCGCGCGCAAAACGGCACGCGCTTTGTTTAACGTCTCTTCCCATTCTGACTCGGGAACAGAATCTGCGACGACGCCAGCGCCTGCCTGAACAATTAGCCGACCATCCTTCACCACGGCTGTTCGGATAGCGATGGCGGTATCCATATCGCCCGACCAGGATAAATAGCCAACAGCGCCACCGTAGACACCGCGCTTCACGGGCTCCAGCTCATCAATAATTTCCATGGCGCGCACCTTGGGCGCACCACTTAAAGTGCCCGCGGGTAACGTCGCGCGAAGCGAATCAATCGCTGTGGTGTTTTCACGAGCATCACCCGTCACATTGGAGACGATATGCATTACATGGGAATACTTTTCGATCACCATTTTGTCCGTTAGCTCGACACTGCCAGGCTGTGACACACGACCGATATCATTTCGACCCAAGTCGATCAGCATGAGATGCTCTGCGCGCTCTTTCTCATCGTTGAGCAAGCGCTCAGCCAACTCACGGTCCTCAGCGTCGTCAGCGCCTCGCCGAATAGTCCCAGCAATTGGGCGCACCGTGATTTTGCCCTGCTCAGAGCGCACTAAAATCTCAGGCGAACTACCAACCACGTGAAAATCCTCGAGATCGAGGTAGAAGAGATAGGGCGAAGGGTTGAGGTGCCTTAAGGCCCGATACAAATTGAGAGGCGACGCAGAAAACGGCAGCGTCATGCGCTGAGAGACGACCACCTGCATCACGTCACCATCGAGTATGTAGTCTTTAATCCTTTTAACCCATGACTCGAAGGTAGTCTGGTCTGTCCCAAACGTGATGCGCGACTCGATTTCACTGGTATCGGTGGAACCTAGCTCAAAGCTTCCGAGGGCCACCGCGGGCTCCGAGAGTGATTGCTCAAGCTCATCTAAACGCTGGCTTGCCATTTCAAAGGCGCCGGATACCGAGGCATCCGCATTAACAATCAGCGTGAGCGTTCCACGGAGATTATCAAAAACCACCACTTCCTCAGCCAGTACGAGAAGAATGTCCGGTGTTTCTAAGTCGTCAGGATTGGCGCTTTGGGAGAGTTTGGACTCCACATAACGAACCGTATCGTAAGAAAAATAGCCTACCCACCCCCCATGAAAAACAGGTAGCGAAGACAAGGGAGTACTGGTGGTCGACTCGTGCAAAGCCTCAATATCGGCAAGTGGGTCCGACGACTCCTTAGAATCAACTAACTCATTGCCTCTATACCGCGAAATCGTGTTGCCGCGAACAGTTATACGTTCAGTAGCGGGAAGCCCAACGATCGAGTACCGACTCCACTTTTCACCGCCCTCGACAGACTCAAAGAGAAACGAATAAGGCGCTTGGCATAATTTCGAGAAGGTCGAAAGCGGCGTCTCGGTGTCAGCGAGCAGCGTCCGCGTAATTGGAATCCGCGAGAAACCAGCTGCTACCAATGCATCATAGTCAGTTTGATTCATTGTGCATCCTAACCAATGCTCGCAAGCGCCTCGCGCATGCTGTCGATAACAGCTTTGTAATCTGGCTTGCCAAAAATAGCAGAGCCTGCAACGAACGTATCAGCACCAGCCTCAGCTGCAGCAGCTATGTTCGCAGGCCCAACACCGCCATCCACCTCCAACCGTATGTCGAGTCCGGATTCATCAATAAGCGTGCGCGCCTCACGGAGCTTGTCGAGGGTTGAAGGAATAAACGACTGACCGCCAAATCCGGGGTTTACTGACATGAGCAAGATCATGTCGACTTTATCCATCACATAGTTAAGCGCATCTAGGCTGGTCGCCGGATTGAAAACCAGACCCGATTTGCAGCCGGCATCACGGATAAGTTGTAGGGTCCGATCCACATGGGTCGACGCATCAGGGTGGAAGGTAATGTAGGTCGCACCAGCGTCGGCAAACATTCCAACCAATGCATCGACAGGCTGCACCATCAGGTGCACATCAATAGGCGCTTGAATCCCATAATCTCGTAACGCTTTGCACACCATGGGCCCAACCGACAGGTTGGGCACATAGTGGTTGTCCATGACATCAAAATGAACAATATCTGCTCCAGCCTCCAGCACAGCTTCGACATCGGCACCCAACCGTGCAAAGTCGGCGGCCAAAATTGACGGGGCTATCTGAAAATCACGCATCGCAGTATCCAAGGAAAATCAATTGAGAGGCTAACACTCCAGCCCAAAAGGTCTGGCAAATAGCGTCGAAAAAAAACACGAGCCTAGTGTAAAGCGCAAGACTCAGGCTCGCCAGTCAACTTGTTGGGTTACTGCCATCTCGCAGCGAATTTTCTAGGGCTTCCAGTCGCTCGGGAGTTCCCACATCTGACCAGAGTCCCGACCACAACTCTCCGCTCAAACGCTGTGAGCTGATAGCCGCCTCTAGTCGTGGACGAAGAGCGGATTTTCCTGACGCCAATCCAGCAAACAAGGCGCTACTCATCACCGACAGCCCTGAGAACGTTACCCGTGATCCACTTCCCACTCCGATCCGCCCATCTGACAGCTTAAAGTCACCGTCGGGATGGTGTGTTGGATTAGGGATCATAACTAGGTGCGCATCATCGGCCATCAAATCGTGCAATCGAAGGCGTTCAAGAGGATAGTCAGTAAACACGTCCCCATTAACCACCGCGAACGGCTCATCGCCCAACGAGGGTAGCGCGTTCAAAATGCCGCCAGCTGTTTCGAGTGGAGTTGGCTCTACAATCACATTGATGCGACAACCCCACCGGGTGCCGTCACCACAATAGTCGACGATTTGCTGCGCGTGATAGGACGCGTTGACGACAATATCGGAGAATCCTGCCGCAACTAAGCGCTCGAGATGAAACGCTAATAATGGCTTACCACCAACCTCAATCAGCGGCTTTGGCTTGTCAGCTGTGAGAGGCCGCATCCTTCTGCCCTCGCCTGCGGCCAAGATCATCGCGCGTCTCATGTGGCTTCATACCAATCGGCTTGCACTGCGGTTGGGAGTACCGCCGTCTCAAACCACTGCCAAAAATCAGCAATGGCCGGGTAGTCATCGCGATAAAGCTCACAAGCCTCTCGGATGTACTCAATGACCACAGGGATATCTCGCATATAATCTGGCTTCTGATCTCGAAGCCACAGGCGAGAAAATACACCCAATATCTTTACGTGGCGTTGCAAACCCATCAGATCGTACCAACGCAAAAAATCAGCCCAAGACTCATCCGCTAAACGACCCGTTTCAACCAGCAGCTTCCAATACTGCTCTAACCAAACCATTTGCCGAGCCCTTGGCCAGACGATGTAGACGTCCTTTAACAGCGACACGGGATCGTAAGTAACTGGGCCAACGATGGCGTCCTGAAAGTCGATGATTGCGATTTCATCCTCTTTCAAAACCATGATATTCCGGCTGTGATAATCACGGTGCACGAATCCATAGGGCTGCTCTGCAGCCACCGCGAGAAGACAAGCACTGAATCGCTTAAATATTTCCGTATCGCCGCCGCTAACTGTCAAAGAGAGTGCGCGCGAAAAAAACCAATCAGGGCAAACATCCAATTCGCGTTGAAGCTCAACGTCATCATAGGTAGGTAAAACGGCGGGCGGCAGATTAAGCGCCTGCATATTCCCCAGTTCAACAAGTGCGCTGCGGTAAAAAGCATCGACATCACCGCCCTGCAGGGCGGACCAAAATGTGATGTCGCCGAGGTCCTCGAGTAAAAAGAAACCCAAACTCAAATCCGCTCGTTGCAGCTTTGGCAAACGCACATCAGCGGCTTCAAGCAGACCATGGACCAATACGAATCTTTCGTTGTTTTCCGTTGGCGGCGAAACCATTAAGACATTCGTATGCCCGCTTTCAGCTGTGAGAAGTGATACTCGATAAAATTTCCGAGGGCTCGCGTCACCGGCAATGAGCTGAAAGCGGATATCCGCCTCGTCACAGCGTAATGATTGAGCGAGCCATGCTCGCTCAGCGAGAAATTTCTGCGATGACAACTAGTGGCTCCCCTACCGATTGCTCAAAACCCGAGCCCCACAAAATTGAGTTTCACTCATACAGCAAGTACTGATGTTCCAGCCCTGTTTACATAAGCAAATCCGCAGCATTGCCAAAAAAAGCGGCTGATAGTCTTGAGCTGCGCGTTACACTGTGCGTTGCATAATAACCTGAAGCGCAAGCCTACACGTCGGTGCCAAAAACACTAAAACGATTTAACGCTTTTTTCACTTACCTTAGCGTTGGGGTGGGCGTACTCGTGCCCGTTGTTTTTACCCAGCTTGCTTATGCCGCGTCCTTGGAAGAAGAGCGCGTGCAAACACGGCTCAATTGGACGCCACTCAAACAAATTCCGAAAAGTGAGCGAGATGACCGCTGCCTTAAATGTCGCGGGAAATACACAGATCCGCTCGCCGATGTAGATCGAACGATTTCACCCAACGAATCGGAGCTTGAGGTCAGCGCGGGTGACAGCGATATCACCGATGACACACTTTTCTTCTCCGACGCGGTAACAGTGACGCAAGGCTATCGAACGCTGAAAGCAGAAGCCGTCACCATTGACCGAGTAGAGCAAACAGTCACAGCTACTGGTCCGATTGAAGTCAGAGAACCCGGCATCGTTATGTACGGCGATACGATTACCTATAACAGTATCGATGAGCAAGCGCAGCTGACAGACGCAGAGTTTGTTCTATACGAGCAACAGCTATACGGCATCGCAGAAGAGGTGACCCGCGACGCGAACGGCACGTTGACGGTAGATGATGGTGAACTCACGTTTTGCTCTCCGTCAGATCCCAGCTGGCTAGTCTCTGCAGAAAGCTTAGAGATAGATGCGATCACAAATACGGGCGAGGCATGGGGTGCTCGAATTGATATCAAGGGTGTACCCATCCTCTACTTACCCTGGATCCAATTTCCTCTGAGCGATCAGCGCAAGACGGGACTCCTGTTCCCCGACATCAGCAGCGATACGCGCGGTGGGCTCGATGTAACAGCGCCGATTTACTTCAATCTCGCAGCGAATTATGACGCGACTTACTCGCCTCGCCATATTGCTGACCGAGGATTCGTCCACCAACTTAACGCTCGGTACTTAGGCGAGAAGACGGGGTATTGGGATATCACAGGCGCCTACCTGAATGACGACCAACTCAGCTCAGAGCCCGCTAAGGATTCACGTTGGCTGCTAAATGTTAGGCAGACAAGTACCACCTCTTCTCGACTGCGGACATCGATCGACTTCTCAAAGATAAGTGACAACGACTATCTAAAAGATTTGGAAAACAACACACTGAGTGCACAGCGTCAGACGGCACTGCTTCAACAAGCGCGAGTGGATTGGCTTGCAGATAATTGGCTACTCGGTGTCGAGGCCCAGCAATTTCAGGGAATTGCCGAGGATCTCACTGATAACTATCAGCGCCTTCCACAAGTCAGCGCCATATGGCGTGGCGACAGAACATTGGGCCCGCTGGTTCCGGTTGTGAATATTCAGGCCGCCAACTTCGATACGGATTTTGAAAAAGTACGCGGACAGCGCCTCTTCCATGAGGTTGGGGTATCGCTTCCAATTTCCCGCAGCTACGGCTTTTTAAACACACAAGTCAGTTATCGCGGTATTCAATACCGACTCAAGGATCCAGGCGAAGTTGAAACGAGAGACGAACGCGTTGAGTCCTGGGTTGCAAGCATCGACGGTGGCCTCACGTTTGAGCGGTCCTCAGAGTTCTTTGGACGTTCTTTCACTCAGACTTTAGAGCCCCGCGCGCATTACTTGTATGCAAGCCATGACGACCACAGTGGCATCCCCGACTTCGACAGCGCCGAGCTCACATTTAGTTATCGCCAGTTATTTCGGAATACCCGATTCTCCGGTCACGATCGATTAGCCGACGCAAACCAATTGGCATTGGGGCTCACCTCACGATTAATCGACCCAAAAACCGGATTGGAGCGAGTCAGCCTGAGTGTTGGACAGATCTTCAACTTTACAGATCAACGCATCCGCTTGAAGGAAGGCGACGCCGCATTGACGGAAGATGGCTCAGCGCTTGCTCTCGCATTAGACATGACCGCAAGTGAACGTTGGTCCATCCACAGCAACCTCCTATTTGATGCCTACGACAAAGAGTTGGATGCCGCGAATATTCGCGTCAGCTATCAGCCTATCGAAGACGCCGTCTTTAATATCGGCTACACACTGCGCGAGCCTCCAGAGTCACTTGCCACACGCCCGGTAACCGAGCAGTTCAACACGTCTGCCTACATACCGCTGGATGAACACTGGCGGGTATTTGGTGCGTTGAGATACTCGCTTGAAATCGATAGCAGCGTGGAAGATATGATTGGTGTCGAGTACGATGGCTGCTGCTGGCGCGCGCGATTCCTCTACGTGAGTTATCTCGACGCTTTGCGAGATACGAATGTTTTTATTCCAGAACCTGAACTAAGACGCGATCGTGCGTTCCAATTCCAGTTCGTTCTAAAGGGGTTAGGCTCCTTTGGACGGAGAGTCGACAATCTCATGCAAGACATGATTAGAGGTTTCAATGCTACACGGTAAGTTTTTTCAACACGTAATTTGCGCGGTCGCATTCTCCGCTGCGCTCTCCGCCAATGCGCAGGTCGTTCCACTCGACAGCGTTGTGGCGATCGTTGACGAAGACATCATCCTATCGAGTGAAGTGCGTGATCGCATTCAGCAGATCAAAGCCTCAGCCACACAGCGCGGTATGGAATTACCGGACGACGAAACACTCGTTCAAGAAACGTTAGATAGACTCATTCTAGAGAGCATCCAATTACAGCTTGCTGATCGCTACGGTATCCGCATCCCCGACGCACAGCTGGATCAGTCCATGGCGCGGGTCGCCGCACAAAACCGACTAACGCTAGAGCAGTTCAGAGACGCATTAACGCAAAATGGTCAAAGCTACTTACAAATGCGCGAAGCCTTGAGGGACGAACTCGCGATCCAACGCGTTCAACAAGGTAGCGTGATGCGTGACATCAATATCACAGAGCGCGAGATCGACAACTTCATGGCGACCGAGGAAGGCGAGGCGATGATCGAGCCTGAGTATCGGGTGATTCAGGCACTTGTCTCGGTATCGCGCTCTGATAGCAAGGACGAGCGCACCGCTAAAGAAGATTTTGTCGATGGTGTGCTTGCAAACATCCTTGCAGGTGCCGACTTCTCGGAAGCCGTGAGCGTTATCGAGCCCTATGCGTTTCGTGGTGGAGATCTTGGATGGCGCAAGCTTAGCGACATCCCCAGTATGTTCTCTGAGATCGTCCCCAGCCTTAAGCCCGGACAAACGGGCAAGGTCCAATCAAGCTCGGGCTTGCACCTGGTGCACCTTGCTGAGGCCCGCGGTATCGAGCGACTGGTAGAGCAAACCAATGTCCGCCACATTTTAGTCAAGCCCAACGAAGTGCTAGATGATGACGCCGCACGCGAATTTATCGCCTCGTTAAAGCAGCGTATCGAATCCGGTGAGGACTTTGCTGAGCTTGCGAAAGAACACTCTGACGATATTGGCTCTGCGCAAGAAGGCGGCGAGCTGGGCTGGACGAACCCGGGTCAGATGGTGCCAGAGTTTGAAACTGCAATGGCTGGCGCAGAAATCGGCGTTATCACAGACCCCGTCCGCAGTGAGTTCGGCTGGCATATTCTGGAAGTGACAGATCGCCGTACGGAGAACTTCGCTGAGCAGGTTCGTCGCAACCAAGTGGCCAACTTCCTTCGAGAATCTAAATACGAAGAAGAGCTTGAAAACTGGCTCAGAGAGATTCGCGAAGAGGCCTTTGTCGATATCAAGTAAAGTATGGATCCGTCATGAGCCAGCCCCGCATTGTCATTACCGCGGGTGAACCGGCGGGAGTAGGACCTGACGTCGTACTGCGCGCGCTCCAGTTCGAGCTCGCCGCAAGTGTTGCGGTAATTGGGGACATCGGCGTCTTGCGAGATCGCGCTGACCTTCTGGGCGTGACGTGCGATATTCATCGCTTGGAAAAGCCTGAGGACGTATTACCGCACGCGCCTGGCCGCCTTCAGGTGCTTCACACTCCATGTGTACAAGCCGTCGCACCAGGTACCTTGAACGCGGCAAACGCGCCTTATGTCGTCTCAACCTTGACGATGGCTGCAGAGCTGACAGGAGATGGTTTGTATGACGCAGTCGTCACCGCTCCCGTGCAGAAATCCATTATCAACGACAGTGGAATTCCGTTCTCAGGCCACACTGAGTTCTTCGCCGATTTCTTTCATTGCGACGATGTGGTCATGCTGCTAGCTAATCAACAGTTCAAGGTGGCACTTGCGACAACTCACTTACCGCTTCGCGATGTTGCCGACGCAATAAGCCATGACTCGCTATGCAAGCAGCTCAGAATCATCAGTCAGAGTTTTTCAAAACTCTATGGCATCTCGCGACCCAAAATCGCCATGCTGGGACTAAATCCACACGCTGGCGAAGGTGGGCATCTGGGCAGAGAAGAAATAGACGAGTTAATTCCTGCATGCGAGTCAGCACGGAGCGAAGGCATAGAGGTCAGTTTGCCACTGCCCGCAGACACTGCGTTTGTCTCAGAGGCAGTGAAAGCGGCGGATGTAGTCTTAGCCATGTACCACGACCAAGGCTTGCCCGTACTGAAAACCGCAGGTTTTGGGGACTCGGTCAACATCACACTTGGGCTACCTATCATCCGAACCTCGGTTGATCATGGAACGGCTCTCTCACTTGCCGGCTCGGGAGAGGCCTCTGAAGGAAGCCTGCTTGCAGCGATCAATGAAGCGATAACCTGCAGTCAGCATCGCGCCTAAGCAACAACATCCAGTATGCGATCCAGTGTGGATCGATTCTCCGCAATCATGCGCTCAGCGATGCGCTTCAGATTTTGTATGTTTACCTCAGTCGCATCATCCATATCGTCATTTGCCTCGTCCAACGTGACCTGCAACCGAAAATAGTGATCCCCGAGAAACATCCGCATTTGATGGTTAGCGACTTTGGTTGCGCCGTCGAACATGCAATCGATTAGTGGACTAACCCAGCCCGCTTGGCCCCAGTCTTTAGCAGTCTCGTAAGGAATGCGACGAATCAATTCTCCCGTACCCAGAGAGACGACTGCCACGGGTTCGCCGGGGAATAGTTTCAACCCCTCGGCGTAAGAGGAAACCACTGGCGAGTTGACGAAAACACCACCATCTATCAGCGCTCGTTCACTGCCTTGCACATCAATCAGCGCGGGTTCGAAATAAGTGGGGGCAGCACTTGTTGCGCGCGCTGCATCGCGGCACAGAACAGTTTCATGGTCAGGGTGCCAACTTTTCAAAAATAATGTCCGACGCTCCTCAATGTCGTAACTCGTCACCATGGTCGAGCCTAAGGTTTCGCCCAATCGGGTGTCTGAGTAATATTTGCGAAGTGCAGCTTCTAAGGGTCTCGCTGAATAGCGCTCGTCGAGCACCCCACCTGCCGATTTAATATTACGCCATACAGTTTTTTGAAAAATTTTACTGCCGCTGTTCTCAAAAAAATCCACCAGATCATGAGCTGAATATTTAGGCCTGCCAGTCTCGTCCGCCTGGGCGAGGCCCAAAGCAATAATGCCGCCCGATGATGTACCTACAGATAAATCGAATAACTCCGACGTTGATTTATTAGATTGCTGCTCCAAGTAATCGAGTACCAATGCTGGAATAATTCCGCGAATACCGCCGCCGTCAATTGAAAGTATTGTCCGCATATTCAAGCCTGATCTTCTTATATTATTAATATCCACTTGCACTAAAAGTTTATTTTAATTTGCGACAGGATTACACTGCGACAAAAACGACAAACAAGGTTTCTCTATTATGACTGAAGCACAAGCCATTCAGGCCATCGCAAAGTCGAAGGCCACAGCGAATCGGGCACTTAAAGGGCTCGACATCGAACAAGTAGAACGCGCATTAACAAATCTTTCTGCCGCCGCAAAAACATTAAAAGAGCGTGAGTCCCAGCGAGCGCAACGAAAGAAAGAAGTTGCGGTTAAAAAACTTCAATCCATGATGGACGAGCTCGGAATATCTGCTGAAGATATTGTTGCTTCAAAAAAGCCTGCATTGGTTAAAAAGAAAACTACGGGGCCAAAGAAAGGCAATAAGGTCGCACCCAAATATCAAATCACCATTGATGGACAGACCTTTAAGTGGACTGGTCGAGGAAGAACGCCTGTTGTATTTAAAAATCATGTTGATCAAGGCGGATCACTCGACGATTGCCTTATTTAAGGGTTGGGAAAATAAAAGCAACCGACCTTATTACTCTTGAACCAGCCGGGGCGTGAGCGGTTGAGCAATAAAAATAAAAGAAAAAGCAACTGCCGACCGGCCACGCACGCACCGCGGAAACGTTTTGGTCAGAATTTTTTGACCGACCAAGGCGTCATTACTGCCATAGCGAGAGCCATTGCTCCGCGTGAAGGCGACAATGTCGTAGAAATCGGTCCCGGGCAAGGTGCGCTGACGGACGCGTTGTTTGATAGTGGTTGTGCCATTAATGCCATCGAAATCGATAGAGACCTTCAGTCACAGCTCCGGGTTATGTTTTTTAATCGCGATTTAACGCTTCATAACGCAGACGCGCTGAAGTTCGATTTTTCTCAACTATCGAAAACCGCAAATGATTTACGCGTCGTAGGTAATTTGCCCTACAACATATCTACACCGCTCATATTTAAGCTTCTGGAAAATTTAGGGCTTATCAAAGATATGCACTTTATGCTCCAAAAAGAGGTCGTCGATCGGCTAGCGGCTACGCCTGGCACTAAGACCTGGGGTCGGGTCAGCGTTATGACGCAAATTGACTGTGAGGTGGAATCACTATTTGAAGTGCCGCCTGAAGCATTTTTTCCGCAACCCAAAGTACAGTCAGCAATCGTCCGAATAACACCAAAAACTGAGCCTTATCGGCCAGAATGTTCTCGCGAGCGGCTTTCAAGGCTCGTTCAAATAGCGTTCGCACAGCGTCGTAAGACGCTGCGAAACAATCTTAAAGACGTCATGAATGACGCTAGAATTGAAGGATTGGGTATCGACCCCAGCTGCAGAGCCGAGACACTCTCGCTCGATCAGCTCATCGATCTTTCAATGCACTTGCCGTAACCACGTCGTGCCGGTACGGGGTAGCGCACGCAACTAATTCCCGTGGGTTAATAACTAAGCAGGCAAAAACTTAGTCGCTAGTGCCCTTGACTGATCGGTTATGTAGTTGCTCGCACGAATTCTCCGAGAGGTGAAGCAAATGATATTTCACCGTGCCGCTACCTGATCCGTGCAAGCAAAGCTACACTTCCTCGACCAGATGAGAGAAGTCGGGCTCTTTGACCCGCCCTGCAACGAGTGCACTAATGACGACCTATGTGGTAGGTGACATCCAAGGATGCTTCAAACCCTTCCAATGCCTTTTGGAGAGGGTTGAATTCGACCCTTCAGAAGATGTTGTCTGGAGTGTGGGCGATCTCATCAACCGCGGGCCCCATAATCTCAAAACCCTGCGTTGGTTTTACGAGCATAGAGATAGCGTCGTGGTCGTACTCGGAAATCACGACCTTCATCTCATGGCAGTAGCCGCTGGCGCGAGAAAAATGTCCAAGTCCGACAACTTCGGAGATATTTTAGACGCGCCTGACAGAGACGCGCTCTTATCATGGCTTTGCCAACAACCACTTGCTCATCATGAACACGGAGTAACAATGGTTCATGCGGGTATTCCTCCCATTTGGACCGTTGAGGAAACACTGAGCTATGCCAAAGAGGTTGAGTCGGTATTACAGGGTCCCTACAACTCAGTTTTTTTTGAAGCCATGTACGGTAACGACCCTGTTGTTTGGAGCGATGATTTAACCGGGATGACGCGTCTTCGCGTGATCACGAACTACCTGACGCGGATGCGCTACTGCACGAAGAAGGGAAAATTAGACCTCGTCAACAAAGGTCCCAAACCCAAAACGGATGCCTTGAAGGGGAAAAAGGTAGCGCCGTGGTTCAAACACGAACATCGCCTCACCGCCAAAGACACAATCATTTTCGGTCATTGGGCCTCGCTTGAGGGGGTGACGAAATCACCCAACGCGATCGCTCTGGATACAGGCTGTGTATGGGGCAACAAGATGACCCTTCTCGATCTGGACAGCCGGACCTTTCACCGGTGTAAGTGCAAATGAGCCCGGCCGCTCCGAAACCATTAGCCTTGAGAGAGGGCATCACCATTTTACGCGTGGGTGGAGCTGTTCGTGATGAGTTACTTGGCTACGCGTTTGATGAAATTGATTGGGTGGTTGTTGGCGCTAACCCACACGATCTCTTAGACGCCGGCTTTAAACAAGTCGGTAACGATTTCCCTGTGTTTTTGCATCCCGAGACTAATGAGGAATACGCATTAGCGCGAACCGAGCGAAAATCGGGGAAGGGGTATAACGGCTTCACTGTTTACGCAGACCCCAATGTAACGCTCGAGGAAGACTTACAGCGCAGGGATTTGACGATCAATGCGATGGCGCGCTCAAGAGAAGGAAAACTGATCGATCCTTATGGCGGTCAGCAAGACTTGGAAGCAAGACAGCTGCGCCACGTATCGGCGAGCTTCACTGAGGACCCCCTACGAATTTTTCGGGTGTGTCGCTTTGCTGCCCGCTATCACCATCTAGGTTTCGAAGTGGCGAGCGAAACCGTTGATCTAATGCGTGAGATGACTCAAACGGGCGAGCTCGCCGAGCTAGCGCCGGACCGTGTTTGGCGCGAGACCGAGCGTGCACTCTGCGAACAAAGCCCGGGGGTTTTCTTCCGCCTTCTGCATACGCTCGGAGCCGATGAAGAAATGTATCCATTAAGGCTCACCGAGCGAGCTTTGTCGCGACTGACCATTGCTCGAGACCAATTTGATGACAGCTTGCGTCGCTGGGCAGCGCTCACTGGTGAGGACTTTCTGCCCGACCTGTTCTACCGTGCGGCCATCCCCAAAAGACATCTGACCACGTCTAATCTTGTACGCATTAGCCTGGATAGCGGCCCTCCTGCGTCTTCTGAGGATGCGCTCTTGCTTCTAGAACGATTGGACGCCTTTCGGCAAGGCTCCCTTTGGGATGACGTATTAACCGTGGTTGGCTGCATCGATGAACGGTTTTCAGCCGATGAACTTTCACGAGTACGAGCAGTAAAAACCATTACAGAAACAATCAGCGGTGGAGAGTTTGCAGCGCAGGGCCTCAAGGGCACTGCAATCAAAGACGCCATCCGACAAAAGCGTATCGCAGCGACCACCCACCTCTACTAGCCAGAGGCTTGCGGTTAGCTCAGAGGATATCTGAGCGATCGACGGTCAGTGACACACCCACCGAAGACGCTGCTTCCACCGCACCCGGCTTATCAATATCAACTCGCAACTGAGATACGGGCCAGTTCTGGAAAATTTCGACAGCAATGGCAGCCGACAGTGCTTCAAGCAGCTGAAAGTTTGTGCCCTCGACGAAAGAAATAATGTGCGCTGAGATCGCCGCATAATCCAGTGCGTCCGGTAAATCGTCACTCTTTGCCGCTGCAGAAAAGTCTGTTGTCATAGCAAGATCAATGACAAGTCGCTGCTTAATAGTGCGCTCCCAGTCGTAACAGCCTATAACTGTTTCAGGCTCCAACCCCCTAATCGTGACAACACCCTTCATCGTGTCGCTTCCTCTCTCAGATGCAATTTTCTTCGGACTAAATAAATTCTGTTGGGGGTGAAAGTTCTGTAATCGGCCATCTTGCACGCACCTCGGGCGCGTTACCGTCACTCTCTCCCGCGAGGAGTCTCAAGGCGCCTGCGTAGGCAATCATTGCTCCATTATCTGTGCATAGCTTAGGTGCCGGATAGAGGACCTCGGCGCCCAACTTTGAGAGGGATTCTTGAAGTCGCTCTCGCAGTCTTTTGTTCGCACTCACGCCACCTGCCATCACGAGCGTATTAACGCCCTCCTGTTTAAGCGCGCGCTTACATTTTATGACTAGGGTATCTACCACCGCCTCTTCGAAACAGCGGGCAACATCCGCCTTATCCTGGTCGGTAAGCGGCGCCTGAGCGCTCAGATCGCGAATGCAGGTTCCAACATGTGTTTTCAATCCAGAGAAACTGAAGTCGAGGCCAGGGTGTTTAACCATGGGGCGAGGAAAAGCAAAACGATCGGGGTCACCCTTTTCCGCAAGCATCGCGACCTGCGGTCCACCCGGATACGGCAGGCCAAGTAATTTTGCCGTCTTATCAAAAGCCTCGCCCGCTGCGTCGTCGAGCGACTCACCTAACAACTGGTAGTCACCAAAGGCGTTGGCACGGATTAACTGGGTATGACCTCCAGAAACCAACAATGCGACGAACGGATAGTCCGGCGGTTCGTCGGAAAGCAAGGGCGCCATCAGATGCCCTTCCATATGATGAACACCCAACGAGGGCACACCGAGCCCCGCGGCAATCGATCTTGCCATTGTGGCACCGACAATAAGCGCTCCGAGTAAACCCGGGCCCGAGGTATAAGCAACCGCATCGATATCCCGTTTGGTTAGACCTGCCTGGGCAATCACTTCGTCGACTAAAGGAAGTGTCTTCCTTATGTGATCGCGCGAAGCTAACTCAGGGACGACGCCACCATACTCAGCGTGAATGGCAATTTGCGAATATAAAGCGTCGGCCAGCAGGCCGTGCTCGGTGTCATAGAGGGCAACACCGGTCTCATCGCAGCTGGTTTCTATGCCTAATACGCGCAAATCGGGCTGTCCTTGGAAAAATGCGGAACTTAGCACGTTGTTAAACTTTGCAAAACGTTGCTCGCGTACCTATACTGCGCGCCCTAATTTTAGTGCGGCGCTATTGCGCCCAATGTAGACAGGAAGAATTGAATGCCTTCAGTCAAGGTAAAAGAGAACGAGCCCTTTGACGTTGCACTGCGCCGTTTCAAGCGCTCATGCGAAAAAGCTGGCTTGCTGGCCGAAGTTCGTAAGCGTGAGCACTACGAAAAGCCAACCACTGTTCGTAAGCGTGCTGCGGCTGCCGCTGTAAAGCGTCACCTCAAAAAAATGTCTCGGGAAAACCGCAAGCGTCAGCGTTTGTATTAATACCCGCGGAGTCGCGAGATGTCCGAAGCCGATAACCTAGTCGCCACCATCAAAGCTGCCATGAAGGCGGCGATGAAGGCGCGGGAGAAAGAACGGCTCGCCACCATCCGACTCATTCAAGCAGAGTTCAAGCGTGTCGAAGTAGACGAGCGCATCGACATCGATGATGCCCGCGCGCTTACCATCATGGATAAGATGGTCAAACAACGCCGAGACTCTGTTAATCAATTCCAAAGCGCAGGCCGAGACGAATTGGCGGCCATTGAGCTCGCGGAAATTGAAGTCATCCAAGAATTCCTTCCTCAGCAACTCAGCGAAGACGAAATTGTTGCAATCATCGATGAAGCGCTCGCTGGAATCGATGCAACGGGTATGGCCGCAATGGGCCCTTTAATGGGTGCAATTAAACCTAAACTGCAAGGCCGTGCAGATATGGGTGCCGTTTCGAAGATTGTTAAGGCTAAACTGACGGCTTGAGCAACGGCTTAGGCTGCCAAAGATGGCCCGACTCCCACAAGCATTCATAGATCAAGTTCTCGATAGAACCGACATCGTTGATGTCGTGGATCGGCGCGTGAAGCTCAAAAAAGCCGGGAAGAATTACTCTGCCTGTTGCCCTTTCCATCAAGAAAAAACCCCCTCTTTTTCGGTAAACCCTGAGAAACAGTTCTACTACTGCTTCGGCTGCGGTGCAGGCGGCAATGCGCTCGGCTTCATCATGGATTACGAGCGAATGGAGTTCCGTGAGGCCATCGAATCGCTGGCCCAGGCCGCGGGCATTGACCTCCCAGCTGAAGAGATCGACAACGCCCCTCAAGTCGACCATCAAAAACCGCTTTATGAATCCATGGAGCGCGCCACAAAGTTGTATGAAGGCTTCTTGCGCCAGCACAAAGATCGTGGTCGGGTTGTCGAATACCTCAAGAACAGAGGTCTTTCGGGGGAAATTGCTCGAGATTTTCGTCTTGGCTTTGCGCCCGAGGGTTGGGACAACCTCATGCAGACGCTGACGGATGAAGACAGCGTGGGCCACGCGCTCACCGCAGGCCTGCTGATTGAGAATGACAAAGGCCGAAAATACGACCGATTCCGGGATCGCGTCATTTTCCCCATCGTTAATCAGCGCGGAAAAGTGATTGCCATGGGTGGCAGAGTGCTTGGCGACGGCAAGCCCAAGTACCTTAACTCGCCGGAAACCCCCTTATTTTCAAAGTCGCACGAACTCTACGGGTTGCACCACATTCGCAAATTCGCGAAAAACTTGAGCCGAATTGTGGTTGTCGAAGGGTATATGGATGTAATTGCCTTGGCGCAATTTGGCATTCACTACGCCGTAGCAACGCTTGGAACATCGGTGGGCAAGCCTCACCTTGAGCTCTTGTTCCGCCGCGTCGAGCAGGTTGTGTTTTGCTTCGATGGCGACGAAGCCGGTCGAAAAGCAGCCTTCAGAGGAATGGAAGCGGCGCTTCCGATGATGGAAGACGGTCGACAGGTAAAGTTCTTGTTCCTACCCGAGGGTGAAGACCCTGACACTGTCGTGCGGAGCAAAGGTGCACAGCACCTCGAGCACATGTTTGACACCGCTGCGCCACTTGAACAGTTCCTTTTCGAGCAGATGGGTACTGGGATCGATCTGACAACAATGGATGGAAAAGCGCGGCTCTCGAAATTAGTCGCACCTTACATCAATCAAATTCCGGACGGTGTTTACAAAACCCTCCTATTCAAGTCGCTAGCCGAACGAACGGATATGGACGTGGAAAGCCTTCGTCGCCTGCGGGAAGTTCAGGAAACGCCGAACAACGCAGAACAGGCGTCTCAGCCCTATGCCGACGTGGCGTCACCACCTGACGAAGATGAATACGGTCAGTTTGGGAGTATTGCTCCCAGCGACTACGACGACGCCGATCCATACGCGGCTATGGCCGGGGTTGCTGACATAGATTCAGGGTTCGATACAGGCTTTAGCGACGGCGTACTGATGCGAGCGCTTGGCTTGATTGCACTCCATCCGCCGGCAGCGCTTCTCGTCGCGGACGAGATGCTCCCCGATAGCTCAGACAGAACTGCGAATTTACTTCGAGAAGTGGTCACCCTCGTACGAGAAATGCCCGATATGAGTACAGCAGCTCTGCTGGGTTATTGGACGAATACCGATGAAGGTGAGGCACTCAGCGCCGCTGCAGCCAAGGAAGTTATCGATACCGAAAGTGAGATCAATGAGCACCTAGTGGCCATATTGAACAAATTATCAAGAGATCGGCGTGTCAATCTGTTGCGTACACGTGCTCATGAACTTAAGTCGGTGCCCTACACCGAGTTAAATAACGAGCAAAAGCGCGAGCTTGTGTCACTTACGACTGAAATAAGACAACTTTCTGGCAGAGATTGACGCGCACCTCTCCCAGAAGCGACGGATTCGTCAAAATTGCATAAATACGCCAAAGTCCAAGTTTTGACATGGCTAATTGTACCTGCGACCACTATAATTGCGGGCTTAATTTTTTCCGACCGTCTTTACTCCGGATCCTTTCATGTCTGATTCGCTACAACAACAATCACTCTTGAAGCAATTAATTGCCAAGGGAAAAGAACAAGGCTATCTGACTTATGCCGAGGTGAACGATCACCTCCCGCAAGATATTTCTGAGCCCGATCAGGTCGAAGACATCATTCAGATGATCAACGACATGGGCATTCAGGTTTTCGAGCAAGCGCCTGACGCCGATGAACTTATTCTCACCGAGGGTGATCGTTCAGCCGACGAGATAGCCGCGGCCGAAGCTGCAGCAGCTCTTGCCGCCGTCGAAAACGAAGCCGGTCGTACAACAGACCCCGTGCGTATGTACATGCGGGAGATGGGTACTGTTGAGCTGCTGACACGTGAAGGCGAAATTGTCATCGCCAAGCGAATCGAAGAAGGCATTCGCGAGTTGATGGCTGCATTGGCCTACTACCCTCGCGTCGCGCGCAGACTTTGTGAAGAGTACGACCTTGTCGCCAAAGAAGAGCGCAAGCTATCAGACATTTTAGTGGGCTACCTTGACCCCGCTGACCACGTGCCGTCTGCTCAGGAAATTGCCGAGCAAAATGCGAACAGCGGTAACGACGATTCAGAAGAGACCGATACGGGTCCTGACCCCGTTGAGGCTAAGAAGCGTTTTACTGCACTGAAGCGTCAATGCACGAAAACGGAGAACGTGCTTGAAGAGAAAGGCTACGACAGCAAAGAAGCACAAAAGGAAATGGCCAAGCTAGGCGAGCTATTCAAGTTCTTTAAGTTAACGCCTCGCGTCTTTGATCCGCTGGTCGAGACACCACGCGCTGTTTTGGCAGTCGTCCGAGAGTCAGAGCGAGAGATTATGCGTCTCGTCGTTCGAGAGTGCCGAATGGATCGCAAAGAGTTTATCAAGAGCTTCCAAGGCTCTGAGAGTAAGCTGGACTGGATTGACGGCGCCACCAAAAAGGCAGACGTTAACGAGCGTCTTGCTAACTACCGTGAAGATATCGTTCGCCTTCAAAAGCGCATTGCCATTATCGAAGATGAAGTGGGTCTGTCGACGACTGAAATCAAAGAAATTAATCGTCGGATGAGTATGGGTGAAGCCAGAGCTCGTCGCGCCAAGAAAGAGATGGTCGAAGCAAACCTTCGTCTGGTTATTTCGATTGCTAAGAAGTACACGAACCGCGGACTTCAGTTCCTTGATCTCATCCAAGAAGGCAACATTGGTCTGATGAAGGCGGTTGATAAGTTCGAGTATCGACGTGGTTACAAATTCTCGACGTATGCGACATGGTGGATTCGCCAGGCAATTACACGTTCAATTGCTGACCAAGCGCGAACCATTCGTATCCCTGTTCATATGATCGAGACGATCAACAAGCTGAACCGCATTTCACGTCAGATGCTTCAAGAAATGGGTCGCGAGCCAACGCCCGAAGAGTTGGGCGAGCGCATGGATATGCCTGAGGATAAAGTACGAAAGGTCCTCAAGATTGCAAAAGAGCCCATCTCGATGGAAACACCCATTGGCGATGATGAAGACTCAAGCCTTGGTGACTTCATCGAAGACGTGACGATCGCAAGCCCGGTTGAGTCAGCGACTGAGGAAGGCCTGACCGAGGCGACGAGGGAAGTGCTTGGCGGCCTCACAGCACGTGAAGCGAAGGTTCTGAGGATGCGTTTCGGTATCGATATGAATACTGATCACACGCTCGAGGAAGTCGGCAAGCAGTTTGACGTGACTCGAGAGCGTATTCGTCAGATCGAGGCAAAAGCGCTGCGCAAGCTTCGCCATCCGACACGATCGGACTACCTCCGCAGCTTCCTCGACGAATAACCC
Source organism: gamma proteobacterium HIMB55 (assembly GCA_000227505.4). Lineage (NCBI taxonomy): Bacteria > Pseudomonadati > Pseudomonadota > Gammaproteobacteria > Cellvibrionales > Halieaceae > gamma proteobacterium HIMB55. The sequence goes on along the minus strand of AGIF02000001.1, from coordinate 7,849 downwards.
TCTAGCCTCCCTCGCAAGCCTGGGAGGCACTCAGAGCACTAGCGATGCCGGTATAGCGTTATTCCGTAGCGTCGACGCAGCTCTTCAAGTGGTGTGTCTAGCATTGCCTCAGTCACTTCTGAGTGAGGCCACTTTTCTGTCATGTTTCTCACACAGCGCAGCCAGATCCAGAAGAACATCGGAAAATAGTAGATGAAGGCCAAGATATAAGTCTTGAGCCTACCTCCCATCATCTCAAGTCCTTCTTCATTGAGACGCTTAACCTCGGGGTCGGCCTGGTAGGCTTTTATTTCATCCACCGTGATCGTTGTACCAAATAAGATCCAAGGCTTTAGTAAAATTTCACCCTCGAGTGATGTATCGCAACCGAAAATGACGTGGGTGAGATCGTGATCCCTAAAACTCTTGCCTTTGCGATCTGACACCTCGGCCACCTCAGGCGCGTGGCAGTAGAGTTCACTCAATCCTTCCCTCAGCGTTGCACGACAGGTCTGCTTTAAAAACTCCATGCTTTACTCATTATTCTTTTAGCTACGGTTTTTTCCGAGCTTAGCGCGCATCTACGGTAAGAGCTATGACTAAAGGGATGCCAACGTGGCGGCAGCAAATTTCAAATCCTGTCTCTCCAGAGGACGTGGATCATTTGTCACCCTCGCTATGACGTTTATACTGTTTCGCGATATCAAAAAGAATTAAAACCAGCAGATGACCCGCAAACCCTTACTGCGCATAGCCCTGACTGCCCTATTACTGATGACGACCTCTGTGGCTGCAAACGACAGTTATCAGACGCATTGTGCGCATTGCCATGGAGCAAGCGGCCAGGGAAATGACGCTTTGGGCGCACCAAACCTTACCCAGTTATCAGCGGCGTATATCCAACGGCAACTTGAAGGATTTTGGGCCGGCTGGCGCAAGAGTGAGGACAGCTATACGCAGACAATGATCGCGGCAATCGCATCGCTTGATGCTCCGGTGCTGGCCAGTGCGACTAGCGCCATTGATGCTTTTCCAGCTATCAACAGAACAGCTGGAGCGATCCAGGCTGGCAATACAGCGCGTGGCAAAGATCTTTACAACGCCTATTGCAGCGCGTGTCACGGAACCACTGGAATAGGCAACGACGCGCTTGGTGCACCCAATCTTTTAGGGCTTAGTCAAAATTACCTAAGCCGCCAGTACCTGCACTTCGCTGAGGGGCGTCGTGGCGGCCACCCCGACGATCGATATGGTCAGCAAATGGCGCGTTTGGCCAAAGCGCTAAGAGATCCACAGCTCATTGACGATGTTTCGACCTATGTGGCCTCACTCGCTGAGTAAATTCAGATTAGGTCTTCTGGTGGCGATGTGGCTAGCGCCCGTCACCCTGGCAAATGGCGCGGACACCGATTTCGAATTGGCAAAAGTGTGCCCTGCTGGTTTTGTGCTCTCAGCGGAGCGGGGCTGTGACCTTCAAACGCTCTACGACAGCTATTCGTCACCCCACGACAGTGGCGTTGGTGGTCCACGTGCAGGTCTTCCTGATATCCGGGATGGTTTCAGGCCAGAGGTCATTGACCTCGGCCGCTACCTCTTTTTCGATCCGGTGCTATCGGGCGATAACACTGTCGCCTGTTCGAGCTGCCACGATCCGGATCATGGCTTTGCGGATGGCCGAGGTCGTGCCCTTGGCATCAATGGCGCAGTGCTCGAACGCTCAGCGCCGAGCCTTTGGAATATTGGCTTCTTCGACACCTTGCTTTGGGATGGCAGTAAAACAACGCTCGAAACCCAACTCCTCGGCCCGCTGTACTCATCTAATGAAATGGGTACCACACCTGAAAAATTATTGGCCGACCTTTCGAGTAATGACACCTACCTAAAGCTTTTCGCCGATGCATTTGGAACACCCGAGATCCACTTAGATCAGGTCTATTCAGCGCTCAGCGCGTTTGAAGCATCCCTAGTATCGCTAAACAGCCGGTATGACTTTTACGCCCACGGCATTCATGACAGTCTTTCACCTAGTGAACTCGAAGGACTCAATGTCTTCCGCTCCTTTGTATCTAGATGCGGTGAATGTCATACACCCCCCCTTTTTAGTAATCAGGAGATCGCGATCATTGGCGTACCGGAACCGGAGGGTAGGCCCTTCGATCCCGGCGCTGGGGCAACATCAGGCATACCAAGTCAGAGAGGCGGCTTTCGCGTGCCAAGCCTACGCAACATCGCAAAAACTGCGCCCTACATGCACCAAGGAAACTTCGAAACACTGCGCGATACGGTGGCCTTCTACAACGGTGGAAGAGGCCATGCCGTACCCGAGAACGAGAACCTTCTTATTCATTGGCATATCTGGGAGCCCAATCTTCGAGACGTAGAACTCGACAGATTGGTCGATTTCCTCCACGCTCTGACCGATGAAGGCTTTATGCCTGCCATACCCGAGCGAGTTCCGTCTGGTTTGGTACCGGGGCGAGCAATTCAGTTGGAACAAAAGTATGGTGATGCAGAGCACTCTCTACACCAACAGCAGAAACGACAAGTTCGCCACCAAGAACAGCAGCGTGAGCGTCTGACATCGAGGTCACAATAATGAAAATAAAACTCACCACAGCACTGTCAATAATGTTGGTAGCGCTTTTAGCGGCTACCACCCAAGCAGCTACTTTAGAAGTCAAAGAGGGCGGGTCGATTCAAGCAGCCGTTACCAAGGCCAAGGCAGGTGACACGATCAAGGTCTACCCGGGCACTTATCACGAGACTGTGTTTGTCGACAAAGACGATATTTCACTGGTTGGCGTGGTTGAAGACGGCGAGTGGCCCCACCTCGACGGCGAGAAGGTTCTCAACGATGCGATCCTCTATTCAGGAAACGGCTTTAGTGTTGAGTGGTTCAAAATCACAAAGTACAAAGGCAATGCCATCATGGGGCAGTCGGGAAACAACTTCTCGATTAGAAACAACTGGGTTATCGATACTGGCCTTTACGGCATTTTCCCTGAGTTTGGCCACAACGGTCTGATTGAAAACAACATTCTCAGTGAAATTGAGGATGCAGCGATCTATGTTGGTATGTCTGACTACATCGACGTGCGCAACAACCAAGTCTTTGACAATGTCGCAGGCATCGAAGTTGAGAACAGCCGCCACGTTTTAGTCGAGGGGAACGTTGCTAGAAATAACACCGGTGGCATTCTGGTCTTCATCACTCCCGGACTGCCCATCAAATCTTCTTACGATGCGATTATTCGTCGCAACTTCGTAACCAACAACAACACACCTAACTTTGCCATCCCCGGCTCGCTGGTTGCAGGTATTCCCTCAGGCACAGGCGTACTTGTGATGTCAGGAGACCAGGTGGTTATCGAAGACAACATCATCACAGGCAACAATACGGGGGGCATCATCGTCACAAGTGGCGATTTTGTGACCGAGGTTGCAAGCGACAAAGGCTCGGACCCGCACTCCGATAACGTGGAAATTCGCAACAATGTCATGTTCGACAATGGCAACGATCCCGACGGAGAGATGAAGCTCTTAATGCTCAGTAAGTTCAGCACTAAGGGCCCAGATATTCTGGCTTATCAATCTGCCGCCGATAAAGAGCGTGGCAGTTGTATATCTCGCCGTGACGCCTACCGGTCCTACGGACTTGAAGAGTGGGCAGACTGTGATGCCCCTACTGTGCGTGCTGCTGATGCCGTTGCTACCGCGACTGATATCGGCACCTCACGCCAGCTCGCCACCAAAATGTTGGAAGCACCTGCTGATCCTCGCATCATTACTGCGGACGCAGGTGGTGCTGAAGTTGTTTACAACGGCATCTGTGCCGGCTGTCACGCGTATAACGTGCGGCTGATTGGCCCACCGGCCCTGGTCATTCAAGCGCAATATGGCAATGACGTTCAGGCGCTTGCGGATTACGTTGCCAATCCCGTGAAACGCCGACCCGACTTCCCAGCGATGCCACCTCAAGGCCATGTGTCTGAAGACATGCGCTTGCTCGTCGCCGAATACATGCTGGGCTTAGACGGATGAACCTCATAGCGGTGCAAGAACAGGATTCGGCACCGCATCGAAAGCTCTGCACCGACTGTGGTATCAGCCGGACCAGTGAGCCCGGACGCTGTGGTTACGCCTGCCAATTTATCAGCCCTGACTATGCGCGGCTTGAAGAGCAGACCCACGGCCGTGTGCGACAACCCGAAGGTGATGTAGAACCTTTTTTCGGCGTGGTCGAAGAGATGCACCAAGCGGCGCTCGCACCGAAACGTAACGGCGCACAGTGGACCGGCATAACCACACGACTAGGGGAAGCGCTTTTAGCGTCTGGCGACGTCTCGGCGGTTCTGTGCGTTGGGCCTGACGCGAACGATCCATGGAAACCCGTACCAAGACTGATTACCGATGCACAAGACATGGCGAGCTGCAGGGGTATGCGGATGGGATACGCTCCGCTCCTCGAACTCCTCGAACCCGCCATCGCTGATGGACATAAGCGAATTGCAGTTATCGGGATACCCTGCCAAATCTATGCACTTCGTTCGCTAGAAAAAGAACTTGGCTTGGAGCACCTCGTCGTCATCGGCACGCCCTGCTCGGACAACACCACCACTGAAAATTTCCATGAATTTTTGTCGCTTCTGGATCGCAACCCCGAGCGAATTAACTACCTAGAATTCATGCCCGACTTCCACGTTGAACTTCGATTTGATACAGGCAAAAAACGACGAATTCCATTCCTTCAGCTGCCCATTGCTGACCTACGAGATGACTTCTTTCCTCTGACCTGTCGGACCTGTGTCGACTACGTCAATACACTCTCAGACATCACCGTTGGCTATATGGGCGGTCGCGGGGATCAGTGGCTACTCGTTCGCAACCAAAAAGGCGAGAAAGCGCTCAATGCAATTCGCTCAGAACTCACATTAAAGGCACCCTCCACCTCTGGAAAGCGACACGCCGCGGTGAGAGGGTTTATCGAAAATACACGCCGAGCAACCGGCGGTCTGCCCCTACGAAGGATGCCGCAATGGCTGCGCCCTATCGTGGGCAAAATCATGCCGCTGACGGGCCCCAAGGGCCTCGAGTTTGCGCGCACGCGCCTCGAGATGAAAGCGGCTGAGTCCATCCTCCACCTTCGCCGCACAGCGCCGAAAAGACTGCGAACTATGGTGCCCCCACACGTGTGGAAGCTTGCCGAACCCTATGGTCTTACGCCAAGTGAGGACGAGCGCTGATCCAGACCTCCACCGGGTCGGTAAAAACAGCTCAACACTCGCAAGGAATCCACTGTGGAAGGACACACCGTCGCTTACTCGCAAAGCACCATTATCGAACTTATGGTGCCCAGCTATGCCAACTTTGGTGGCAAGGTTCACGGCGGAACGCTGATGTCGCTGATGGACAAGGTGGCCTACGTATGCGCCAGTAAACATGCTGGAAATTATTGCGTTACTGTCTCGGTTGATAACGTGGAGTTTTTGCAACCGGTAGAAGTGGGCGAGGTCATTAAACTCATGGGATCCGTCAACTATGTGGGTCGAAAGTCCCTGGTTGTTGGCATCAAAGTGGTCGCAGAAAACCTGCAAGCGGGTATTAGCAAACACACCAACACCTGCTACTTCACTATGGTGGCTAAAAGTCCCGATGGCAACACTGCTGAGGTCCCGCCACTCATTCTGAAGTCGCAAGATGATGTTCGCCGATATCTAAGCGCCCTGCAGCGAAAGCGTCTCAGAACTCAAGATAACGAGTTCATGGATAAATACCGGCAAAATTTCGTTTATGATCTAGCATCGGCAGAGTTACTGCAGGATCAACGCTGCCACGTAACACTCGAACCCGAAGAATAAAGTCCGAAACATAAAGGCCCGCGAGTAACGGTCCTAATAAGAAGTAAACGGAGATCAAAATGCTAGAGCAACCTTTGACACTACCCTGTGGTGCGGTAGTGCCTAACCGTATGTGTAAAGCCGCCATGACTGAAGGCCTGGCACATCCAGACGGAACTGCATCAGAGGAGCTAGAACGGCTCTACGGCATCTGGAGCGACGGCGGTTCTGGCATCCTACTCTCGGGGAATATTCAGGTAGATGGTGATCACCTTGAACGCCCCGGCAACGTCATCGTCGACCGACAGCTCTCTGAAAGTGCGTTTGCAGCACTTGCAAGAATGGCTGCGGCAGGCACTCGCAACGGTAATCATTTGTGGGCACAGATCAGCCATGCGGGTCGACAAACACAAAAGATCGTTAACCCAGCACCAAAGGCGCCATCTGCCGTCCGCCTGCGTTTACCCCAAAGCCAGTTTGGTGAACCTGTTGCATTAACCGCAGAGGAGATCGAGTCGGTTATTGACCGGTTTGTGGGTTGCGCAGTCACCTGCAAAGAGGCGGGCTTTACGGGCGTACAATTTCACTCCGCACACGGCTATTTGCTGTCTCAATTCTTAAGCCCGCTAACGAATCAGCGCGATGACGAATGGGGTGGCTCACTTGAAAATCGTGCACGGGCACTCATTGCCATCGTCACCAAAGCACGAGAGGCGCTCGGCGCAGACTTCCCCATCTCCGTAAAACTCAATAGTGCAGACTTCCAAAAGGGCGGGTTTGATTTTGATGACTCATTGACGGTGGCAACGTGGCTAGCGGAAGCCGGTGTTGACCTGCTGGAAATTTCGGGTGGCACCTACGAGCAGCCACGACTGCTCAATCTTGATGGTGTTGAGCCCATCGAAGAGCAGTCGCTTGCCCGCAGCACACTGGCGCGTGAGGCCTATTTTGTAGATTTCGCAAAGGCCATGCGGGATCAACTATCCATCCCCATCATGGTGACCGGTGGCCTTCGTCGCAGAGAGGTCATGAATCATGTTTTGGAAACGGGTGGTGCGGACATGATTGGCTTGGGTCGCCCCCTCTGCGTAGACGCAGACGGTCCCAACCAACTACTCGACGGGGCAGACGAACTTGCTCGATACGAGGACAACCTCTCACTTCTTCCCAGTTGGTTGATGTGGCTCACGCGGTTCAACGCCGTACGGACCATCAACTCGTTCGCGACGCAATTTTGGTTTTATGAGCAGATAGCCAACATTGGCCGAACAGGGTCTACAGATCCTAAGCTCACTGTTTTCGCCGCCACTATGGCTCAGCAAAAAGCCGCAGCAGCATGGATGGCAACTCGAAAGGGATAAGGCTGGTCAGGGCAAGAGCTGCCACTAAAACCAAGCGTTTTAGCGAGCAGCTCGAATCTCCACCTCAGTGGGCCATGCATCAACACTGCCCGTTTTGATGAGGCGATCGTCTAAAAAGAAAAACCAGGTAACCACTCGCTCAGTGCCGGTGAAAGTATTGCGCCGCTGCACACCCGTCGCTGCAAATGAGTAATACGCGTATGCCACTTCATACGCGGCCAAGGTACCGAAATCGCCTTTATTAGCACCGCGCGAAATGCGTTGCGGAAATAGGTTCTGAAATTCATCAAATGACATGCCCAAGCGCACTTGTTTTATCTGTCGCTCGTACACCTCGCGCTCGAGATCAAAGTCGCTAACAGCACATGACGAGACAAACCCCGAGCTGGCGATGATTAAGACTAAAAGACATTTCCCTAAACGTTTCATTATTACCCGCTTATTTTTGCATTAAGAAAATCCCGCGCAACGTACCACTATCTGCACACCTAACGGTAGTCGTTTTTGAGAAAGGAGCTTATCTGAGAAAAGCGCATCGTTCCGACTTTTTCAGATTTCGCCGTGGTACACTCGCCGCCCGCAAATCACTTGCGTTTCTGGGGCCCATAGCTCAGTTGGTTAGAGCAGTCGACTCATAATCGATTGGTCGTAGGTTCAAGTCCTACTGGGCCC